>JAVVEY010000153.1:0-5373 GCA_032250675.1 Longimicrobiales bacterium | reverse complement strand
CCACCGGGAGCGTCCCGAAGGCGGGGACGGGGTGGTCGGGAAGAGGTATGCGGAGGGCCCGCCGCTCGGGCAGCACGAAGACGTGCAGCACCGACGAGCTCCCGTCTACCGCCACGACGCACTCCCTGCCGAGCGCCCACAGCGGCCGGGCCTCGCGAGCGTGCTCGCCTGCGCGATCCTTCGGCGGAAGGGGGAGCGACCAGAGGTGTCGTGCGTCAGCGTCGGGCCCATCGAGGACCCAGGTCTCCAGGGAGCGCCGCGCCTCCCGGGCCACGAGCGAGTCGACAGCGAGATAGAGCTGCCCCGACGACCCGAACCTCAGATACCGCAGCCCGAAGAGTTTCAAGGATGATCGGTCAGCGCCCGGCGGGACGGATTGCCCGAGGTGTTCTCCGGCGGCATCGAACCACTCGATCTGCACGCCGTCGTAGACCGCGAAGCGGTCGCCGGTGGACGCCGCATGATTGTAGGTCCACGCCACGGGGAAGAAGGGGACGTAGAAGGCCTTGAACTCACCCGGGCCCTTCCCGGTTCGTCCCACCTCCGAGCGGCGCACGAGCGCCCGGTCGAGCCGGACGACCGAGCCGAGGCCCGGATCGTAGACATCCACCCCGTCGGGGTGCGACGCGATTCCCTCCACCCGGACGAGCCACTCATTCTCGCCCGTCCCGTAGGTCGCGATCGGTTCCACGCCCGCGTCCGGGAGCCAGCGTGAGGGGGACGTCCCGACGTCGCAGGGTGCCTGGAAGGCGAAGGCGAGAGTGACCGCGTGCATCGTGAGAAATACGGACATGGATCGCTCCGGTCGGCACGGAAGCGGGCGCTACTCCCCTGACGCCAAGGCGTAGACCCGAAGATAGGTTCGATCGAGGGCGTCGCGCAGCCGCGTGACCACATGCGTCGGCGAAATCCGGACCACGCCCTCCTCGGCGGGCAACCGGATCGATCCGATCCAGGAGCCCGCCGAAGAGTAGACATCGACCTGGCGCGCCTCTCCCCAGTGCACAGCCCCCTCCCTCCGCAGCTCGGGGAACTCCACGCCGCGACCGTGGAGCAGCACCGCGAACCCTCCTCCCACCACGGGGCGGAGGCCGGAAATCACCGGCTTGGTTTCCGGGAAAGGGAGCGATCGCGGCCACGACCAGCTCGGGTCGCGTCGCCGCGCCGCGAACTCCATGGCCGCCTTCCACGCCTCGCGCTCGCCGGGATCGATACGGACCGGTTCGTCGTCACGGCGGACGACCCCGAGCGTATCGCCGTCCGGGGTGAGTCGGAGCACTTCGTATGACTCCCCCGTCGTGGCGACCACCTCACCGGTCTCCGTCACGATCCATTTGACCGTGGGGGCGAACGGAACCGCGCTGCCGAAGAGAGCCTCCTGCGGGGCGGCAAGCGCCGGCGCGTCGATCCGGGGGGAGAGCATGGTATCGACGAGTTCGCCCGCCAACGAGTAGACGAGGAGATGCGTGCCGTCCGCGTACTCCGCCCCGTCATCCCTCTCTCTCCGCGCCCTGATCAGGATGAGCGAGTCCCCGATCGAGAAGAGGGTCCGGACGGATGCGAAGTAGGTTGTGCTGTGCACCCGGAAGGATGTGGACGATCCGTCCGGATGGTAGCTGAGGACGCGGGCGTTCCCCGGATCCCAGACGACGAGGCGCCCCGACGGGAGAGGAACGATATCCCGCGGGGACTCATACTCGCCCGGACCGGCGCCCTCACCCCCGAGCGTACGGACGAAGGACCCGACCAGATCGTATTCGTACACCCCGGGACTCCGCACGTCGGCGACCACCAGATCGTCACCCCAGATCGCCGCGTCGGTCACGAGCGTCCAGGGCGGATACGGGTCGGCCCCACCCGCCGGATAGTCGAGGATCCGCGTCAGCTCGAGGGGGCTCTCCGGATCGTCGCGGGGGCCGTTTCCGGTCGTGTCTCCAGGCTCCGGGTTCGCGCAGGCGCTCACGGCCCACACGACGCCGACGATGACCACCGCACCTCGTGTCATGCTCCTCCCGTGAGTCTCAGCCGGATCCGGACCGGAAGCGCTTCCGGACCGTCCACATACCACGATGCCAGGAGCGTTCCGTCTTCCAGGACCTCCCAGACGTCGTACGCCCGATCGAACTCCCGGCTGGCCAGGACCCGACCATCGGGGGCCAGGATCTCCCACAGACTCGTGTCGGCTTCTCGATCCCGGATGACGTGAAGGTACGTGCCGTCGGCGAGTCGCACGATCCCGCGTGCCTGCCGAAAGAACCAGCGCACCTGAGAGCCTCCACCGTCCTGGCGCACCAACGCGTCACCCACGAAGGGGAGCGTCCCGGGGTACGAGGCGATCGTATCGAGGCCGATATCGTCGCGCTCCCCGACACGGAGCCTCCCCACGAGATAGGGGGAGGCCTGGGCAAACAGAACCTCCGATCCGTCACTCCAGAGTACCCCGCCCGCGGCCATCCGGGAGATGAGAGGTTGCCGAGCTTCCGCGTAACGGAGCGTGTGCGTGGGCGGCGCACCGCGACGGAGGATGTGAAGGGCGTGCGAGTCCCCTTCGAGGCCGCCCGCGAGGACGACTCGATCCTCGAGGGGAAGCAGATCCTTGGGGAAGAAGACCGTGCTCGGCACTTCATGGCGCGCGGTCGGGCGTCCCTCCGCCACGACGTGGATGGTGCGCGTGTCACCGTCGTAGATCGCGACCCCACCCGGGCCCTGCCCCATGAGCAGAGGGCTTCCCACACCCGGAAGGTCGACGGTGCCGATCCAGGCACCATCGCGCGCGATCCTCTCGATTTGAGCCCGAAACGCATCGAGGGCCCAGTACTCGTCGCCGACCGAAGCCAGGCCGGACAACCAGGGCACCGGCGCTTCGGCTTCCCAGACGTGGGTGATCTCGATCGACTGCGCCGACGCCGGGAGCCCCACGCAGGTGAGGATCGCGAAAGTTGCCCAGCAGGACGGGTGAAGTGTCATCAACAAGTCGCTCTTGAACGGGGAATCAGATTCTGGTGGAAATCGTGGACTCCAGTCCCTGCGAGCTAGAGCTCGCTACGGTCAGCGACTGCGCTACTCAATCGGAACAGATCGTACTTCTCCACGTAGGGTGTCGGAGGAACCCTCTCGAATTGACCGTCCTCTCCTCTGATCGCCACAGCCGCAACGCCTCCACTGCAGGACCACAGGACCAACGTCTCATCATCGACGACCGAGAAAGCCACGTCATCCCACTCCTCAGTCGTGAGGACATGTGAGGGGAGGTTCAGTGACGCCATCGCCGCAGCCGCCTCCGAGTCCGGAGCCCCGCCGCCCGGCGGCAATACCAACGCGCAAACACCTACGTTAGAGCATCCTTTGGAAGCGCTGAACGTGCATTCGGAAGCTCCACTCTCGTTGATCGCCTCACATCTTGTTGGCAAGGTGCACCACGCACAACTATCCTGTGCCTCCACGTACTCGGGAACCACGAACAACACTGGGATCAGCAGAAACGCCAAAGTCGACAGTTTCATGGGTACCTCCTTTGAAATATGGTGAGTTGTTCGATGCAGCGGGGCTGGAGTCCACGATCGCCGCACAGATCCACGTTACGCCCATCTATTCACGAAGAACAGCACGAGATGCCGTATTTTCGCACCAGATGCCGATCTCGTTCGCCCGGGAGGCCTCTCGTGCTCCGAAGCCCTCGATCGTCACGGCGTGGGTCCCTGAACTCGTGGGTCGCGCCGAGGTACTGTTCGGCCACAATCACGAGGAGGATGTCGGCTCCGACGCATTGCCGAATCGTCGAAGGATTCGAGTGGCGCCAGCGTACATCCGCGCCGCACACGCAGACATCGCTCATTGCACCCCACCCCCGATCCCCATCCGCCCCAGCAACTCGATCCGACCCGTCTGCATCTCCGCGAAGCCTCCCCGCTCGACCTCGTGCTGCACCCACGCCTCCAGCACCCACCACCATCCGAATCGCAGCCGCAACTCCCTCGGCTCGACTCCGGTCAACTCGTCCAGCGCGCGCACGAGCCGCCTGGAGCAGCACGCCCCCGTGCCACTCGCCGCGTCATCCAGCGTTCGGCCCTCGCTCCCGCTTCCGTAGAAGAGCACGAAGTCGAGCACCGTGCGGAGCCGCACCCAGCGCCACGGTCCCGGTAGCCCCGCACGCTCGCAGATCTCTTCGAGGCGCTTTCGCGCGAGTCCGGTGTGGAGTTCCAACCCGCGGTCGTCCCGGATGAATGGGGCGCGCCGCAGCAGGCGCTCGAGCACGGCGAGGGCCTCTACCCCGATAACGAGGCCTCGACGCACGAGCAGCCCCAGGATCGCCTGGCCCAGATCTCGAGGGCGCTCCCGAAGCCGCTGCTGGATGTACGTCGAGCCCCCGTCGCCGGCCGGCGGAATCACCCCGAGCGGCCAGAGGCCGTCGATGCGATCTTCGCCCCGCCGACCCCCGTTGCGCTCGTGGAACCGTCCGACGGGGCTCCGGATCACCACGAGCGGGAGCGTGGCCGGACGACGGCCCAGCGCGAAGCGGAGCCCGTCGCAGACGCGCGGGGAGGCCGGATCCGCGGTACGCTCCCACACCACCACCGCGCCCTCCCGCGCGCTTCGCGCGGTGAGGGCGGATTCGATCGAGTCCGTCCCCAGCGGTTCGGCGATATAGTACGGCACCGTGACGAGGAGGAGCCGGTCACGCTCGGTGTCCGTGCGGAGCATGCCCCGGGCCGGAGGTGCCACCCGTGGGCTCTGCCACGTTGCTCCATGCGTTTCCAGGTGCATCGCCGACCATCCTTCGCCGCGTTCATGGCCCTCATCAAGGCCGCGTCCGAGCCGGACATCCCGGACCCGGACTCGCAAGGTACGTCGGCTTCTCACAGTGGCACCAGCACGAGATGCCGCATTTTCGCACGAAATGCCGATTTCGTTCGCGGGGCGGATCATCCGGGTCCCAGGCCCCGCTCGACGAGCGCCTCCAGGCGGTCGAGGATCGCGTGCAGATCCCCGAACCCGACGTCACGCAGTCCCTTCCCGAGCTCACGTCCCATCAGCGCGCGAAGGCCGGACTCGCTCGCGTACCCACAGCGCCGCGCCACCGTCAGCCACACGCTCCTCGACGCTCCGATTTCCTCAATGAAGCGCTCCCGGAGCGCCAGCGCGACGATCCAGGACCGCATCACCGCCCCCAGGTCGATATCGCTCTGCCGTCGCGCACGCAGCAGGGTGTCGCGGTGGGCGCCGCATCGTCTCGCGAGCTCGGCCTGCGTGCGGATGACCGTGGCCTCGTCGGGCTCCGCATACTTCTCCCTCACCCGCTCGTTCAGGATCCCCGCGATGGCACAATTGACGAGCGATGGGAGCCTCCGCGTCGTCACCCTCCGCCGGACCCCC
>JAVVEY010000152.1:0-5383 GCA_032250675.1 Longimicrobiales bacterium | reverse complement strand
CCTGGGAGATCGAGGCGCGGGCGCGGGAGGCGCTCGACAGTGGGTGAGCGGGGGGGGCATTGCCGTTGGCATCGCCCGGCGGGGTCGTCCGACGCGCGCGCTACGGGTGGTGCGGGTCCAGCCGATCGGGCCCGCCGGGCTCGTCGCCGGGTTCGTCCTCGAACTCCTCTTCGTCCAGCCGGAAGCCCTCGGTAGCCTCGGGATCGGTGTCCTCTCCGACGAGGCGGTGCGCGATGTACTCTCCGAGCACCGGACCCTGCTTGAAGGCTTCGGCGGAGCCGCCTCCGATGATCCAGGCGTTTTCCCACCCGGGGTGCACGTCGACGATGAAGTTGCGATCCACGCTCGACTCGTAGTGACAGGCTCGCGTCTCGAGCACGGGCTGGTCACCGATGAGGGGGAAGATGCCGCGTACCCACTCCCGCTGGCGTTCGACCCCCTCGATCGGGACATGTCGGTCGGAGGTGTCGGGGTCCTCCCACGAGGTGCCGCCGGTGCGCGCGCGGAAGCCGCGGAAGTCCGGGGGGATCGCGGGCCACCCGGTGCCTCCGGGCGCGCCGTAGCTGGGGCAGTTCGGCCACTCGTAGCGGTGGTCGCCGGGGGGCGTGCCGAAGTAGACGATGTAGCCCATGCTGCGGGCCCGCAGGCGTTTGCCCATGACGTCGGGGAGGAGCTTGGGGAGCCAGGGGCCGCAGGCGAAGACGTAGGTGTCGGCGGTAAGCGTCTCCCCGGTCTCGGTGGTGACGCCGGTGAGGCGGCCGCCCTCCACATCGCCGGGGGTGACGCGCGCGGTCACGAAGGCGCCTCCATTCCTGCGAAACTCCTCCGCCGCCGACTGGATCGCCGCTCGTGCACGCACGACGCCCGCCCCGGGCTCGTAGAGCGCGAGGGGGAAGGTCGAGTTGTCGATCATGGGGAATCGCCGACGTACCTCGTCGGGATCGAGCCACTCGTACTCGGCGCCAAGATCGTCCCACTGCTGGGTGGTGCGCTCGAGGTACGGCTCCATCTCCTCGCGCAGGATGAGGTCGCCCGTGTGGTAGAAGAGCGGCGAGCCGTTGCCGGTGTAGCGCGCATCCCACGCCTTCCACGCCTCCATCGCGCGGAGCGCCCACCGGGTCCAGACGGGTCCGTGCGGGCGATCGCCGTAGCTGGAGCGCACGCCGCGCGTCTCGCCTCCCGAGGTGGCGCGCGAGTTGCCGGGGCCGTACTGGTCGACCACCTGCGCGTCCACGCCCATCTCGCGCAGGTAGTGCGCGGTGAACATGCCGAAGACGCCCGCACCGATCACGAGCACCTCGGGCGCGCGTCGGGTGTGGATGGCGGGGGCGGGGGAAGGGCGGGACGCGCCGGCCACCCCGTCGTCTCCGGCGAGCCGACCGGTGCCGAGCCCGAGCGCGCCCGCGCCCGCGACGCCGAGGAACTTCCTCCGGTCCATCATGGCATTCCGGGACCGTTGTCTCCGGCAGCGCCGCCGGCGCCCGCCGCGCCGCCCGGCGGATCCGACGCCATCGGCACGATCGTGCTGTGGAGCGCGCCGATCCCCTCGATCTCGACGACGAGTTCGTCGCCGACCTCCATCCGCCGCCGCACGCCCTCGCCGAAGAGCACGGTACCGGTGTAGATCACGTCGCCCGGCTTGAGGGTGATGTAGCGCGAGACGTGGCTGATGAGGTTGGCGGGAGAGTTCACGAGGTCGCTCGTCCGGCCGTCCTGCACGATCTCGCCGTTGAGCGTGGTGGTGAGCCGGAGGTCGCTCCAGTCGATGTTGCGCACGATCGCGGGCCCGAGCGCGGCCCAGGTATCGGTGCCCTTCGAGATCATGCGGGTGGGATCGGCGTCACCGTTGCGTTCGCCGTACCAGGTGTTCTCGCTGAAGTCGTTGCCGACGGTGACCCCGAAGATGTAGTCCATCGCTTCCGCCTCGGGGATGTGGCGCCCCTCGCGCCCGATGATGAGGGCGAGTTCGCCCTCGTAGTTGAGGTTGGTTGCCTCGGGGGGAAGCTCCACGCCGCCTCCGGAGGCGCTCAGCGAGGTCGGGAACTTCGTGAACCAGCGGGGATTCGCGCGTGGTTCGGTCAGACCCGGGCGCCGGGTGTTGACCGCGACCCCGATGACCTTGCTCGTCTGGTCGGGATCGACGGGCGGGAGAAGGGCGACGTCGGCCAGCGGGATGCTCGCACCGCTTGGCTGCGCCGCGGCGGCTTCGAAGAGGGTGGCGCCGGGGAGCGCACGCACGGCCTCGCCCTCCAACACCCCCCACGTCGTCGTGCCCTGGTGTTCGTAGCGCACGATCCGGTCGACCTGCTGGGTAGCCACGGCGTCCCCGCAGGCGGCAGCGGAGGCGACGAGCGCGACGGCGGCGAGGAGGCACGTCGCACGACGGCGGAGTCGGATGGAAACGGTCATCGGGATCACCTCAGTAGCCTTGGGGGAGTGCAAGTGCGACAAGCTGAGCGGGTTCACCGGCGCCCGCCACGGAGAGCACGATGTACTGGCGTCCCTCGTGCACGTAGCTCATCGGCGCGGTGGTGGTGGGGGCGGGGAGATCGATCGTGGCGATCTCCTCGCCTGTCGCCTTGTCGACGACGTGCAGCACGGGGTCCTGTCCGCGCCCCTCGCCGTAGAAGAGGAGCGTCTTCGTGACGAGGATATTCGCGTGCGCGTTCTTGCCGGTGTTGGGCAGGTCGACGCCCTCCAGCGCGGGGTGGTTCGCGATCGTCTCGGGGGTGGTGCCGTTCGGAATGCGCCAGAGGTGCTCGCCGGTGTTGAGGTCGATCGCGGTGATGGCTCCATACGGCGGCTTGAAGAGGGGCAGCCCCTGCGGGCCGCGGATCCCCCCGGGCCCCCGCGAGACGTAGGCCATATTCGAGTCGTCGCCCCCGATCACCTCGCTCCGCTGATCTCCGGGGATGAGAGAGATCACCGAGTGACCGCGCTGACTCGCCACGTAGAGGATCCCCGTCTCGGGATCGGCAGCGGCCCCTCCGGGGATATTCGCCCCGCCGTTCGCGCCGGGTGCGACGAAGGCGCCTTTCGTGCCGTCGGGGTGCTCCCAGAGCGAGGGAGGGGTGAAGACGGGCCCCATGCGATACTGGCTCGCGATCTCGATCGCCTCGGCCCGGAGCTCCGGAGTGAAGTCGATGAGCTGATCGACCGAGGAGCCCTGCATCTCGAAGGGAGCCGGCTTCGTCGGGTGCGGCTGCGTGGGCGAGGTCTGCTCGCCCGGGGTGTCGGACTGCGGCACCGCGCGCTCCTCGATCGGCCAGACCGGCTCGCCCGTCTCGCGGTTGAAGACGTAGGTGAAGCCCTGCTTGGTCACCGCCGCGACCGCGGGGATCCGCGCGCCGTTTACCGTGATGTCCACGAGGTGCGGTGCGTCGGGGTTGTCCATGTTCCAGACGTCGTGATGCACCATCTGGAAGTGCCAGACGCGCTCACCCGTGGTCACGTCGAGCGCGATCAGCGAGGTGCCGAAGAGGTTGTCGCCGGGACGGAAACCTCCGTAATAGTCGTTGGTCGGCGTGTCGGTCGGGATGAAGACGAGGTTGCGCCCGGGGTCCGCCGAGAGCGGCGCCCACGGCGAGATATTGCCCGAGTACTCCCACGCGTCGCTCTCCCACGTGTCGTGCCCGAACTCGCCCGGGCGCGGGAGCACATTGAAACGCCAGAGCATCTCGCCGGTGCGCACGTCGTAGCCGCGCACGTGGCCCGGGACGTTTTCCTTGCGCTCCGGGTAGTAGCCGCGGTCGTGCGAGTTGCCGACGACGATGACGCCGTTGACCACGATCGGGGGCGACGAGGAGGTGATGTCACCCGAGTCGAGGACGCCGCGATCCGCGTCGACGGGGTAGTCGCCGAGTCCGAGGTGGAGATCGACGATCCCATTTATCCCGAAGTAGGGGGCGGGGAGGCCGGTCTCGGCGTCGAGCGCGACGAGGTACGACCCGGGGGTGATCACGAAGACCGTGCCGCGCCCCTCCACCTCGGCGTACGCCACCCCCTTCCCGTAGTTCTGGCGCGTGGAGGCGGCCCAGCGCGGGTTGTCGCGCATGCGCCACATCCAGAGCTGCTCGCCGGTGGCCGCGTCGATCGCGATCACGGCGCGCCGCTGCCCCGCGACGGTGAAGAGCTTGTCGCCGATCTTGAGCGGGGTGGAGCGGTAGATGAAGTCGGGGGTGGGACCGTAGTTCGCCCCCCACCACCGCCACGCGACCTCGAGGTCGGCGACATTCTCGGCGTCGATCTGGTCGGCGGGGGAATAGCGCGATGACGACGCGTCCGAGCCCCAGTGGGTCCAGTCGATTTCGTCCTGGGCGGCGGTGGGCGACGCCATGGCCGGTGCGGCCACGGAGACCGCCAGAACGGCCACCATGAGGGCGCCGCCGGAAGCGAACCACGGGCGGTGTGTCATCGGACCGAGCCTCCGCCCGGTGCCCACTTCTGCAGCCGCTGCCCCTCGTGCACCTCCACCGAATAGACGCCGCCCTCGGAGTCGACCGAGATGTCGTGCGGCCAGATCATCCGCCCATCCTGCGGGCCGTAGTAGCCCCACGCCTCCTGGAGCACGCCATTCGTGTCGAAGCGCTGGAGCTGGGCCATGTCGAAGGGGAGGGTGTCGGGCCTCTCGGAGCGGAACTGACGCGTGAGCCAGTACTCGCCGCCGTCGGCCACCCAGATCGATCCGTCGCGGTATTCGAGGCCCCACGGGCGCCCGGGGTCACCCGGATCGTTGCCCGCCCAGTGGGTCCACTCGGCGAGGAACTCCCCCTCGGGCGAGAAGACCTGCACGCGGGCGTTGGTCCGGTCGGCCACGTAGACGCGCCCGTCGTCGTCGACGGTGATCCCGTGCGGGAGCTCGAACTCGCCCGGCCCGGTGCCCGGCTCGGCGCCCCCGATCTCGAAGAGGAAGGCACCCGAGGCGTCGTACTTGACCACGCGGTTGTTGCCGTAGCCGTCGCTCACCCAGATCGACCCGTCCGGGGCGATCGCCACATCGGTCACGCCGTTCAGCAGCGACTCGGTCGCGCCCGACACCCCCGCCTCCCCGATCGTCATCAGCACCTCGCCCCCGGGCGAGAGCTTCATGACCTGGTGGAGGCGGTTGTCGGCGATCCAGAGGTTCCCCTCGTCGTCGACGTCGAGGCCGTGCGGGTTCGCGAAGCGCCCCTCGCCCATCGTGCGGAGGAGCTCACCGCTCGCGGCATCGAAGACGAGGAGCGTCGGCGCGTCGAGCAGCCCCTCGGCGTTGCGGTCGCGCGCGGTCGCGCGGTGGAAGAGGATGACCTCGTCGTCGCCATTCACCGCGACGCCCGAAGCCCGGCCGATCGTCATCCCGTCGGGGTAGCGCGGCCACCCGGTCACGACGGCGTAGTCCCCGCCG
>JAVVEY010000023.1:0-30493 GCA_032250675.1 Longimicrobiales bacterium | reverse complement strand
CTCGTGGCTGAAGCGGATGTCGGTGCGGAAGAATCCCGCCTCCCCCGGCTCGACCGCCGGCACCCCGAGGTGGTCGCGCGAGGCGTCGACCACCCACTTCCGCGCGAAGATCTTCTCGGCCACCGTCATCGGACGCGGCGAGCCCGGCCGATCCGGCCCTTCCATCGCCCGGGCCATCGCCCGCGCCGGCGGCAGCGTGACCGCCCCGCGCAGCCGCGCGAGGTTGAACTCGAAGAGACCCCCGTATTCGATGATCTCCCGGGTGATCTCGTCGGTCCCCTCGGTGAAGACCGCGAGGGGGATCTCCTCGCCGCTCTCGATCCTCTCGATCACCGAGAAGTCGGTCGTCGTGAGGATCCCGAGGTTCTGGCAGTTCTCGTTGTAGATCCGCTCGATGCTCTCGCCGACCACGACGCGGATCCCCGCCATCAGCTCGGCGTAGGGTGACTGCTCGCGGCTCGATCCCTTCCCGCGCCGCCTGCCGGCCACGCTGCAGACGAAGCCGCCCTCCTTCACCGCGTTGCGTGTGATCGGAGCCTCCTGCTCGCCCGTCTCGGGGTTCGTGGCCCGCAGCCCCAGGTAGGGGAATTCGCCGAGCGTCTCGTCGAAGAAGTAGCAGATGTAGGCCGGGGTGATCTCGTCGGTCGAGATCTGATCGCGAAACCCCGCGGCGTACGCCTCTTCGAGCGTCAGCTCCCTCCCCTCGAAGAGCTGGGCACGGAGGAGGGGCGCGTCGTCGACGAGCCAGAGGATGCGCCCCTCGAAGTGGAGGGTGTCGGGGCGTTTCTCGATCGGGATGCGGGTGAGGTCGGTCATGATTGAAGTATGGCAAGGCAACCCTGGCCGCGCACTCCCGCACGCCACGCCCACCGTGCCACGCCCACCGTGCGGGTGGGGCGACTCGGGGCGGGATTGCGGTAGCCCGCCGAGGCCTCCCGGGGCCCCTCCGCGCGCCGATCGGAAGCGGGATCGCTTGACGGTCCACCCCCATCGGCATCAAATAGCGGAACCTCCGCTGCCCGGACGGGCGCGGACCCGAGGCCCCGGGGATCGTGGCCCCTCGACCCAGTGAGGCAGGACGTGGCGGATCGTTTCGACGCCGAAGTCGCGGCGCATTCAGCAGACAGCATCCAGCGCGAGGTCTTCGGCACGCGGCTGGGGTTCATCCTGGCCGCGGTCGGAAGCGCGGTCGGGCTCGGCAATATGTGGCGCTTCAGCTACACCGCCTCCGAAGGCGGCGGCGCGGCCTTCGTCTTCCTCTACGTGATCCTGACGCTCGTGGTCGGGATCCCGATCATGCTGGCCGAGTTCGCGGCAGGCCGGAAGTCGCGTCGCTCCGCCTTCGGCGCGCTGCGCGCCGCGGGTGGGCCGAAGTGGCTCCCGGTCGCCTTCCTCTACGTCGCTTCGGGCTTCCTTATCCTCTCGTACTACTCGGTCATCGCGGGGTGGGTCTTCCGCTACGCCCTCGAGTCGATCGCCGTCGGCTTCCCCGCCGACGCGGGTGCCCACTTCGAGGCGATCGCGACGGGGCCCCAGGCGATGGCGTTCCACCTCCTCTTCATGATCATCACCGTCGCGATCGTGATGGGCGGGATCGAGAAGGGGATCGAGCGCACGAGCTCGATCCTCATGCCGGCGCTCTTCATGATCCTGGTCGGGCTCGCCGCGTGGGCCTTCACCCTCGACGGCGCCGGAGCGGGGTACGCCGCCTACCTCAAGCCCGTGTGGGGCGACATGCTGAACGGCTCGACCTTCGCCTCGGCTGCCGCGCAGGCCTTCTTCAGCCTCTCGCTCGGGATGGGCGCGATGCTCACCTTCGCGAGCTACCTCTCGAGGGACGAGAATCTGAGCCGTGAAGCGGCGGTCATCTCCTTCGCCGACTTCGGCGTCGCCTTCATCGCCGGGCTCGTCGTCTTCCCGATCGTCTTCGCCCTCGGCTTGCAGGGCGCGGTGAGCGAGTCGACGGTGGGCGCGCTCTTCATCGCGCTCCCGGGCGCCTTCGCCGAGATGACGGGGGGGCGGATCGTGGGCGCGCTCTTCTTCCTCGCTCTCCTCGTCGGGGCGCTCACCTCGGCGATCTCGCTCCTCGAGGTCGTCGTGGCGTCGCTCATCGACGAGTTCGAGATGCCGCGCAAGAAGGCGGCGCTCGGCGCCGGCGCACTCATCGCGCTCGTCGGGCTCGCGTCGGCGTCGAGCCTCGATACCCTCGGCCTGATCGACGCGATCGCCGGCGAGCTCTTCCTCGTCGTCGGAGGCCTCGGGATCGCACTCCTCGTCGGGTACCGCATGAAGGGCGCCCGCGAGGAGCTGGAGCGCGGTGCGAGCCCGCTCTTCCGGAAGGTCATCCCGGTCGTCGTCTTCTTCCTCCGCTACATCGTGCCCCCGATCGTGGTCTTCGTGATCTGGGACCGGACGCTGAATGTCATCGGTGTCATCCGGACGACCTTCGGAGGGGGGTGACGGATTCCATTGGCTCGCACGCCCGGCGCGCCTTCGGTCCTCGTCGGCCTCGTCACGGCGCTGGTCCTCGCAACGTGCGGCCCGGCGAACGACACCACCGGAGCTGCGGCCGCCCCCTTCCGGGCGGCGCTCCTCACCGCGGGGCCGGTCTCGGATGCGGGATGGTACGCGGGCGCCTGGGAGGGCCTCCTCGCGATCGAGGCGAAGTGGGGTGCGGCGATCAGCCATCAGCAGACGCGCACCCCCTCGGAGTATGACGAAGCCTTCCTGGCGTACGGCACCGAGGGGTACGATCTCGTCTTCGCTCACGGATCGGAGTACCAGGACGCCGCGATCCGGGCGGGAGAGCGCTTTCCCGGGACAACCTTCATCGTGAGCGGGGGCGGGCGCATCGCCGACAACGTCGTGCCGCTCATCTTCACCCTCGAGAATGGCAGCTACCTCGCGGGGATGGCCGCGGGGGGGATGACCGAGTCGGGGATCGTCGGGATGATCGGCGGCGTACGGATCCCCCCGGCGGAGGGCGTCTTCCTCGCCTTCGAAGCGGGGGTGAAGGCGGTCCGTCCCGACGCGCGCATCGTCGAGACGTGGATCGGGAGCTGGGACGACGTGGCGGCGGCAAAGGAGGCGGCGACGAGTCAGATCGCTCGCGGCGCCGACGTGCTCGTACACAACACCGACGGCGCGAGCTTCGGCTTCTTCAACGCGGTGCGCGAAGCGGTCGCGGAGGGTTCGACCGTGTGGGCGATCGGGATGAACCGCAACCAGAACGACGTCGCCCCGGAGGTCACCCTGGGGAGCGCGGTCATTCGCATCGAGGACGCCTTCCTCGAGATCACCGACGCGTGGCGCCGCGGCGAGCTCGGCGGGGCGGCCTGGTACGCGGGTGCGGAGGACGAGGTCGTGGACTTCGTCGCCAACCCCGCCGTCCTCGACCGTATCCCCGCATCCCTCCTCGCCCGCATCGACTCGATGCGCACCGAGATCCGCACCGGTGCCTTCGCTCCGCCGCGCGTGCCCTTCATCGAAGGCGAGGAAGCGGCGGGAGGGGTGACGAGCGCCGGAGGGGCGGTCGGCATCCCGTGACGCCGCGGGTGACGCGACGACGATGAAGGAGGACGCGGCGGCCGCCGGCACCGCGACACCCCGGGACGTCGCGGTCCGGATCTCGGAGCTGCGTCGCGCCTTCGGCCCGGTCGTCGCCCTCGACGGCGCGCGCCTCGAGGCACGCGCGGGAGAGGTCCACGCGCTCGTCGGCGAGAATGGTGCGGGCAAGACCACCCTCCTCTCGATCCTCGCGGGCCACCTCCGTCCCGACGCGGGGCGGATCGAGGTGGATGGACGCCCCGTCGCCGAGGGGCGCGCGTGGTCCGCACGCGAGGCGTGGTCGCTCGGAATCGGGATGGTGCACCAGCACTTCGCCCTCGTCCCGCGCCTCACCGGGCGGGAGAATCTGATGCTGGGGGTCCGTCGCGTCCGCGGCGGATGGGGACTCCCGACCCGCCGGCTCGGGGAACGCCTGGGCCGCCTCGAACTCGAGACGGGTCTTCGCGTCGACCTCGACACCCCGGTCGAGGCGCTGACGATCGGAGAGCGCCAGCGCCTCGAGATCCTCAAGGTGCTGCTGCGCGACCCGCGGACCCTCGTGCTCGACGAGCCGACCTCGGTGCTCGCGCCCCCGGAGGTGGAGGGACTCCTGGCGCTCCTGCGCCGCCTCGCCGCGGAGGGTCGGGCGGTGCTCCTCGTCGCCCACAAGCTCGACGAGGTGCTCGAGGTGGCCGACCGGATCACGGTGCTCCGCGCGGGCCGCACCGTCCTTGAGGCCGCTCGGGGCGAGGTGACCGCCCGCTCGGTCGCGGAGGCGATGGTGGGCGATGCGGGCGCGCTCGACGCGCCGGCGCGCGCGGAGGTCCGGGTGGGCGAGGTGCGGGCGAGGTGGTCGGCGCGCGCGGACGGCACCGACCTCGAGCTCCGCGCGGGCGAGATCGTCGGGGTGGCCGGGGTGGAGGGGAACGGTCAGCGCGCCCTCGCCCGCACGCTCGCCGGGCGGGCGACGGCCGCCGAGGGCCGGGTGGAGCTGCCCGAACGCGTGGCCTACATCCCGCAGGATCGGGGCCGCGAGGGGCTGATCGGGTCGTTCGACCTCACCGAGAACGTCGCCCTCGGCCGGCACGGCGACCCCGGGGTCCGCACGGGGCCCTTCGGCCTCGCTCTGCGGTGGCGTCTCCTGAGGGAGGAGACGGGCGCGCTGATCGAGGGATACGGAGTGCGGGCCCCGGGGCCCGGCGCGCGCGCCGCCTCGCTTTCGGGCGGGAATCAGCAGCGCCTGGTCGTCGCGCGCGAATTGCACGGACGCCCGCGCCTCGTCGTCGCCGAGAACCCGACGCGCGGGCTGGACGTGGCGGGCGCGCGCTTCGTGCACGACGCGCTCCGCGAACTCCGATCCCGCGACGACGCCCCCGCGACGCTCCTCGTCTCGACCGACCTCGACGAGGTGCTCTCCCTCGCCGACCGCATCTTCACCCTCGTGCGGGGACGCCTCGTCGAGGTCCCGGCCGCGGAGCGGACGCGAGAGGGCGTCGGCGCCCGGATGCTCGAGGCGCTCCCGTGATCCGCGCCCGGTGGTGGGGCCCGCTCGTCGGCGTGGGACTCGCGCTCGCGATCACGAGCCTCGCCCTCGCCCTGGGGGGCTACGACGTCTCCGCCGCGCTCGCCGCGCTCTGGCGGGGCGCCTTCGGGTCGGAGCAGGCGATCGCCTCCTTCACCCTCAAGCGCTCGGTGCCGCTCCTCCTGACCGGTCTCGCCGTCGCGCTCGCCTTCCGGGCGGGGATCTGGAATATCGGGGCGGAGGGTCAGCTCTACGCGGGCGCCGTCGCGGGATTCGCCGTCGGGTTCGCGGGTGGCGGGCTCCCCGCGCCCCTCCTCCTCCCCCTTGTCCTCCTCGCCAGCCTCATGGCGGGTGCGGTGTGGGCGGCCCTCCCCGCTCTCCTCCGCTCCCGAAACGGCACGAACGAGGTCATCACGACGCTCCTCCTGAACTTCGTCGCGCTCCATCTCACGGGGTGGCTCGTGCAGGGCGCGCTCCAGGAGCCGCGGGGCGTCTTCAACGAATCCGCGCCGCTCCCGACCGCCGCTCACCTCCCCACGCTCTGGCCGGGGACCGATCTCCATATCGGGTTCGCTCTGGCGATCGGAGCCGCGGGCGCGCTCTGGGCGATCTTCCGCTTCACGCGCGCCGGATTCCTGATCCGCGCGATCGGTGAAGGCCCCGAAGCCGCCCGCATCACGGGCGGCGTGCGCTCCAACCGTCTCGCGACCGCGGTCTTCCTCGCCTCCGGGGCGCTCGCCGGGCTCGCCGGCGCGGTTCAGGTCACCGGCGTCGATCGCAAGCTCTACGACGCCCTCTCACCGGGGTGGGGATACACCGCGATCGCGGTCGCCCTCCTCGCGCGGCTGAACCCCCTCGCGGTGATCGCGACCGCGATCTTCTTCGGGGCGCTCCAGGCGGGTGCGGCGGGGATGCAGCGCTCCGCGGGAGTCCCCTTCGCCTGGGTCACGGTGGTCGAAGCGATCGCGGTGCTCGGCGTGCTGATCGCGGCGCGCGAGAGGACGCCACGATGATCGAGGCGCTGGCGTGGGTCGCCTTCTTCGAGGCGGGGGTGCGCCTGGGAATCCCGCTGGCGCTCGCCGCCCTCGGCGAGATGGTGAGCGAGCGCGCCGGGGTGCTCAACATCGGGCTCGAGGGATCGATCATCGCCGGCGCGCTCGGGGGCGCGCTCGGCGCCCTCGCGACGGGGTCCGCGGGCGCGGGCGTCGTGATCGGAGGGGGGGCGGGGCTCCTCGTCGGGCTGGTCTTCGCGATCCCCGTCGTCTGGCTCAACACCGACCAGATCATCACCGGAACCGCCGTCACCCTCCTCGGGCTCGGCGGCACCGCAGCGATCCACGCGGCGCGCTTCGGCGCGACCGGCACCCAGCTCTCCCTCCCCACCCTCGACCCGATCGCGATCCCTCTCCTCGCCAGGCTCCCCCTCGTCGGACCCGCGCTCTTCGACCTCCCCCCGACCGCGTACCTGACCTTCGCCCTCGCGCCGGCGCTGGCGTGGTTCCTCTTCCGGACCGAGTGGGGGCTCGAACTCCGCGCCGTCGGGGAGGACCCCGAGGCCGCCCACGCCGCCGGCCTCCCCGTCCGCCCCCTTCGCTTCGGCGCCGCGCTCTTCGGGACTCTCCTCGCTGGGCTCGCCGGTGCGCATCTCTCCCTCGCCTGGGCCGGCACCTTCGCCGAAAACATGTCGGCGGGGCGCGGGTTCATCGCCATCGCCGTCGTCGTGCTCGGCAGATGGAGCCCCTGGGGTGTCCTCGGATCAGGACTCTTCTTCGGCGCGGCCTCGGCGCTGCAATTCCTTCTCCAGACCCTCGGATCGGATATCGGGTACCAGCTTTTCCTCGCTCTGCCCTACATTCTGACGCTGGCCGCTCTGGGAGGCTGGCTCGGTCGTGCGCGCGCGCCGGCCGCCCTCGCCCAACCCTGGCCCCGGACGCACTGACGACCGCCAACGCGACGATGACACCCACCACCCGCACCTTCCACACTCTCCTTTTCGCCGTCCTCCTCGGCGGCGGCGCTCTCCCGACCCACGCCCAGGTGCCGCTCGATCGCGGCGTCGTCGGGACCGAGCTCGGACTGCGAGGGCTGGACGGATTCAAACGGGTGCTCCTCGTGGGCGCGCACCCGGACGACGAAGACACCGCGCTCCTCACGGCGCTCGCGCGCGGCCAGGGGGCCGAGACCGCCTACCTCTCGCTCACCCGGGGCGACGGCGGGCAGAATCTGATCGGTCCGCAGCTCGGCGAGGGGCTCGGGGCGATCCGGACCGGTGAGCTCGTCGCGGCGCGAGAGCTCGACGGCGGGCTCCAGTTCTTCACACGCGCGATCGACTTCGGGTATTCGAAGACCGCCGACGAGACGATCGAGAAGTGGGAGGAGGACGCCGTCCTGCGCGACATCGTCCTCGTCATCCGACGCTTTCGTCCCCACGTCATCGTGAGCATCTGGCAGGGCAACGCCTCGGACGGACACGGACATCACCAGGCCTCGGGGATCCTCACGCGTCGAGCCTTCGAACTCGCGGCGGACCCCGATCGCTTCCCGGAGCTCGCCGAGTCGGCGGGGGTGACGGCGTGGGCCACACCGAAGCTCTACCTCCTCAACCGGAGGAGCGAGGAGGCGCATACCGTGGTGGAGACGGGCAATTACGACCCGGTGCTGGGTCGCTCGCACCTCCAGATCGCGATGGATTCGCGGAGCCGGCACCGTTCGCAGGACATGGGGGCCGAACAGCCCTTCGGCTCCCGCAGCTCCCGTCTCCTCTTCGAGGCGATGCACACCCGGGAAGGGGAACGGGTGCACGGGGACGACGCCACGACGCAGCCGATCGCCGACGATGCGCGGCGGGAGTTCTTCGGTGCGGTCGACACGACACTCGCGGCACCGGCCGCGGGGCTGCCGCGCGAGGACGAGATCCGCGAGGCGCTCGCGCGCTACCGCGGTCACCTCCTCGACACGCGACGCTACTTCGGAGCGGGGCAGGAGGAGAACGCGGTCCGCTCGCTCGCATCCGCGCGGATGCCGCTCGAGACGGCGATCAGCTTCGTGGCCGAGGCGGCGAGCCGTCAGGTGCCCGGTGCACGCGTGACCGGTGCACGCGCCTACCTCAACGACCTCCTGCGCCGTGCCGCCGCCGTCGAGGAGACACTCCTCGACATGACGGGGGTGATCACGCGCGTGCGGGTCGCGGACGACCTGATCGTGCCGGGAGAGAGTGTCGAGGTGACCGTCGAGGTGTGGAACGGCGGACGCTTCGCGATCGCGGATTTCGCCACCTCGCTCCGCGTACCGGAGGGGTGGGAGGTGGAGGCGCGCGCTCCGGAGGTGGAGACGCGGGCTCCGGCCGAGGGACTCGGCGGCTCCTCCCGCGGCGGCGGTCCCGCCGTTCCGCCCGGAGCGGTGGTGCAGCGTGCCTACACCGTCACGCCCCCCGTCGACGCTCCGCTCTCGCGCCTCTACTACCGCGAGGAGGCGGGCACCGACGCGCTCTACCGCTGGCCGGACGACGCGCCCTCGCTCTGGGGACGGCCGACCTCCCCACCCCCGATCAGCGCCGAAGTCTCGGTCCGCTTCCTCGAGGAGGTCACCCCGGCGTGGGCGGGGCGCGCAGCGACCCCCCTCCGCACGCCGGCGCTCTCGCGTGTCGTCGCCGGGGAATTCGTCGGGGTGGACAAGGCGGTCGGCGAGTTCACCCGACCGGTGCTCGTCGTTCCGGCGGTCTCGGTGGCCGCCGAACCCGGCGCTCTCGTCTGGCCCGCCGGTCCGGACGGCGTTCCCCCCGAGGCGAAAGAGGTCACGGTCCGGCTCGACGCCTGGGCCGAGTCGGGCGTCACCGGCACCCTACGACTCGAGGCCGGCGCGGGGTGGCGCGTCGCCCCGACCGAGGTCGCCTTCGACTTCGACTCGCCGGGCCGGCAGCGCGTGGTGACCTTCTCCGTCACGCCCACGGCTCCCGCGCCGGGCCGCCACACCTTCCGTGCGGTCGCCACCGTCGAGCGCGGCGCGGCGGGAGGCGCCGCGGCGCCGCGGCGCTACACCGAGGGCTTCGACCTCCTCGACTTCCCGCACATCGAGCGGATCGCCTTCTTCGAGCCGGCCGAGATCGGCGTGAGCGTGGTCCCGGTGCGCGCCGACGACGTCCGGGTGGGCTACATCTTCGGGTCGGGCGACGACGGCCTGCTCGCGCTGCGGCAGATGGGGGTCGAGGCGCGCGAGGTCACCGCCGGGGAGCTCCGCGGCGACACCCTCGACGACCTCGATGTGCTCGTCCTCGGGATCCGCGTCTACGAGACCCGACCCGAGATCGCACAGCTCAACGACCGCATCCTCGCCTTCGCCGAGCGCGGCGGTACCGTCATCTCGCAGTACAACAAGTACGAGTATCCGGACGGCGGATACGCGCCCTGGGCCGTCTCGATGTCGGTGGACGGCGAGCGCGGCGCTCCCCGCGCCACCGACGAGAGGTCGCCGGTCGAGTTCATCCACCCCGACTCTCCGCTGATCCACGGGCCCAACACCCTCACCCTCGAAGACTTCGAGGGGTGGGTGCAGGAGCGCGGTCTCTACTTCCTCGCGGAGTGGGATGACGCCTTCGTGCCGCAGCTTCGCTTCCGCGACCCCGGGGAGGCGTGGACGGAGGGCTCGCTCGTCGTGGCTCCGTACGGCGAGGGGCTCTACATCTACACCGGACTCTCGCTCTTCCGACAGCTCCCCGCCGGGGTGCCCGGGGCGTACCGACTCTTCGCCAACCTCGTCTCCCTCGACCGGACCGCGTGGGACGCCTGGAGAGAGAACACCCGATGACCGAGCCCCTTCGGAAGGAGCGCGACGACAACGTTCCGGGCGGACCCTGGAAGAGCTGGCGTTCGATCTACGTGACGCTCGCGGTATGGGGCGTCGCCTGCATCCTCTTTCTGATCTGGATCACCGCCACGCTGAATCTCGACCTCGGCCCGGTGGGAGGCGGTCCTTGACGGGAATCGACTGGGGTGTCTTCGCGGCCTACCTCTTCGGGGTCCTCGGATTCGCCCTCTGGCAGAGTCGTCGCAACGAGGGCGTCGAGGGATTCTTCCTCGGCAACCGGACGATGCCGTGGTGGGCGATCGGGCTCTCGGTGATGGCCACGCAGGCGAGCGCGATCACCCTCATCGGCACCACGGGTCAGGGCTACACCGACGGGATGCGGTTCGTGCAGACGTACCTCCCCCTCCCCTTCGCGATGATCATCCTCTCGGTGGTCTTCGTGCCCTTCTTCTACCGGGCGAAGCTCTTCACGGCCTACGAGTACCTGGAAGAGCGCTTCGACGCGAAGACCCGCTCGCTGGCCTCCTTCCTCTTCCTCGTGGGCCGCGCGATGGGAACCGGCGTCATCATGTACGCGCCGGCGATCGTCCTCTCGACGATCCTCGGGTGGGATGAGCGGATCACGATCTCGATCATGGCGGTCTTCACGATCGGCTACACCGTCACCGGCGGGATCACCGCGGTGATCTGGACCGATGTGGTGCAGATGCTGATGATGTTCGGCGGGATCGTCCTCGCGATCCTCTTCATGGTCGCCGGGCTGCCCGAGGGGGTGGGCGTGGCGGACGCCGCCTACATCGGGGGCGTCCAGCAGATGTGGAACGCGATCGACTTCACCTGGGACCCGCAGAGTCGCTACACGATCTGGTCCGGGCTGATCGGGGGCACCTTCCTCTTCCTCGGCTACTTCGGCGCCGATCAGAGCCAGGTGCAGCGCTACCTGACCGCGAACTCGGAACGCGACAGCCGGCTTTCGCTGATCTTCAACGGCTTCATGAAGGTGCCGATGCAGATCGCGATCCTCGGGATCGGGGTGCTGATGTTCGCCTTCTATCACTTCGAGCAGCCGCCGATCGTCTTCAACGAAGCGGAGGTCCGCACGGTGATGGAGAGCGAGCGCGCCGCCGAGTTCGAGGCGCTCTCGGTGCGCTTCGCCGACGCGCACGCGGAACGCCGCACGACGGTCATGGCGATCCTCGAGGCGCGGGACCTGGGGGGCGGAGGGGCGCGGGACCTCGAGCTCACGCTGGCGTCGCAGGACGCGACACTCCTCGGGCTGCGCGAGGCGGCCAAGGCGATCGTCACCGACATCCGCGGGTCCGAGTCGAACGACACCAACTACATCTTCCCGACCTGGCTCACGACCTACTTTCCGGTCGGGCTCGTGGGGCTGATGATCGCGACCGTCTTCGCGGCCGCGATGTCGTCGATCGACTCCGAGCTCACCGCGCTCTCGAGCGCGACGGTGATCGACTTCTACCGTCGGTGGTTCCGCACCGACGCGACCGACGCGCACTACCTCACCGTCTCGCGCCTCGCCACCCTCTTCTGGGGGATCACGGCGTGGGGCTTCGCGCTGCGCGCCGGGCAGGGTGGATCGCTGATCGAGCTCGTCAACGAGGTCGGCTCACTCGTCTACGGCTCGATCCTCGGCGCCTTCCTCCTCGCCTTCTTCGTGCCACGCGCGCACGGTACACCCGCCTTCCTCGGGGTGCTCTGCGGCGTCGGGACCGTCGTCTTCGTCAACTTCAGCACCGAGGTCGGGTGGCTCTGGTGGAACCCGATCGGGGTGGGGATGGTGCTCGTCGTCGGGACGCTGCTCAGCTTCGTGATGACGCCACCGCCCTCCACCCCATCGGCGCGCACCGCGCCGTAGCGCAGGAGCCGACGAGGTGCGCCTCACCGTGCGATGGATGGAGCACGAATGCCGCGTCGAGGTGCCCGAGCCTGCGGGCGTCGAGGTGCGAAACCTCCTCGCGGGGTTCGAGGTCGTCACGGCCACCGCCGCAGCGTCCGATCCACCCGACGTGCGGGTCGCCCCCGATGATCCGGAGGTGGCCTTCACCCTCGAGCACGAGGTCGTGCTGCACCTCCTCCGATCGGACACCGGGCGCACGCACCTCCACGCTGCCGCCGCGGCGCTTCCGGGCGGCGGCGCGATCCTCGCGCTCGGTCCCTCGGGCGCGGGCAAGTCGACGCTGGCGCACGCGTGGTGCGACCTGGGCCGCCCCGTCCATGGAGACGATGTCGTCGTCCTCGACGACCACGGGGTGCACCCCTTCCCCCGGCTTCTCAAGCTCGGCGGGAGTGATGGGGATCTCGCGGTCGATCCCGCGCCGCTCTGCGGCTGGGGCGCGCCGGGGGCACCGGTACGACGCATCGCCGTGGTGCAGTGGGTCCGGGGCGCATCGCTCACCGTCGAGCCGCTCGACACCGTGACGGTGCTGCGCGCCCTCACCGCCTCGCTGCACGCCACCGGAGCGCCCCCCGAAGAGAGCCTCGAACGCCTGATCCGGGTCGCCGAATCGGCATCTGCGTACCGGGTGGAGTACGGCGACGCCCGGGCCGCCGCGCGCGCCCTCCTCGACGACGCGCGTTGACACCGATCGGTGGTGCGCGGCACCTTTGACGTATGGACGCTGATCCGAATCCCGACACCGAGCGGGACGTCGCAGACGACGACCGTCGGGCCTTCCTCTTCAAGGTGGCCCGGGGGATGGCGTGGAGCGTGCCGGTCATCCGGACGCTCGCCGCGCCCGAGTCTCTGCACGCCATCAACTTCAGCAGATTCATGATGGGGATGGGGATGGGGATGAGATTCGGTCTTGAGTCGGCTCCGTCCACCACGGAGTCCCCCTTCCCGGGCAATCAGACCACGGAGCCCCCGTGGGCGACGCCACCGCCCGGGGGCGGCGCCGGCAACGACGGTCGCGAGTAGCCGGGCGCGACCCGGTCTGCAGCTACCTCCCCGGCACCGCGCAGAGTCCGCCGTCGTCGGTGCACCCCGGCGCGCTGATCGTCCGCTCGAAGAGCTCGAAGATCCGGCGGTACTCGTCCGTCCACGAGCTCGGCACCACGAAGCCGTGGTCCTCGACGGGGTAGACCGCCATCTCCCAATTCTCCCTGCCGAGTTCGATCAGACGCTGGGCGAGGCGCACCACGTCGCTGAAGTGCACATTCGTGTCGACCATCCCGTGGGGGATGAGGAGGTGCTGGTCCGGCCCGAAGCCTTCCGCGTGGTAGATCGGGGAACTGCGGCGATACGCCTCCTCGTCCTCCTGCGGGTCGTTGAGGATGTTCGAGGTGTAGCCGTCGTTGTAGTGCGCCCAGTCGGTCACGCTGCGCAGCGCAGCACCCGCCTTGAAGGTGTCGCCCGCGGTGAAGAGCGCCATCAGGGTGATGAAGCCGCCGTAGGACCCGCCGTAGAGGCCGATCCGATCGGCGTCGATCCCCTCGTTGGCGACGAGCCACTCGGCGCCGTCGACCTGGTCGGAGAGATCCGCGCCACCCATGAAGCGGTAGATCGCGGTGCGCCAGTCACGCCCGTACCCGGCCGAGCCCCGGTAGTCGATATCGAGGACGGTGTAGCCGTTGGCTGAGAGAAAGTGGTGGAACATGTACTCGCGGTAATAGCTCGACCATCCGTTGTGCACATTCTGCAGGTATCCGGCGCCGTGCACGAAGATCACCGCGGCGCCATTCGGCTCCGCGCCGAGGTCCGCGGGTCGATAGATGCGCGCCGGCACGTCGATCCCGTCATCCGCGGGGATCTGGACGATCTCGGGCCGAAGCCAGTTGAAGGAGAGCCACTCCTCGGTGGGCGTCGTGGTGACCTCCTCCATCTCCATCACGTCATCGGCCTCGGCCACGAAGAGCTCGGAGGGGCGGTTCGCGAAGTTCGCGAGCACCGCGGCGCGATCGAGGTCGGGAGACCACGTGACGTCGAAGCGGCCGTCCCCCTCGGTGACGTAGTCGATCGCGCCCCCGTCGAAGGCGAGCCACCCCTGGTGGGTGTTCGCGGGGTTCCCCTCATTCGTCTGCACCCAGAAGCGCTCGCGCCCCTCGTGTCGATCGACGTCGAGGATCTCCACGCTCTGCACCTCCCAGGGCCCCGAGGTGAGCTGCCGCCGGTCCGTGCCGTCGGCGCGCACGGTGTAGAGGTGACTGTAGCCGCTCTCCTCCGAGGCGAACCAGACGACGTCCTCGTCGGGGAGCCAGCCCAGACACCTGCCACAGATCCGCCCCACCCACGCCGGGTCGTGCAGGTGATCCACCAGGGTGCGCTCGCCCGTGATCGCCTCGACCGTCCAGAGCCAGCGGTTCTCGTCGTCGTCCGAGCTGCCGGCGATCAGCGCGTGCGTGCCCGCGTCGTTCCATCCGACGAGCTGCGTACTCACCGCCCCCTCGAAGCCGTCGGGCCGTGCGTCCACGAAGGTGACCTCGCCGGTGGAGGTCTCGATGATCCCCACGCGCGACTCGCCCGGCTCGCCGTCGCCGACCTTGCTGCGCACCTCGCGCGGTTCGGTGTATCCCGACTCGGTGATCCAGAAGGGAACCGGGGTGGCCTTCGCGTCACCACCACCGCCACCGCCACCACCGCCGCCGCCACCGCCGCCGCGGCCCCCGAATCCTCCACCGCGGACGGTGAAGATCGCGACCCGGGTGGCGTCACCATTGGGCACGATCGCCGCCACCCGTTCACCCTCGGGAACCCACGTCGGGTGGAGCTCACCCGGCTCGCGAGGCGCGGCGGCCTCCTCCGCGCGCTCGGCACGCTCCTCCTCCTCTCGCTGCGTCCGTCTCCGGATGAAGTCGAAGAGTTCGCGCTGCTGCTCGATCAGGAATCGGCGCTGCGCGTCTTCCTCCTCGGGCTCCTCGAAGCTCGGCGCTGACCCCGAGCGGATATCGGTGAGCTGTCGGACACGACCACTCTCCACCGAGAGGGCGAAGAGCTCGTCGTCCGCGCGGTAGAAGATCTCGCTTCCGTCCGCGCTCCACCGTGCCTGCCCTTCGTCGGCTCGCGTGGCGGTGAGCCGCGCCAGCTCCCCCGAGTCGCGGTCACGCAGCCAGATGTCGTCGTCGAGACCGAGCAGCTCCCACTCGCCATCCGGCGAGATCGAGCCGCTCGCGGTCACGCGGTCGAGCGTGTCTTCCTCGTCGGGCGTGAGGCGGACCGGCTCGCCCCCCTCGGCGTCGACGCGGTACCACTCGCGTTCCGCGTCCCACGCATTTCCGCCCGGCACCCAGGTGAAGTAGACCGTCTCGCCGTCGGCGCTCCAGCGGACGCCGGCGGGCGCCTGCCCCACGATCTCCTCGGCGCGCATGATCGAGCGGATCGAGAGCGGGAAGGTCTCGCCCTGGACGACCTGCGGGATGTAGTCCGCCGTGTACTGCGCGACGGCGGGCGAGGGAAGGGCGAGGAGGGTCGCCAGGAGGAGCGAGGGGATCGCGACGATCCGGGATATCGGAGTCATGGCGGTGCGTGTCGGAGTGGAGAGATCGGATGCGGAACCACACTAGTGTGGTGTCTACGAAGTCTGGTCGCCACCGAGGGGTCAGAGGTGCCGACCTGACGTGGCCCGGGCAGGGAGGGTGGAGGCTCACTCTCCGAAGGAGATCCCGAGACTGCGCGCGGTGTGAACGACGTCACTGTCGAGGGGGACGAGCTTGAGCTTGGCGATGGCGGCGGCGATCGGCACGGCGTGGATCTCGGGGGGATCGAGCGCGACCATGCACCCCCAGTCGCCCCGCGCGGCGAGTTCCACCGCGGCGGCGCCGAAGCGGAGCGCGAGAACCTTGTCGTACGCGGTGGGCTCGCCGCCGCGCTGGAGGTGGCCGAGAACGAGCGAGCGCGACTCGTGCCCGGTGCACGCGGTGATCTCCGCAGCGAGGTGCTCCGCGATTCCCCCGTAGCGAGGCCTGCCGTGGGTGTTGATCTCCGTCACATGCACCTCTCCCCCCTCGGGCCTCGCACCTTCCGCCACCACCACGACCGCGTATCCGGCGTCGCCGACATAGCACCCCTCGATCGCCTCACAGACGCGCTCGAAGTTCCAGGGGATCTCGGGAATCAGGATGACGTGGGCGGCACCGCCGAGTCCCGCGAAGAGCGCAATCCACCCCGCGTCCCGCCCCATGACCTCGACGACCATCACGCGGCGGTGCGACTCGGCGGTCGAGTGAAGCCTCCCGATCGCGTCGGTGGCGGTCTGCACCGCGGTGTGAAAGCCGAAGGTCATCGTCGTCGCGGCCAGATCGTTGTCGATCGTCTTCGGCACGCCGATCACATTGAGTCCCCGCGCGCCGAGCTCCGCGGCGATCCCGAGCGAGCCGTCGCCCCCGATCGCGATCAGTCCGTCGCACCCGAGCTCCCCGAGCCGCGTGACGATCTCTCCACCCCGATCCCGACCGTCGTGCCAGCGCAGGGGATTCCCGCGGTTGGTCGTCCCGAGGATCGTCCCCCCGAGGTTCGTGATACCGAGTACCGATCGCTCGTCGAGGCGCACGATCCCATCCGCATCGCCGGAGAGGAGGCCGTCGTAGCCCCGTCGGATCCCGAGCACCTCCCACCCTCGCGCACACGCACCCAGCGTGATCGCACGGATGACCGCATTCAATCCGGGCGCATCCCCGCCGCCGGTGTTCACTGCGAGTCGCACATCCCCCTCCACATCTCGGTCCAGAAGGTCGGTTCATGAGCGGGACGCCTCCCTCCCGAGGGGGACCCCGCTACCTCTTCAAAAGCCTTCTGCGAAAGGTATCATCGTGGCGTGCGTCAGAGTTCCCGCCAGTCGGTCTCGATCACGCGCTCGTAGAGCCTGGAGGTAACGAAGAGCTCCACGATCTCGGGGTCGAGCGCGCCCTCCTCGGCCTCCTCCCTCAGGATCTTCAGCGCCGTCTCGACGGGCATCGCCTTCTTGTATGGTCGATCGTTCACGGTGAGCGCATCGAAGATATCGCACACCGACATGATGCGACTCTCGAGCGTCAGTCGTTCTCCGGTCACTCCGTCGGGATACCCCTTTCCGTTCAACTTCTCGTGATGTCCGCGCACGATCTCGGCGATCCGCGCGAGGTCGTCGGTCCAGGGAATCTCGCGCAGAAAGTCGTAGCCGAAGATGACGTGGGACTCGATCTGCCTGCGTTCATCCGAATCGAGACTGCCGCGCGGGATCGAGAGGAAGTGGAGTTCCTCGTCGGTCAGGTAGCGCTGCGGTCTTCCGTCGCGCCCGATCCAGCTTCGGTGCGCGATCTCGACGAGCGCTTCTTCGGCCTCCGTATCGAGGACGTTGGGGACATTCGCCCGACGGATCGCCTGGAGATCGGCATCGAGCTGGGCCAGATCGGCTTCAAGCTTCGCCTCGATCGATGCCAGCGCCTCGACATCTTCGCCTCGGTCGAGTGTGCGCACGCGCGCCACGGCGGCCTCCGCCTCGATCGTGGCCCGGATGAGCTCGAAGCGTGCCTCCACGCGCACCTCCGCCTCCGGCGGAAGCTTGCGTTCCTTCACGAGCACCTTCTCGCGTACGCCCACCTTGCCGATGTCGTGCAGCAGCCCGGCATACCGAAGCTGCCGGATCTCCTCCTCGGTGAAGTGCAGATCGGCGAACGGCCCTTCGTCGGCTTCGTCGATCGCCCGGGCGGTGGTACAGGTGAGTTCGGCCACGCGCACCGAGTGCCCCGAGGTGGCCGGGTCCCGCTGGTCGATCGCCGTGACCGAGGCCTTGATGAAGCCTTCGAAGAGCTTCTCGATGCTCCGGTAGAGGAGTCCATTCTCGATCGACACCGCGGCCTGGCCGGCCAGCGACTGGACCAGTTGAACATCCTGCGCCGTGAAGGGCTCGACAGAGGCCTTCGCCGCGGCACCGCTGCGGATCGTCGCGCCCTCGTCGCGCTTTCGATTGATGAGCTGGAGCACGCCCACGACACGATCCGTATGGTCGAGCATCGGGACCACGAGCATCGACCTGGCGCGATATCCGTACTCCTCGTCGAAACTCGGATTGAAGGCGTAGGGCGTGTCGACCGGGAGATCATAGACGTCGTCGATCACGAGCGTCTCGGCCGTGGACGCGACGAAGCCGGCGATCGACGTCTCGGAGATCGGGAGGGTGAAGTTCGGGTCGGGGAGATCCGGGATCGAGTCGTTCTGCGCGCGCAGAAAGTGCAGGCACGGTTCGCCTCCACCCGCATCACGATCATTCGCTTCGACGAGGTAGAGGCTGCCCGCGTCACTCGATGTGAGCCGCCGCGCCTGGGTCAGGATCATCCCCAGGAGCCGTTCGGGATCGCGCTCGCTCATCAGCGCCATCCCGATCTTGTTGAGTTCGGTCAGACTGCGCTGCGCGAGCCCGGCCCACCCTTCCGCTCGCTCGCACGACGCCTCGGTCGCGGCGTGGCGGAACGCACACCGCAGGGCACGCAGGAGCGCGGCCTCGCCCGGCGCGAGATCCGGTGCAGCCAAAAAGAGGCGACCCGCCTGCTCGGCAGCCGAGCGGGCTCCGTCGTCGGCCGCTACCACCACGACGTGTCGAGGGAGCGCCCGGAGTGCTTCGTGCGCTCCCCCTCCGCCGAGCAGGCCGCGAGAGAGGAAGAGCACGGTCGGTTCCGCGAGCGCGCGCACCTCCTCGAGGTTGCCGATCTCGTGGAGTTCGATCTCGTCGACCTCGAGCATCTCGTGCAGATCGGACGCCTCTCCGGGCGCCGTATGGATCCGCAGCGTGTCGGGGCTGTCGTCCACGTGTGTCACGATCCGGCTCAGACGAGCGACACGGGCGAGAGCACCTCGACGATGCCGCTCGCATCGGTCTCGGTGGGCGCGATCTGATCCGCGCGCCGGGCGATGATCAAGGCGCCGATCAGGAAGGGGATCGCCACCGCGAGCGCGAGGAGAACCCAGAGCGGCACGCCCGCGACCTTCCGTGTGAGGCGGTGGGGCCTGTCGTGATTCGAGTGATCCGTACTCATCTCAACCTCGAAGCCGGAGGAATACCTCTTCCATGAAGCTACGTCGATCCGTTCCTGAGTTCACGAGAGGATCTTCGCGCCCTCCGCCGCCGCCCGGATCTTCACCGTACGACCTGCCGCGAGCGCGGCGTCCGCGTGGCGCGCCACGATCTCGTCGAGTTCCGCGTCGGTGCGCATCGGATCGTGGTGAAAGAAGGCGAGTTCACGCACACCCGCCTCGTCGGCGACCTCCACCGCCTGCGAGAAGGTCGAGTGCCCCCACAGCGTGCGAGAGGGGTATTCCTCGGCGGTGTACATCGCGTCGTGGAGGAGGATGTCCACATCGCCCAGGAACTCCACGAAGCGGGCGCGCCACTCCGCGCCCATCGGGTAGGCGGCATCGGGGTCCAGCTCGTTGTCGGGCACGTACGCAATGCGGTGTCCCCCGAAGTCGATGCGGTACCCCACTACCCAGGAGGGATGCCTGACGCGCATCGCCGACACCCGGATCCCGTCCTCCTCCCAGACCCCCTCGTTGAGGTGCCCGAAGGAGCACGCCGCCGACACCGCCGACATCGGAACCGGAAAGTAGATCGGCCCCATCTGGCCCGCGAAGAGCGACTCTACATCGAGTTCCCGCCCGTCCGGCGTATACTGGATCGGGCCCACGATGTCGAGGCACGTCTGCTCGTCGTAGAGCGGGGGAAAGAAGGGGAGACCCTGGATGTGGTCCCAGTGGAAGTGCGTCAGGAAGATCGTCGTCTTGACCGGCGCGGCCGCTTCGAGGAGCGATGAGCCGAGCGCGCGTACGCCCGAGCCCGCGTCGAAGATCAGGTGCCGGGGGCCCGCCACGATCTCCACGCACGAGGTGTTTCCCCCGTAGCGGGCCGTGTCCGGACCCGGCGAAGGGATCGAGCCGCGCGTGCCCCAGCAGCGCACCATGAGGTCGGTTGGGGCAGTTGCCGACGCGGTCGCATCCGTGGACGCGACCGTCTCGATCGTCGGTCTCTCATCCTCCCTTCGAGTCAATGCCGGCTCCCGTATCGGCAAGAGGATCGTGGACGTGCGCGCCGAAGCGTCGGGCCCCGGTCTCTCAACGCTCCGCTCCCGAGCGCGTGCGCGCAAGGGACGTGGGCATCGGGCCGGGGCGTGCGTCGACGGCGAGGCGCTCCCGGGATCGTCACCCCTGTCGACTCGGCGGGCATCGGGGTCGTGACATCGCCCGACGTGGCCGGCGCTCCCTTCCGCGTCGATTCGGTGCCCGATCTCCGCATCGGTGGACCCGACGCCTCCGGACCCGGGCAGTTCGGCGCGATCCAGGGCGTGGCGGTCGCCTCGGACGGCTCGCTCTGGGTGGCGGATCGCCAGAGCGCCGAGATTCGCGTCTTCGAGCGCGACGGCGAGTTCCGGACCTCGGTCGGCGGGCGGGGTGACGGCCCGGGCGAGTTCCGGATGATCCGCCTCCTCGGCCAGGCGGGTGACTCGATCGCGGTGGTCGACGACGTCGGACACGGGACTCCTCCGAGTTGCCCGAATCGAACGCTCTCCACGTCGCGTCGATTCGGAGATGCGCTCCGCGTACGCCGATTACGTGCTCGACGTCTACCCCGAATCGCGTCAGGCGGCGTTCATCGACGCCCTCGACCACCCGCTGGTGCCGGAGGTGACGCCCGCGTACTCACGCGTCGTGACCGACGCACTCGGCTACACATGGGCGCAGCACTTCACACCCGACCCCAGGGAGTTCGGCGAGTGGGACATCTTCTCTCCCGCCGGGGAGTTCGTCGGATCGGTGCCCAACCCGTCCGGATTGTGGGTTCAGGCGATCACCGCGGACGCGGTCGTCGGCGTGGGGTTCGACGAGCTCGGCGTGAGTTATCTCCAGCGTCACCGGCTCGAGCGACCCGAGTGATGGGTCGCGTTCCGGAGCCGTCCATCCGGTGCTCGAAAAGCGTCTCGGGAGCACAGCAGAATTAACCAGCCCTTCGCGCGTTTCGTAACGCTTGACGGTAATAACGCGCGGCGTTATGGTATACCGTGATCAAGAGCTTCAAGGACCGGGACGCCGAACGCCTCTTCGGGCGGCAACGGGTAAAACAGCTCGGAGCGGACATCCAGCGTGTGGCACTGCGGAAGCTCCGGATGCTCGACGCGGCGACGACGCTCGACGACTTGCGGGTGCCGCTGGCGAATCGGTTGGAAAAGCTCAAAGGCGACCGCGCGGGGCAGCACAGCATCCGCATCAACCGACAATGGCGGGTGTGCTTCGTCTGGCGGTCGGGAAATGCCCACGACGTCGAGATCGTCGACTACCACTAGGAGAGAGCCATGGCCGAGATAACCTTGGCGCCAGTGCATCCAGGCGAGGTGTTGCTCGAGGAGTTCCTCGAGCCCATGGAGATCAGCCAGTATCGCCTGGCGAAGGACATCAGCGTTCCGCCGCGACGAATCAACGAGATCGTCCATGGCAAGCGTTCGGTCACGGCCGACACCGCGCTACGGTTGGCCCGCTACTTCGGCACGTCGGATCGGTTCTGGCTGAATCTTCAGACCAGCTACGCCCTCGACGTGGAGCGGGACAACCTCGGAAGCCGTCTGGAAGAGGAAGTCATACCGCGGGCTGGCTGACACGGGGAGGTCACGTCACCGCGTCCGACACCGCGTCAGGGTGCCGGGCTCGCGGCAGCGGCGATCATGGAGTCGATCTTCCGCCTGCGAAGCCATGAGTGAGCTGGAGCATCGCTCTGACCGGCCATTCGCCGGCTGACCCGGATGTGCCGACGCGCGCATCTCCTCACCGTTGAGCAGCAGAAGTCGTGCCCCTGTCAGCGAGACTCCCGCCGACGGAGCCGCTCCCTGATGTCGTTGGGTGCGATGAAGACGTACTGGCGGCCCTCCTTCGACTGAAGGAGCAGACCTTTCGCTGCCAGGTCCTTCAGGTCGGCACCGGCCGTGTTGTAGACCACCCGGTGACTCGTCTGGTGAGAGTGCACGGTGTACTGCGCCCCCGGCTTCCGGAGGGCATGGCTCAGGAGCTTGATCTGACGGTGGTTCAGGTCGTGTCGCGCTCGGATCTCCGCCTCAACCTCCTGCGTCTCTCGCGCCTTCCTCTCCACGTAACTCTCAAGTGCCGCGATACTCTGCCGGATGATCCGGATCTGATGATCGATGAAGAAGGTGAGGTCTCCGGCGTCGGTCTCCGTGTAGAGGTACGCTCGCGAGTACTTCGCCGGCGCAGTGTGCAGAGCACGAGAGATGGAGAGGTATTTCGCCAGCGGGTAGCCGTGGCGAAGCATCGACCAGTAGAAGAGTGCCCGCGCCACCCGCCCGTTCCCGTCCACGAACGGATGATCGTAGCCGATCATGAAGTGGACGATGATCGACTTCAGAACCGGATGCAGCCACCGGTCCGGGGCGTCGTCGTTGGCGAAGTCGACAAGAGCCTGAAGCCGCTCTTCCAGCTCGTGAGGTGGAGGGGGTACATGGGCGGTCTCGACGGTGTGAAGCAGGCCGACAACGACGTTGTCTTCGTCGGACCGAAACACGCCGGCCTTCGTCGGGTCGTCGAAGGTGCCGTCCACGAGGATTCGATGGAGCTCGAAGATCCTCTCCACCGAGAGCGGCTCCTCGCTCATTTCCTCGAGTCGCTCCACGGCCGCGTAATTGTTCAGGATCATCCGCTCGCTCTTGTCGCGGGGCTTGCGCCTCTCCCGAATCATCTCTTTTGCGTGGTCTCGAGTGGTCGAAGCGCCTTCGAGCTGGCTTGACCGGATCGCTTCCTCCATGAGCGAGTTGGCCAGGAGGTAGTTCGTCCCGTGGGCTTCGACGATCGCCTCCACATCCGAACTCGGGCCGACCGACATTCCGAAGCTCTGGTCGATACGATGAAGCCCCTCGCGGACCGGGGGTGCGTAGACGAACGAGAACGACTCCCCATTCTTCTGCCTGAAGGGCATCGCCTCCCTCGCCGAGTACCTCGCCACCCTGACGCCAGCCCACCACTCCTCATGGCTCAACCCGAATGGCGGCTCCCGGTGTCGAATCTGGTCCCAGTGCAGGTACTTCCCGGAGATGGTGACCTTCGAGCTTTCGATCGCCTTCGAAACGCGGTCCCGATCGAGCGAGGCGAGGAGTTCGAAGAGATCGGGTGGGGATTCAGGGATCTTCACGGACCGCTTCACCTCGTTGCATGTTGCAATTTGCGTTCAATTGCAATTTGCACTCAAGAATCCAGATCAGCAATCGACATCCCTGCCGGGCGCAAAAGCTTTTCCCGGCTTTTTCAGACCAGAACCGGATTGCAATTGCACCCCGCGCGCGGTCACAGGGCAGCGGTCAACGAGCAGTTGTCCACGCCGGTCGACAGCGTCCCACGGGTCCTCTGCCCCGTCACGAGCCCTCGATCAGATGCCCGACGATGCCGGCGAGGTAGTAGCGCGCGACGCCCTCGATGAAGGCGGTGAAGTCGACATCCGCGCCCTCTGAAGCCGCATCCGAGATCACCCGGACGACGCCGAAGGGGAGGGCGCGCTCGACGGCGACCTGCGCCACCGCCGCGCCCTCCATCTCGACGCAGAGCACGCCGGGAACCTTCGTCTGGACGCCCTGCCGCGCTGCCTCGCTCGCGACGAACTGGTCGCCACTCGCCACCGTCCCGACGACGACCCGCGGGGTCGGGAGCGGCGCGCCGCCCACGAGCTTCGAGCCGCCACCGTCCGTGAGCCCATCCACGAACCGCTGCGCCGCGGCCACGGCCCGCTCGACGTCGAGCGCCGACGGCCGGAGCGCGGAGACGCCGAGGAGCGGGATCTCCAGCGCGGGGAAGATCGGGCTCGCGTCGAGGTCGTGCTGGTAGAGGGCGTCGGCCACGACGATGTCGCCCACCGCGAGATCGGGCGCGAGCCCCCCCGCGACCCCGCTGAACCAGAGCTCCGAGACGCCGAACCGATCGATCATGCTCGTCGCAGTGGAGGCGGCCGCCACCTTCCCCCACCCCGAGAAGGCGAGGCACACCGGGTGGCCATGGAGCCGGCCCCGATGATACGTACGGCTACCCAGCACCGTGGACTCGACGTCGTCCAGGCGCTCGAGCAGTTCCTCGACCTCTTCCTGCATCGCCCCCATCACTCCGATCACGCTGCCCTCCGGTGGTGAATGAACCGCTCCGGATTCCCCGGAGACGGGTCGAGTCGCGGGACTCCATCGTCGCGGGAGCCGCCGGCACAAGTCCGACACAAGTATAGTCCGGGCTCGCGCCCCCCGCGTTCGATGCTCATCTTGGGCGCGCAGCACTATTCCCTCCGCCAGCCCGAGGCAGCGCATGCATCGCTGGATCGCTACGGTAGTCGTCGTCTCCTCGCTGCTCGCCGGGTGCGGACCCGCACCCCCGCAGATGAGTGGAGCCGCCGTCTGTGACAGCGCGGGGATCCGGATCGTCGAGGCTCCCGGCGTTGAAGACCTCCCGGTGGTCCAGGCGCCGTCCGATCCCCGGATCAGGGTCGGCGGGGACGAGGCGGGTCCCGCCTTCGAGAGGATCATGGGGGGCGCCCTCCTCCCCGACGGCGGCGCCGCGGTGGTGGACGTACAGGCCGCCCGGCTCCATCTGATCGCACCCACGGGGACGGTCGAGGCGGTAGGCCGTCGCGGCGAGGGCCCGGGCGAATTCCAGCTTCCGATGGCCGTCGAAGTTCTCTCCGAGGGTCGCCTCGTCGTGTGGGATGACGGGACGAGCCGTCTGAGCACCTTCTCGGCGGACGGCACCTTCCTCGAGAGCCGCCGGGTGTCGAACAACGGACCGATCGGGCACACCCCGCGCGGGCTCCTCGGTGACAGCGCGCTCGGGTGGGTCCCGACCGGCTTCGGTCTGCGTCCCGGAGAGGCCGACTCCGGGTGGATCACCGGATCGCTCATCGTGAGCGACCTCGAGACGCTCGCCGCGGACACCGTCGTCCACGTCCGCTTCGTGCGCCTGGAGCTCGACGGGAATCGTCCCAGCCGCAATCCCTTCACCCGCTTCGGCAGTGGGGACCTCTCCGATGCAGGCTTCATCTGGGCCACGAACGACCGTCCGGAGGTTCAATGGATCGGGCGGGACGGAGCCGTCGTGCAGATCGCGCGCTCGGATCAGCAGCCGATCGACGTCACGGACGAGGTCTGGGCCCGATATGAGACCACGACTCTCGAACGGAACGGGATCGATTCGAAGCCGCCTCCCGACACCCCTCTCGGCCGAAGGCTGCAAGAAGCGCGCGAGGCCGCATCCGCAACGCTCCCGTACTTCCGATACATCCACGCGGCCCCCGAAGGGGGCGTCTGGCTCAGCGAGTACACGATGGCGGACGCGCTCGCGTCTCGATTCCTCGTGATCTCGTCGGAGGGCTTCCCCCTTCACTGGATGGAGTTCGGCACCCCGATTCGGGTCCTCGACGTGGCCGGAGACCGCGTGCTCGGCGTCGAGGAGGATGAGTGGGGCGTGCAGTCCGTGGTGGTGTATTCGATCACCCGATAGCCGCGGACCAACCTGGATGTCTCGAAGCGCGGGTGCGCGTCCGGACTCGCGCCTCCGGCGTTCGAGTCCCATCTTGGAGCGCAGCAGAACTCCTGACCGTTGGGGCGCGTCTCCAAGATGTGGAATCGTCCGACATCAGCTCGCGGCGTCCCGTACAACCATGCCCGTGGACCGATCTTGCCCGTAGATTCGGTGTACGCAGGACGCATGGCATGGTACATCTCTCAAGGGGTGAGGGACCCGCATGACAACGAAGGAAAGGGTCCAGGAAGTGCTGGATCGCCTCCCGGACGATTGCTCGCTGGACGATGTCCTGTACCATCTCTACGTGGTGCAGAAGATCGACCGGGGCCTCGCCGATGTCGAGTCTGGCCGTACGGTTCCTCATGAGGAGGTAGCTGAGAACCTGCACCGGAAATGGGTCCTCGGAGCCGCCAGGTAGTTTGGGGCGAAAGCGCCCTTCGCGACCTCGACTCCGGAATCTCCTATATCGCGGAAGACTCGCCCGAGAACGCGCAGCGGGTCCTTGTCACGTACGCTCCTCCCGCTCCTGGAAGAGCTGGAGGTACGGGTCAAAACGGAATACGCGGTACGACTTCTTTCCGGTGATTTCCACGAGGATCCCCTCGGCCTCCAACGCGTTCGTCAAGGCGTTGGCAGCGGGCTGCGAGAGATCGGTGGCCTCCTGAACTGCGTGGACGTTCACGATCGGCCGTTGGAAGAGGGACTCGAGCAGTGTCAGGGCTGAGCCGGCCCGCCTCCCCAGCCTCTCACGGATGCGAGACCGAAGCACCTCGCGGAGATTGACGATCTCTCGCGCCGTCTCGGTGGCCTCCGCAGACACGATCGCCACGCTCTCCAGAAAGAAGGCGAGCCATCCCTCCCAATCGCCCCGCTCACGCACCGGAGGAACCGCTCAAGCTCGTCGAGACATCGATGCATCTCGTCGACGGGAGGCGGCACGAAACGCGCCGTGACTGGGGTCGGGCCTCCGACCCAGTTCTGCGAAGTGCGAAATTCTCCCGGAGTCTTCGAAGGCTCTCCCCCACGAACCCCCGTCATGAGCTCCTCGTGGATCTCCCTGATGAGACGCAGGGAGAGAGGGAGGGCAACAACACGGTCCAACCCGAATCTCAGTGCGGAGACGTAGTTGGCGATCTCCTTGACCTCTACCTTCCGCTCGGAGCGTTCGAGTTCAGCTTCGTACTCGAGGAGATCGACGAGCGACGCCTCAGTTCCCTCGATCTGGCTGGACAGCACGGCCTCTCGCCGCACGTACATCATCACAAAGAGATCCGGATTCGGCAGGATCTCAGCTGACCCGACCAGTCGGCCCAGGGCGAGGGTCGCCTTCTCGATGAGGTCGGCGAGCTGTGCCAGGCCGAGATCCGACGGAGGGAATGGGGCAGGGACGAAGCCGTCATACCCGGATGGATCCCGTCTCAGCCGTCCTGCTCGATCCGACTTGATCTCCACGACGCCCACCCTGGCTCAGGAAGCTTATCCCAGAACGTGCAAGACATAAGCTTCCTGCGTCAACCTTATTTTAGAATCGAATCGCATAAGGAACCGATGGGCGGAGTCCGACTCGGACCTGCTGTCGCGTAGCCAAGGCCCGGGCTCGCGCCTCCGGCGCTCGAACCCCATCTTGATGCCAGCAGAGATCCAACCTCGTCAGACCGCTTCCCTTCTCCCTTCCTGTCCAGTCCCGGATGGACGATCTGCCTGCAGAAGGTGACCGCTTCGAAGGACGCTTGGTCTTGGTCCTCGGGCCACCTTCCTCATCGACGGCGACGGCATTCTCGATGGGACAGGGCTCTGGGCTCCGCTCTTCATTCCTTCGGAGGATGTCCTCGGGGTGTCGACGGAGAGCCCGAAGCTCGTCCAGGTGGAGTTGCGTGATTCCGCGAAGGCTCGCGTCCCGTGGCACCGCAGGTTGGTGACTCGTATGTTGAGAAAAGATCGTACGACGAGTCTGGTGATCCCCGTCGCCGCCCTCTCCACTCCGGCGACCGAGATCCAGGCCGTGGCCGAGTCATGGGTCGAGTACCGCAACCTCCTGGAGGTGTCCGAAGGCACCCGCCTCCCTGAGGGCACAGAGGAGAAAGGATGAGTCGTTCGTTCGAAGTCTACCGACCAGCCTCCGTCGAAGTCGCTCCCCAGGTTCACCTGGAGAGACCCAGACGCGCGGGACTCTCGCCCGTGCTTGCCGTCTTCACGGGCTTCCTCCTCGGAGGGGTCTTCGGCGTCCCCCTCCTCGGCGCAGGACTCGGATTCGTGGTCTGGCTCCGGAAGCGGCGCGCCAACTGACGTCCGACCGGCACCGGACGCGCACCCTGTTGCGAAGCCGGGGCCCGAACCGTTGACCACCCCGAGCCTCACCCGCCTGGAGGAGAGCCCTTGAATCGCCTCGGCAGGACCCTCCTCTCTCTCGCCCTGATCGTCTCCTGGGGCTGCTCCGGTGAGCCGGAGGTCGCGGACCAAGGTGCCGGGGGAGAGCGGTCGGACGCCGACGCTCTCGGGCCACCCACAAGCCGGGGAGAGGCTCCGCTCGCGCAGTGGGACACGGTGCCTTCCGCCCGTTGGCGTCTCGAGGAGGAACTCCGGATCGGCGTCGTCAGCGGGGAAGACCCGTATGTCTTCGGCTGGGTGCGCAACGTGATTCCCGCCGAGGACGGCGGGGTGTGGGTGTACGACGCGCAGGCCGTGGAGCTTCGCCGCTTTGCGGAAGACGGAACGCATCTCTTCTCGGTGGGGCGCCAGGGGCAGGGGCCCAGCGAGTTTTCGGGAAACGCGTGTGCCCGGAGGGGCGTCGACGGTGAGATCTGGGTCGAGACGGAGACGGTCTGGCACCGGTTCGATCGGGACGGCGAGCTTCTCGGGACCTTCCGGACTCCGTCCACCCTGGCCTGCGGCGTTCGGGCCTGGCTCGACTCTGAGCACTACCTCGTCGTGCATTTCCGGTTCGCTCGCGGGAGCGGCTCGCAGACCACCTTCTTCACCCTCCTCGAGTGGAAGGGGGACGACTTCATCGTCGTCGACACGATTCCACCTCCGGAGGTCGACGCCCTCCGCATCATCAGCTTCGTGAATTCGGCGGGTCAAATCGTCGGCGAATCGACGATCCCCTTCGTTCATGACGCGGGGTGGCGGCTTCAGGAGGATGGGTCCTTCCTCGTCTGGGACGGCGGAGGAGACTATGCACTCCGACTGCAGACGCTCGACGGCGACACCGTGCGGACCGTCGCGCGCGCCTGGGTCCCCGTCCGGATCGAATCCAGCGCGCGACGGGAGGCGATCGATCGGTTGAATCGACCTGGATGGCGTGCGGAGACCGCGCTCGACGAATCGGAGGTCCCACGCGTGCATCCGCCCTTCTCCACTGCGATACTCACCCCGGACGGGACGATCTGGGTGACGCGCGTCGGGGACGAAGGCGAGACCGTCCGCGAGATCTTCTCCCCCGAAGGCGAGTTCCTCGGCGAACTGGATGTCCCGGAGGCGTGGTCGGGGCTCACGATCCACAGCGTGGGTCGGGATCATCTCTGGGGCACGATCCACGATGAATACGACGTCACCTTCGTGGTCCGGGCTCGGCTGGTCCGGGGAGGGTCGTGATCTCGTGACATCGAGACGATGGGGCTCGTGAGGGCCCTGCAGCGGTCGCTGTTCCTGGCCGCAGCGGTGCTTGCGGCGTGCGAGCCCCCCGCCCCCGGCGCGCCCTTCACCGTCACCGACTCGGCTGGGATCCGGATCGTCACGGTCTCTACGGGAGCGATACCGGACACCCTCCAGGCCTCCGGGGTCCCGACCTGGAGTGCCGAGTCGATCACCGTCGACGAACTCCACTACCTGAGCGGCGTGCAGGTCCAACCGGTCACCGACGGTCGAGTGGTGGTGGGGGAGTCGGAAGGCTACATCTGGCTCGGCGACCCCGTCGCGGGTGCGTGGACCGCGATCGCGCGGCCCGGCGACGGCCCCCGGGAGATCGGGCGACTCGCCGCCATCCGGTTCCACCACGGCGCGATATGGGCCGCGGACGCCGGCCGGGACCGGCTCCTCGAGTTCGGTCTGGACGGTGATCTCCTCTCCGAGCGCCGAGTCTCCCCGACCGACGTGGTGACCTCGAATTGGGCGCCGGGACGCGACGCTCACCTCTTCCTCGGCTCCGGCCCGGGGTGGGGGGCGTCGGAGGAGCTGATTCAGCGCACCCACGCGCCCGTCGTACGCGTCTCTGCCGAACGGATCGACACGCTCCTCGAGGTCCCCAACGTCGAGTGGTTCGCCACCGACGGGGGGATGGGAGTCCCGTACCTCAATCCATGGGGACATCTGACGGGACGGGATGAGATCCTCTGGATCGGCGACAGCGCAGAAGCCGAGGTGGTCCGGTGGTCCGATTCGATCACCACGATCGTGCGGTGGACGTACCCGAGCTGGGACGCGCGCGCCGTCGCCGACAGCCTCATCGATGCGGTTCTGGCCGGCATCCCGGCGGCCCAGCTTCCCCCGGCGATTGAAGCGTACATACGCAACATCCCGCTTTCCCCGGAGCCGCTGAAGTTCGATGGCCTCGTCCTGAGAGATGACGGCGGCGTGGTGATCGGGCCGCGCTGGGCCACAGCGGGCGATCAGGTGACGCGCCCCGCCGGCGCGTGGCTCGCGATCGCGTCGGACGGGGTCCCGGACTACGTGGTGATCCTGCCCGCCGGGTTCGAGCCCTCGTACTTCGGCGACGACCACGTCCTCGGGATATTCCGCGACGAAGTTGGCCGAGAAGCCGTCCAGCGCCGGGAGCTCGTCGCGCGCTGAGTTGAAGGGAATACCGCGCGGGTCGCGTGCCCGACTGGCGCATACGGCACCCGGTGCCCATCTTGACGCGCGGCAAAAATGCTGCAATGGAGAAACGTTCAACCAGGAGGAGACTCATGCGTAGCGGTTCACGCACGACGCTCGCCCCTCTCGCCGTCGGTATGTCGCTCATCCTGGCGAGCGCCATCACTGCCCAGCCGGCCCTCTCGCAGGCGGAGGGCACGCCGAAGTTTCGGGCGTCGGTTCATGGGGGCACATCGGAGTTCGACCTCTCCGGCACCGGGAGCGCGAGTACGCTGGCGTTCCGCGGCGCCTTCCAGGCGAATTCAGTGATCTCGTTCGAAGCCAGTGTCGGG
>JAVVEY010000151.1:0-5415 GCA_032250675.1 Longimicrobiales bacterium | reverse complement strand
ACGAGATCCTCGCCGCCGATCCCGCGCCCGCCATCCCCCTCTCGCAGGTGGTCGAGGAGGCCCGGCGGCGCGGCGCTCCCTCCTCTCCCGAACTCCTGCGCCATGAACTCGCGCCGGGACGTGGCGCCCTCCGGACGATCGAGGGTGCGTCTGCCGCGCTCGCCGCCGTGGCGGACGCGTGCCCCCCGCACCTCCGCCCCCCGGGGCTCGAGGCCCTCGTGCTGGAATCGGGCGACGGCGGTCTCCGCCCGACCGCGCGGGACGCGGTGCGCGTCCTCGCGCGCGCTCTCGATCCGGGAGACGTCGCCGCGCGTGCGCGGTGGAGCCGACTCCTCGAGGGTGTGGCCGCGCTCCCCCGGTGAGGGAGATCACCGGCGGCGGAAGATCCCCGATCGCCATTCGCCGTCGGCGTCGATCTCCTCGATCCCCCACCCCATCGCCGGAAGGATCGCCTCGATCTCCGCCCACTGCGTCTCGAGGATCCCGGAGAGGAGGAGCCATCCCCCCGGTCGAACCGCCGCGACGAGTCCGGAAAGGAGGGGGGTAAGGAGGTGCATCTCGATATTGCACGCGACGCCGTCGTATCCCCCCACCTCAGCGCCCAGCCGCTCGATTCCCTCGGCGTCGACCCGGCGGTGCACGACCTCGACCTCGGCGGAGACTCCGTTGCGCCGCGCGTTCTCCCGCGCCGTCTCGATCGCGAGTTCATCCCCCTCCACCGCGAGGCAGCGCGTCGCGCCGAGCCGGGCGCAGGCGATCGAGAGCACCCCCGATCCCGCGCCGATGTCGAGGACGGACACCCCCTCCCGGACCACCCCATCGAGGAGTCGGAGGCACCCGCGCGTCGTTCCGTGCTCGGCATTCCCGAAGGCCATGCCCGGATCGAGGACGATGACGATCTCGCCGGGGCCGGCGTCGGGCGTGCGCCACGAGGGCGTCACGATGAGCCGGTCGGTCAGGCGGCGGGGCTCGAGCCCGGCCTTCCACACCTCGGCCCAGTCGGCGTGGTCCTGCCACGTGAGTTCGACCGAAATCCCCGGGAGCCCCGAGGCGCGGGTGAGGAGGTCGACGACGTCGGTCGGGGTGTCGGGGAGGTCGACGCCTTCCGGGAGGCAGGTCGTCCACGCGCCTTCGGCGAGGTGGACGGAGCGCCCGCCGAGCTCGAGAAGCGCATCGGCGAGGAGGGCGTCGGCCTCCTCGTCGGGGAGGTCGATGGCGGAGGGGTCGGCGATGCGGGCGCGCACGACACGCCACCGTCGCGGCGTCCCTCCCGGGTCAGCCAGAGAAGGCTTCCTTCACGCGAGCCCAGAACCCCTTCCCCTCGGCGTCGAGCGCCTGGGGGGCCGCCTCTTCGACCTCACGCAGCCGTTCGAGCGCCTCGCGTTGCTCGCCGGAGAGATCCCGGGGAGTGTAGACGATCGCACGAACGAGGAGGTCGCCGCGTCCGTGCCCGTGCAACTCGGGGAGTCCCTTCTCGCGCAGCCGGAGGAGGGTCCCGGACTGGAGACCGGCAGGGATGCGCACCCGGGCGCTCCCGCCCACGGTCGGCACCTCGACCTCGTCGCCGAGCGCCGCCTGGGCGAAGGTGATCGGGCGCTCGTGGATCAGATGCGCGCCGTCCCGGACGAAGCGTGGATCCTCCTCGATCTCGAGGAGCACCACGAGGTCTCCCCGGGGACCTCCTCTGGGGCCCGCATTCCCCTGCCCTCGGAGGGTGATGTAGTTGTCACCGGAGACGCCCGGAGGCACCTCGACCTCCACCTCCCGCTCGTTGCGGGAACGGCCCTCGCCGTGGCAGCGCGAGCAGGGCGAGGAGATCAGTCGGCCCTCACCCCGACAGCGCCGGCACGGCTGCACCGAGACCATCTGGCCCATCAGGCTCTGATGCACCACCCGCTCCTCGCCGAGACCCCGGCACTGCGGACACGTCGTCGCCTCGGTGCCCGGCTCCGCCCCCGTCTCCCCGCACCGGTCGCACCCGTCGAGCACCGCGACCCTGACCCGCTCGGTCGTCCCCTGCATCACATCCTCGAGGGTGAGCTCAAGTCGTACGCGCAGACTCTCGCCCTGTTGCGGTCGGTCTCCCCCGCGGCGACCGCGCTGCCCGAAGAGGTCTCCGAACCCCCCGAAGCCTCCGAAGTCGCGCATGAAGACCTCGATCGCGTCGGAGAAGTCGAAGCCCTGCTGCTGCGCTCGTCCGCCTCGTCCCTTCAACCCCTCGGCGCCATACCGGTCGTAGATCTGGCGCCGTCCGGGGTCCTTGAGGACCTCGTACGCCTCGGTGACCTCCTTGAAGCGTTCCTCCGCATCCGGCGCACCTTCGTTGCGGTCGGGGTGATACTTCAGCGCGAGCTTGCGATAGGCCTTCTTGATCTCGTCGGCGCCGGCGTCGCGGCCGACTCCGAGGAGTTCGTAGTAATCCGACATCTATGTCTTCGGTGTCAGGGCGTCAGGAGATTCGAGACCAGTCGTGACGTCGTGCCCACGATGGAGATGATCTTCTCGTACGGCATGCGCGTCGGTCCGATGACCCCGATCACGCCCTTGAGGTCCCCGACCGCGTACTCCGCCGTCACCAGGGTGAAATCGCTGAGCGCCTCGGACGCGTTCTCCGTTCCGATCGTGATCGAGAGTCCCCGCTCGTGGTCTCGCCCCGAGAGTGCGCGCGCGAGGAGGCCGCGTTGTTCGGTGAGCTCGATCAGCCCCTTGAGTCGCTCACCCGAGGTGAACTCGGGTTGGAGGGTCAGCACGCTCGCTCGGCCGATATGGACATTCGATTCGTCGGTGGCGGCCGGGCGGAAGAGCTCGGTGCCCGACTGCAGGAAGATATTGAGGAGCTCGGCGGCGTCGGACGAGACCCCCGGATCACGCAACCGCTCGGGGAGCGATCGACGAATCTCGGCGAGGGTCTGACCGGCGAGCCGCTCATTCAGGATCCGCCCGAGTTCGGTCAGGATCTCGCCGGGCACCCCGCCCGGAAGATCGACATAGATCGTGCGCGCCACGCCGGACTCGATCGTCGCGATCATCAGGACCTTGTCCGCCGAGACCCGGACGAAGTCGATCTTCTCGAGGCGCGCGTCATCGAGGCGGGGCGCGACCGCGAGCCCCAGCTCGAGCGAGAGCATGCTCAGCGCCTGCGTCGCCCGGCGGACGAGGTGCTCCACCGCCGGGAACTCCGAGGCCTCCAGCTCGCTGACGAGACGTGACTCGTCCTCGAGCGAGAGATCGGCGGGCTGCATGAGCCGATCGACGAAGTATCGATACGCCCGATCGGTCGGGACTCGGCCCGCAGAGGCATGCGGGTGATCGAGATATCCCTTCGCCTCGAGATCGCTCATCGTGTTGCGGACCGTCGCGGGCGATACGCCGAGATCGAAGTCGCGCGAGATCGTGCGGCTCCCCGCGGGTTCGGCGCGCTCGACGTAGCTGCGCACCACCGCCTCGAGCACCTGCAGCTCGCGGTCGGTAAGGTGCTCGTCGCTCGGGGTCGTGTCGTTGCGCAAGGGCATGGTCGAAAGATCGAAAGAGGTCGAAAGAGGCGTCAACCCGCGGCGCGGTCGAACTCCAGCGTGAGGGTGTCGAGGAGGAGCCATCCTTCGGCGTTGAGACGGACCCGCCGACCGGACCGGGACGCCACGCCACGGTCGACCCACTCCTCGATACACCCCTCGACCGAATTCGGCCACTCACGGAGGCTCAGACCCTCGGCGGTCCGCAGCCCCATCCAGATTCTCTCGAGCCGATCGCTCGCGCCTTCCGACACCTCGCGCCCGTCCGAAGGATCGCGGTCGGCGAGGAGGGCGTCACGATAGGCGGCCCACTCGCGGGTGTTCCACCATCGGAGGGGGGGCACGAAGGAGTGCGCACCATTGCCGAGCCCGAGCCAGGGATCCCCACTCCAGTACACCCGGTTGTGCCGCGACTCGGAACCGGGCAGCGCGAAGTTCGACACCTCGTAGTGGCGATACCCCGCATCGGTGAGTCGGTGGTGCGCTTCGAGGTATTCGGCGCGATAGCGCTCGTCGTCGGGCATGCGGAGCTCCCCCTGCGTCACCCGCCGCCCGAGCCCCGTGCCCTGCTCCGCGGTGAGCCCGTAGAGTGAGATGTGCGGCACGCCGAGTTTCAGGACGCGGTCCAGATCGGCGCTCCACTCCCGCTTCACGCCCTCCGGGAGTCCGAAGATCAGATCGACGCTCACCTCCTCGAACCCCGCACTCCGCGCGGTGTCGAGTGCGGCGAGGGCGCCCGCGGCGCCGTGGAGTCGGCCCATCCACCCCAGCACCTCCTCCTCGAACGACTGCACGCCGAGGCTGAGACGGGTGACCCCCGCGCTCCGCCATCCCTCGGCGACCGCGCGGGTGAAGCTCTCCGGATTCGCCTCGGCGGTCCACTCGAGGTCGGGATCGCTCAGGCGATCCGCCCCCAGCACGCTCCCCATCGCCGCCATCGCGTCGGGGCCGAGGAGCGACGGCGTGCCGCCCCCGACATAGAGGGTGCGGAGCCGATCGGCGAGGACGAGTCCCTCCTCCGCACGGAGCGCGACTTCGCGCTCGATCGCACCGCTCCACTCCGCGAGATCTCCGACGCGCCGGACCTCGACCGCGAAGTCGCAGTAGAAGCACCGTCTCGCGCAGAAGGGCGCGTGGAGGTACACCGAGGAGACGGGCGTGCCGGGAAGGCGCATCCTCCGGGTCACGCCGCCCGCCGCACCCACGTCGTCCCGGGCGCTCGCACCACCCACCCCCCGAGCTCGAGCTCGGCGAGTGCGGCGAGGAGGAGGCTCGCGTCAGGCGCGTCCCCGGGCCACGCGTCGATGATCGCGTCGAGATCGGACTCCCGATCGAGGATCTCCCAGAGCACCTCGGCCGTGGGTGAGACCCCGGCCGGTCGTTGCGGGCCCGCGCGCCGGGTCCGGCCGTACGCCTCGACCACCTCACCGAGCGAGCAGACCGGACGGGCGCCGTCACGGATGAGGGCGTTGGTACCGCGCGAGGTGGCGAAGTCGATGCGTCCCGGTACCGCCCACACATCGGCGCCCGCTTCGAGACCCAGACGCGCCGTGATGAGCGCGCCGCTCTTCGCGGCCGCCTCGACCACGATGACGGCACACCCGAGCGCGGCGATCAGCCGATTGCGTTCCGGAAAGTGGTACTTCTCCACCCGCGTACCCGGAGGATGCTCCGACCAGACTCCGCCCGTCGCCACGATATCGCGGAAGAGCCGGTGCTGGCCCGGCGGCTGCGCGCGATCGGTACCGGCCGCGAGCACCGCGATCGTCCGTCCCTCCCGGTCGAGCGCGCCCCGGTGCGCTTCGCCATCCACCCCGAGCGCGAGACCCGAGACCACCGTCACCCCGGCCTCCCCGAGCGCGCGTCCGAGCTCTCGCGCCACCCGGCGCCCGTACGCCGTGGC
>JAVVEY010000150.1:0-5425 GCA_032250675.1 Longimicrobiales bacterium | reverse complement strand
CCGGCATGCGCCCTCCGGCGGAAGCTCCCCGGTCGATGCTCCCCAGATGGCAGCGGCGACTCCTCGCCGTATGCGTCGGGCTCGCCTTCCTCACCGTCGCGAATACCCTCTACCTCGTGATCGTGCGGGTGGCGGACGCGTCGGCGACGCGGAGCGCCGGAGGGCTCCCGACCGATCTTCCCCTCCTCCTCCAGGTCATGGTGCTGAGCCACACCGGCCTCGGGATCCTCCTGGTGGGGCTCGTCCTCCTCTTCGTCGCGCTCCACCTCCCGAAGGTGTGGCGAGCGCGTGCTCGCCCGAGTCTCGTCTCCGGGAGCGTGGCACTCGCGGCCTCGACATTCCTCCTCATCACCGGCCTCTTCATCCTCACCGATGCCGCCTCGGAGGCGAACCGGTGGGCGTGGTGGCTTCATGTCACGGCGGCGGCGACCCTCCCGGTGGCGTACCTCGCGCATCGTCGCGCGGGGGTCGCTCGCATCCCGCGGCGCGCCACACGGCGCTTCGCCCTCGGTGTCGGCGCCTTCGCGGTGATCCTCGTCGCGCTCCACCTCCACGAACTCCGCACTCCCCCTCCCCAACGGGCCACCCGAAACGGCGAGAGCGCGCGGGAAGGGACTGCGGATGCATCGATCGCGGGAGCACCGGAGAGATTCTCTCCCCCCGGCCTCGCCTCGGTGTCGAGCCCCTTCTTCCCCTCCTCGACCACCACCGCCTCCGGCGGACGGATCGACGCCGCCCTCCTGGTGCCCGACGGATCACTCGAAGCCGAGGCGGAGGTGGCCGCGGAGGTGGCCGCGCGCGGCTTCGTCGCCGATCGACCGATCGGGGCGACCGGGTGTGCCCGCTGCCACGCCGATATCGTGGAGCAGTGGAAGGCGTCCGCACATCGGTTCTCGTCCTTCAACAACCCCTTCTATGTCGCGGCGGTGCAGGAGCTCCGGACGAGCACCGGAGGCGAGAATAAGTGGATCGCACGCCACGCCCGGGCGGTCGGAGGCGCGGTCCCCGGGGCCGGCCTGGTCCGCAGCCGATGGTGCGCGGGGTGTCACGATCCCGCCGTGCTCCTCACCGGAGAGATCGACGCCCCCGTGCGGCAGGAGGGTGTGACCACCCAGGCGGGCCTCACCTGCATGGCGTGTCACGCGATCTCCCGCGTGCACGGAGTGACGGGGAACGGCAACTACGTCCTCGACGACGGCGCCGCCGATCCCTACCTCTTCGCCGACGCGCCGGGGGGCACCATGCGTGCCTTCCTGCACGACGCCGCGCTCCGCGCTCGCCCCGCCACACACACGGCGCTCCTCTCGAAGCCCGTCTTCTCGAGGGGCGAGTACTGCGCGACGTGCCACAAGGTCTCGCTCCCCGAGGCGGTGAACAACTACCGCTGGCTGCGCGGCCAGAACGAATACGACGCCTGGCACGACAGCGGAATCTCGGGGAATGCGGCGGGCAGCTTCTACCTCTCGGCGTCGAGGAGGGTCTGTCAGGACTGCCATATGCCGCTCGAACCCGCGCCCCTGGGGGATCTCGCCGCGGATGGAGGACACGTCCGGTCGCACCGTTTCGTGGCCGCCAATACCGCGCTCCCCCACCTCCGCGGTGACACCGCGATGATCCGGCGGACCGAAGCCTTCCTGCGCGAGGGGAAGCTCCGCGTGGAGATCTTCGCGCTCCGCGAGCGACCGGCGGCGGGTCCGCGGGGTGCAGCGGGCGACGAGGAGGTGGTCATGGCGATCGATGAAGGTGCGCCGCGCCTCGAGCCGGGGAAGACGGTGGAGTTCGACGTCGTCGTCCGCAATCTCGGGGTGGGACACGCCTTCCCCGGCGGCACGACCGACGCGAATGAGGCGTGGATCGAGTTCACCCTCCTCGGAGCCGACGGGTCGGTGATCGCGCAGAGCGGGCGCCTCGACTCCGAGGGCCGCCTCGACCCGATGGCGCATCGCTACGGCGCGGTCTTCCTCGACGCCGGAGGCGAGCCGGTGCTGCGCCGGAACTCGAGCGACATCCGTGCCACCGCCGCGCTTCACGTCATCCCCCCGGGGACCGCCGATGTGGGGCACTACGTCGTGCGCGTCCCCGACGGCGCCGCCGGTGGGGTGCTCACGCTTCGCGCCCGCCTCCTCTGGCGGAAGTTCAACCGTGACTTCACGACCTTCGCCTGGTCGGCGCATCGCGAGGGGTTCGGGGAGTTCCCCGAAGTCCCGGATCTGCCGGTGACCGAGATCGCCCGCGACGACGTCGCGCTCCGGATCGCGACGCCCGATTCGAAGGGCGCCTTCACGCCGAATCCGGGCCGGGAGGGCGCGCGCGCCGAGGACGCCGAAGGGGTTCCACGCTGGATGCGCTACAACGACTACGGGATCGCCCTCCTCCTCGAAGGCAACACCCGCCTCGCGCGCGTGGCGTTCCAGGAGGTGGCGGCGGCCGCGCCGGAACGGATCGACGGACCGCTCAATCTTGCGCGCACCGCGCTCGCCGCGGGCGACCTCGAGACGGCGTACCGCCACCTCGAGACGGTCGAGGCGCTGGAGGCGGGACATGGGCAGGCGGCGTGGGTGTGGGGGCGGCTCCTCCAGGAGGACGGGCGGTACGACGAAGCGGAGCTGGCCTACCGGCGCGTCCTCGAGGAATTCCCGAGCGACCGCAACGCCTGGCGCAACCTCGGGCGGGTGCTCTATCTGGCGGGACGGTCGGACGAAGCGATCGACGCCTTCGACGCCGTACTCGCGATCGACCCGGAGGATCGAATCGGACACTACTTTCGCATGCTCGCGCTCCGGGTGGCCGGACGTAGAGAGGAGGCCGACGCGGCCGAGGCCGCCTTCAAGTACCACCGCATCGACGAATCCGCCCGGGCGCTCGCGCGGCGCTACCTGGCCGAAGACCCGGGGGTGAACCTCATGGCGCAGCCGATCCACACACACCATCTGGAGAGCCGGCGGTGAGCCGGTGCCCGTGGCGACTCAGCCTCCTCCTCCTCCTCGTCACCGGGTGCGACGGTGACGAGACCGACGCCGATCCGGCGCCGTGGGCCCGCACCCAACCCGCCTACACCGCCCGCGAAGAGGTGGGCGGGCTGCCCGAGCTCCGCTTCACCGAGATCACGCAGGCGGCCGGGCTCGACTTCGTGCACGTCACCGGCGCATTCGGCGAGAAGTGGATGCCCGAGACGATCGGCTCGGGGGGGGGATTTCTCGACTACGACGGCGACGGCCTCCCCGATATCCTCCTCGTCAACTCGACGGAGTGGCCGGGTCATGAGACCCCCGACCGGGACGAGCGAAACCCCTCCCCCGCCCACACCCACCTCTACCGGAACCTCGGCGACGGCACCTTCGCCGATGTGAGCCGCGCGACGGGGATCGCCCGCCACACCGAAGGGGTGTACGGAATGGGCGCGGTCTTCGCCGACTACGACGGCGACGCCGACACCGACATCTACCTGACCGCGCTGGGCGAGAATCGCCTCCTCCGCAACGACGGCGGCGCCTTCGTCCGGGTCCCGGGCGCCGCGGGCGCCACCGGCGCATCCCCCGACCCGGACGCCCCGCCCGCCTGGTCCACCGCCGCCGCCTGGCTCGATGCCGACCGCGACGGATGGCTCGACCTCTTCGTCTGCAACTACGTGCGCTGGACCCCGGAAACCGATCTCTTCACCACGCGCGACGGCGTCACCAAGTCGTACGCCACCCCCGAACACTACCCGGGCGAGAGTTGCCGGATGTACCGCAATCGGGAGGGGATCGACTTCGTCGATATCACCGCGGAGGCAGGCGTCGAAAACCCCGAGGGGAAGTCGCTCGGCGTCGTGGTGACCGATCTCGATGGGGACGGGTGGTCCGACATCTTCGTGGCGAACGACATGCAGCCGAACTTCCTCTACCGGAATCAGGGCGACGGTACCTTCCGCGACATCGCGCTCGATGCGGGGGTCGCCTTCGACGAATTCGGGCGAACGCGGGCGGGGATGGGAGTCGATGTGGGCGATGTCACGGGGCGCGGTGATCTCTCGATCGCCGTCGGCAACTTCTCGCACGAGCCGGTCGCTCTCTTCACCCCGGTGGGCGGAGGCGTCTATCAGGATCTCGCGGGATCAGCCCGCCTCGCTCGTGCGACCCTCCGTCCCCTCACCTTCGGGCTCGCCTTCCTCGACGTGAATCTCGACGGCTACCTCGACCTCGTGCTCGCCAACGGCCATATCGAACCCGAGATCGCGCGCATCAGCGAGGATCTCTCCTTCCCGCAGCGCCCCCGCCTCTTCCTCAATACCGGGAGCGGAGGGTTCGTGGACGCGACCCGCGCAGCGGGCGAGGCGTTCGCCCGTCCACTGGTGGGGCGGGGGATCGCCTTCGCCGACATCGACGGTGACGCCGATCTCGACCTCCTCCTCACCGCCAACGGCGGGCCGCCACGCCTCCTGCGCAACGACACCCCGCGGGATGCGCTCGGAGGCGCGATCACGCTGCGGCTCGCGGGAGCTCCCCCGAACCGCGACGCCGTGGGGGCCCGGATCCGGCTCTTCGCGGGCACGCGGATCCAGCACCGTCAGATCCGGTCGGGCTCCTCCTACCTCTCCCAGTCGCTGCGCAACCCCGCCCTCTTCGGGGTGGGCGAGCGAGCGGCGGCCGACTCGATCGAGGTCGTCTGGCCCGACGGGGCAATGACCCTGGCGCGCGGACCCTTCGCGACGGGGACGTCGGTGACGCTCACCCACCCCTCGATTCTCGACTCCTCTCCCGATTGATCCGCTCATGCACCCCTCCCCCACCCTCCGCCTCGGCCTTGTCCTCCTCGCGCTCCCGCTCCTCGGCGGCTGCGGCGGAAGCGATGCCGCTCCCTCGCCGGAGGCGCGGGTCGAGATCCTCCGGGCACGCACGCAGGGACTCGCATTTCTCCAGCAGGACCGACTCCCCGAGGCCCGGGCCGAGTTCGAGCGGCTGACCGAACTCGCACCCCGCGAGGCGGCGGGACCCGCCAACCTCGCCCTGGTGGCGCTGCGCGAGGGACGACTCGAGGAGGCGCTCGAGCTCGCGGACGAGGCGCTCGAGCGAGCGAGCGACGACGCCGCGATCCGCCTCGAGCGAGCCGCGATCCTCGACGCGCTCGGGGCGCCGGAGGAGGCGCGCGCCGAGCGGGAAGCCGCTCTCGCACTCGATCCCGCCAACCTGGAGGCGCTCTGGGCGCTCGCGGGAGGGAGCTCGGACCTCGACGGCTTCAACGCCCCCCCCGACCGGGGCGCGAGGCTCGAGGCGCTCCTGGCCCGGACCCCCGCCAGTCTCCCGGTCCGCTTCGAACTCGTCGCGCTGCACCTCGAAGGGGGAGATGCGGAGGCGGCGGCGGTGCAGCTCGAGGAGATCCGCCGCCTGGTACCGCAATTCCCGCTCGACGGCGAGACGCTCTTCGATCGGGCGCTCACGTCGGC
>JAVVEY010000022.1:0-30846 GCA_032250675.1 Longimicrobiales bacterium | reverse complement strand
GGGGGGGGGTCGAGCGGGGAGCGCCGTGGGCGGGAGACAAGCCCGGGCGGGGTCTTCCCGGAGTCAGGCTCCGGAAGAGAGGGTGCGGCGGATCAGGGGCGGCGACGCTTCAGGGTGAAGGCGCGGGCCGGGGTGTTGGGAGCGTTCGGGGAGGCGAACGGGACACCGGAATGGCAACATCTTTACCGGTCGGCGGCAAACTTGTGTACGGGAGGGGACGCATCCTCCGGGGGCGCTGCTCGCCCAGGTGACTCAGCGGACGGCTCTTACCCGAGCCACCGGCGCCGCCACGACTGGAAGGAGAGGAGGGCCCAGATCCCCGGCGCATTCTCCGACCGGCCTCCGATAAAGGCTCGCCACGCTGCCTGGACGGCGCCGGGTTCCAGGAGTCCGTCCCGGGCCAGGGTCTCCGGATCGAGCATCTCCTCGCTCCACGAACGGAGGGGACCCCGCAGCCAGCGGTCCAGCGGCACCGAGAAGCCGATCTTGGGTCCGTCGACCAGCTCTCGAGGGAGGTGACGCCGGAGCACCTGGTTGAGGATCCACTTGCCCCTCCCCTCCCGGATCTTGAGGGAGGGCGGAAGCGACCACGAGAACTCCACCACCCGATGGTCCAGGATCGGAACCCGGAGCTCCAGCCCCACCGCCATGCTCGCGCGGTCCACCTTGGCGAGGAGGTCGTCGGGGAGATATACCCCCTGGTCCGCCAGCGCCATCCTCTCCATCGCGCATCCGCCATCCGGACCTCCGTACGGGTCCGTTGCGGCGATGGCGGGCATCCCGTCGTCGACCACGAACCTCCCGGGATCGTGCCAGACGGACATGAGCGATCGATACATCTCCGACGCACCCTCGGCGCCCATCATCACTCCCAGCTTGTGCATCTTCACACCCGGAAGTCGAACGTTCAGCCGTTCGGGAAGGATGGGCGCCAACGCCGACGAGGTGTGGTCCCACCACGCCGGGGGGATCGCAGCGATCCCCCGCCCCAGGCGGCGTCGAGCGCCGGCCGGGATCCGGCCCAGCTTCTCGACGAGGGGAGCTCCCGCCACATACCGGTTGTATCCGGCGAAGAGCTCGTCGCCCCCATCACCCGAGAGCGCCACCGTCACCTCCGAGCGGGCCAGCCGTGACACGATGCAGGTGGGGATCTGCGAGGGATCGGCGAGAGGCTCGTCGTAGAGGTCGGGGAGTTCCGGCAGGATGGTGAGGGCGTCGTCGCCCCGGAGGTCCAGACAGGTGTGCCTGGTGCCGAGACACGCCGCGATCCGGGCCGCCCGCGCCGACTCGTCGTGGACACCGCCGCCGAAGCCGATCGTGTAGGTGCGCAGGGGCTCACCCGCCCGCGCTCGCATGAGGCTCGTCACGGTGCTGGAGTCGATCCCCCCGGAGAGGAGGGCGCCCACGGGCACGTCGGACCGCATGCGGTCGTCGACGGCGGTGGCGAGGAGCTCCTCGAGTCGATCGACCGCCTCCACCTCGTCGCCTGCAAAGCGGTTGTCACGGCCTTCTCGCGCCACCTCATCCAGGCTCCACCAGCGTTCCGGCTCCGGGAGATCGGCGGAGGGATCGCGCAGGGTGAGGAGGGTGCCGGGGAGGAGCTTCCAGGTGTCCTCGAAGATCGATTCCGGCGCGGGAACGTAGAGGTAGCGCAGAAAGGTCCGCAGCGCGTCCCTGCTCACCTTCCGCTCGAAGCCGGGCACCGCCATCAGCGCCTTGAGCTCGGAACCGAAGAGGACGACGCCGTCGCGCTGGTGGACGAAGAGCGGCTTGATCCCCATCCGGTCCCGGAGGAGCGTCAAGGTACGCTCGCGGGTGTCCCAGAGCGCCATGGCGAACATCCCCACGAAGCGACCGAGCGCGCGACGGATGCCCCACGCCTCGAAGGCGGCCAGGACGACCTCGGTGTCGGAGTGTCCCCGGAAGCCGAGGCCGAGCCCCCTCAGCTCCTCGCGGAGCGCGGAGTCGTTGTAGACCTCACCATTGAAGACGAGGACGTAGCGGCCGGAGGACGACCGCATCGGCTGTCGGCCCGCCGGCGAGAGGTCGACGATCGAGAGTCGACGGAAGCCGAGCGCCACTCCTCCTTCGGCGTCGGCCCAGACTCCTTCGTCGTCGGGCCCCCGGTGGGCGAGGGCCCCCGCCATGCGCGACGCGGTCTCCCTGAGCTCCTCCTCCGAGGCGGGTTGCGACGTGAAGGTCCCGGCAAGTCCGCACACGGCCTAGCTTCCCGGCGTCCGGGGCAGCGACCGGCCCGGCATCTTCCCGGGTGTTTCCCGCGTCGATTCCTCGCGCGCGAGCGGCACGTGGCGTTCCGGCCGCCGTCCCGTCTCCGGTCTGGAGCCGTTGCGATCGCCACCCACCAGGCGAATCGGCCGAGGACCCCGTCGGGGTCGGTCGATCTCCGGGGCACCACGGACGGGACCGCAATCCTGCAGCAGCGCGATCACCTCCTGGACCTCTTCCGGGGACACCTGGTCGTGGGTGGGGAGCGTCACCAGCCGGCGGGCCAGCTCTTCCGCACCGGGGAGAGCCGGTGATGGGTCGTCCAGGAATGGACGCAGCGGAAGAACGTCGAGGAGCGTACCGGGATACGAGGCTTCCATCCCGAGCCGTCGAGCGAGTGCGGGAGAGGGGAGTCCCTCGAACCCTCCATGCAGGAGGAGGGGATACCGGATCAGGCCGGGCATCGCTCCGGAAGCGAACCGAATGTGGCGGACGGACGGCGCCGATGCGAGCTGGGCCCGGTAGAGATCCCCGATCCGCCGCCGGCCCTCCGCAGCCTCCAGCGCGTCGGTGCGGGCGCGCAGGAGGACCGCCGCGGCCAGCCGCGAGAGCCCGCGGAGTTCCTCCGGGGGACGGTACACGGTGCGACCGAGCTGCAGGAAGGGGAGAGACGCCGGCACCCAGTAGAGCTCGGAGCATCCGAAGACGACCTGTCCCAGCAACGAGGCGAGTACCCGGAGCTCCCGGGCTTTCGATGGCGCCGGCAGTTGAAGATCGTCCCACCACGTCTCTCCACTTCCCCGCGAGAGGACGGCACCGCCCTCCCCCCCGGTCCACCCCTTCCCACGCCCGAAACTCATCACCGAGAGGTCTCCCAGTGATCCCAGCGCCCGGGTTCGCCACGAGGCGCCCACGCCCTGTGCCGCGTCCTCCACCACCACCGCCCCGTACGCGTCCGTGAGTTGCCGGAGCTCGTCCCACTCCGGTGGCACGCCGAAGAGAGGGCTCACCACCACCACCCGCCCCCCGCGCCGGAGGACGTCCTCCAGCGAGTCGAGGTCGGGAGCGAGGGTCTCCGGGTCGAGATCGTAGAGGAGCACGCGCGGCTCCGCGGCCACCGCCGCCGTCGCCACGTCGAAGCAGGTGAAGGCCGGAAGTGCGACGGCGGGGGATCCGCCGACCCGGATCTGTGCCGTCCGGATGGCGATCTCCAGCGCCATCGTGCCATTGCCGGTCAGGAGCACCTCTCCGGCGTGCATCTCCCGATGGAGGTGCAGCTCCAGCCGCGCCCTGGGGTCCATCTCCGCCGTCCCCCTTTCGAACGCGGCGTCGCGGATCATCCTCAACGAGAGAGGCGAGCGAGCCGGAGGTTGTCGGCGCGGGGGGAGGATCGGTACGGCGTCGCGAGGAGGGCGTCGCCCGACGTCGGGCCCTCGTTCGACGGAGCGGTTGGCGCCGCCGTGCCCGTCACCCCAGTTGATCATGGAAGCCGCCGGGCCAGGAAGGGGCCCACGCGGTCGGCCACGGCCCGGGGGAGGTGGCGCCAGGCGGTGCTGGCCATCCGCAACAGCGGCCGCTCCGAAGCGTCCGCTCCCCGCCTCTCGCCGGCCGGAGCCCACTGGAGCCAGGGAAGGGGGAGGTCCACCCCACCCCACTGAGACTTGAACCGGTGTGTCGCGCTGCCCGGCGTGCATCGCCCGAAGTTGAACGCACCCACGCCCCGCTCGATCATCCGTTCCATGAAGCCCCAGTAGAGGAGCATGTTGGGGGCGCTTCGGCTGTACTCACGGAGCGACGACGCCCATGTGATCTCGAATTCGTCCTTCCAGGCGAAGCCGCATCCTCCGGCCACGGGGGTGCCGTCTGCGGCGTAGACCGCGCCGAAGTGCACGATCTCCGGCAGCCTCTCCCGAATCGTCTCGAACCAACTCCGGGGGAGGACCGGCGTCCCCAGGTCCCGCATGTTCTCGGCAAACACCGGGTAGAAGGCGTCGAGCTGTTCGGGGCCAAAGCGGGCCTCCATTCCGTCCTTCGTCGGCCGGCGGATCTGGCTCCGGACCTTGGATCGCAGGCCGTCCTTCCAGAGCACCTTCGGATCGTCGGGAAGAGCGAGGATCACCGCCAGCTTGCGGTCCACCACCTCCAGGCCCGCGTCCGGATGTTCTCTCCGGGATCGTACCTCCAGCAGATCCACCTCCCGGACTCCGGCGTCGCGGACGGCCTCTTCCAGGAGGGCACCGCTCACCTCGCGGGCGCCCAGAGGACCGCCGTCGTTGAGGAACGGCATCGAGATCAGCGATCGACCCAGCGGCCACGCCTCGACGTGGACCAGAGGAAGAACGCCCTCGACCTCTCCCTCCGCCCCGAGGGCGGCGAGGAGCACGGGCTCGTGGCCCAGAACCTCTTCGATCACCCTTCCCCAGGCCGACAGATGGCAGAAGGTGGAACCTTCCGCATCTCGGACGAAACGGTCCCACTCGTCGTCGGGAACCGAGCGGGAGATCGTCGGACTGAGGCCGATTGCGGTCGGCCTGGAATGCGTCACGCTCGGATCTCCCGGGGAGTCGAGGAGATGGTGCGGAAGCGAAACTCCTCGAGGAGACGCTGGACCAGGCCACGGGTCCGGTCGAGACCGCTGTAGTGTCGGAGCCGGGTCGTCATCGAGACGGGTAGCCGGGGCTGTTCGGGATCGAGCTCCCAGGGATGGATGTAGAGGACGGCAGGTTCCCCGTCCCACTCCATGTCCCGGATCGCGGCCCGGATCAACCAGAGAGGGAAGAAGCGCAGGTACGCTCCCCCGGCGGCGGGTATATTCACGCCCAGCCGTCGGAGGGTTGCCGGGGGGAACTCCAGGAGATCGCCTCCGGGCCGGCGAACCCGATGAGGGAAGCGACCGCCATCCGGGTACCCGTATCCGGGTCGGCGAATCGGGAAGAGGCTGGAGTCGTACTTGTGGCCCTCCTCCAGCAGCACGTCGAGCGCCCACTCGTCACCCGGGCCCACCGAGAAGCTCGGAGCGCGGAATCCCACGACGGGCGTGCCGGTCAGATCCTCCAGAAGTTCCCGGGTCGCCCGGACCGAGTTGCGGAACTGAAGGGGCGTCTGATGAGGAATCCTCCGATGATCCCATCCGTGGGAAGCGATCTCGTGGCCCTCTGCGGCGATCCGCCGGATCAGCTCGGGATGACGGAGCGCCACCCAGCCCAGAACGAAGAAGGTCGCCCGGGCCTCCTGCTCCTCCAGGAGGCGGAGGATCAGCTCCGTGCTCGCTGCCACCCGGCTCTCCAGTCCGACCCACTGCTCCTGCGAGACGACCGCCTCGAATGCGGAGACGTGGAAGTACTCCTCCACATCCACCGTGAAGTGATGGGAGACTTCTCCGGTGCGGCCGGGCCCCTCCACCCCGCCGGGCGACGCGTCCGGCGTCGATGGATGGCGGGTGGGAGCGGGTGGGGGCGGTTCAAGGTGTGCGTGCGATGGGGGAATCATCGGGTCGCGTCTCGGTCAGGGTCGACTCGCGGAGGCTCACGCGCCCTTCTGGTGCAAGAGCCGCGCACCCGGACCGCGCACCTTCGTGGGCGCGGTAAATCCTTACTGCGCAGGGACTTGTGCCATTGGGCACGATCGTCCCGTCGACGCTGCGTTGTGGGGAGCGACCTACGGATGGTGGAGTCGTGCGACACACCCTGCGCCCTCTCTCGATCGGTTCCAATCGAGTGGGAAAGCCTGCACCTCTCCGGGCGGCCAGGTCGTCCCGGTCACGCCACCGTGCCCTTCACCATTCCCCGGCCCAGCTCTTCCACGGTGGAGGACACCGTAGGGAACTCGGCCCGGAGTCCCTCGACGAAGTCCACCAACCGTCCCAGGACCCGATCCACCTCTCCGATGGAGGAGGTGAAGGGGGTGAGTCCCGGCACGAGGGACGACGAGTGGATCGAGATGTGGAGATGGTCCACGCCCTCCTTCACCAGCGCCCGCGCCAGGTCGAGCATGTCCTCCGCCGAATCGAACTCGGGACTCAGCACCACGTGCCGGACGAGTCCGCTGAGGGAGATGAGCCCCCACACCGAGTGCCCTCTCAGCCCGATCGGCGTGAGCAGCCCGTGGATCCGGCTCCAGAAACGGGTGTCCCCGCGCGTAAAGCCCGCCGAGAGCGGAATCTCGAGGAGGGTCCCGTTCGGGTCGCCCGAAAGATCCCCGTCCCCTCCCAGGCGATAGGGTCGGTGAGGGAGGCCCCGGAAGTCGGGACCGTCGTCCATCGCTCGCAGGTCCATGCAGGGGACCACGCTGCTGTCGATCTCGTACCCTGTCGCAGCCAGCGCCTTGATCGTTTCCGGTCCCACCGCCAGGCGACCCGCCCGGAAGGAGACGGGATCGACGCCCACCCCGACCCGGAGGGCCTCGGTGAGGTGTCGGAGCTTCGCCTCCTGCAGGCTCCTCGGAAGGTTCACCAGCATCGAGTCGCGGGGTGCGTCCCCCTCCAGGTGGGGCGGTGTGTTCCAGGGGTGGAGGTGCGCCCCGATCTCGACGCCCTCCCGTGCGGCGATCTCTCGCATCACCGCGCTGGAGTCGGAGGCGATCGCCACCTGATAGCTGGTGAAGTAGGTGGGACGGATCCCGAGATCGCAGAAGAAGTCCTGGAGTCCGGGCAGGAGAAGGATGTTTCGAACCGTCACCTCTTCGTCGCTCGGTCCCCACTGGTCCTCTTCGGTGTCCACCGACACGAGGAGATGGATCTGGCGGTCGGGCGCGAGGGTCACCATGCGCTTGCGTCCAGCCAGGTCAGCGTCCATTCGGACGCCGGGGGCAGTTCCAGATCGTCACGCAGGAGTCGTGTGAGGATTGGATGATCACCCTCCCGCATCCGGAAGCCGCACCGCCGAAGTGCGTCCGCGGCGCTCGAATTGGACATGACTCTGAGGTCCAGCTTCCGGAACCCCTGCTTCCGGGCGACCCTGGCGGCGGCGGAGAGGACGGACTCGAACGCCACTCCGCCAACGTCCCAGCGCAGGTCCACGATCGAGAGAGTGCGTGCGTCGAGGATCGGCAGGGCAAGGAGGAGCGCCACAGGACCTTCGCCTGCCGCGGCATCGGGCTTGCGAAAGGCGAGCCAGTCGGGCGATGGAGTCAGCCAGGACCAGGCACGGCTCTTGAGGAAGGTGTCTGAATGCCGAATGAAGAAGGTCTTTCCCGGAGTCAGGTGCGTCAGCTGATTCGCCAGAAAGAGGCCCTCGCTCCAGGAGATCACCTCCGCCTCGAGGCCCTCCACCTCCTCGCGAGCACTGAACGCCGCCAGTCGGTCGGGGACCAGCGGGAGGACGTACCGACTCAGAGAGGCCATGACGGAGAATCCGGCGGCTCTCAGGATGCCGAAGGTGGTGGCCCCGGGGTCGGTGTAGAGAAAATCATAGCGTCCCTGACTCCGCAGGAGATCCACTGCCTGCCGCACGAAGCTGATCGGCGACCAGAAGTCCCGGTGGGCTGCGTCCGAGATCAGATCCATGACGAGAGCCGCACGCAAACCCACACCCGTCCGCTCGCCGTCCTGATCTGGAGACCGGAAGGTCCGCGGGAGGAGTCCCAGGTGCATGAAGACCCGCTCTTCTGCGTTTCGTGCGATGACACACTGGGTGGCCCACTCGCCCGTACCCCCGTAGCTGCGCTCGGAGAAGGCCTGAAACCCCACTCTTCCGCTCCGACGGAAGAGGTCGTCGACCTCCTCCACCACCACCTCGGGCCGCGCCAGCTCCACATGAAGAGGCAGCACCTCGGGAGGGGTGCCTTCGTCGGAAACTCCCCCTCCCATGGACAGTGTCATCATACAGTCTCTCGGCGTGGGCGATCAGGTCGGTCGGCGGCGCGTGAGCGAGGCCCTCATCGGTGAGCGATGCGTTCGACGGTCTGTGGGTCCCCGACCGATCTCCGGCAATCTTCCGCGTCCAGAACACTTCCGTTGCAAGGTCGAAGCCGAGAGAAGCCGCCTCGTATGGACTGCCAAAGACCCCTTGATTCATCAAATCCCGCCCTGGGGCGTCCCCGACGGCCTTCGAAGGTGGGGTGCGCGGTCGACCCCTGTTGCGTGCCTGCCATGGTGCGGAGTCCGGATCTTCCGGCGCCGGATCGTGCCTTGCAGGGGGTCGGGGCAGGGTGAGGTTGGCCGGGGGGTGCGTGGTCGTGGCACACCTCGTGCGTTCCTCTTCCGGTGGCGGGCACGGAGGAGGCCCGCGTCGTCGAGAGGGAGGCAGCGTGAGGGGGAGGGAGGCTCCGGATCGGGAGGTCGGGGAGAGCGGTACGGTGGAGCGTGTCCACCTCCCGCCGTGGATGGTCGGGGCGGGGACCGTACTCGCTGCGGGGGCCGTCCTCGTCGCAACGCTCACCTCGGCGGCGGGACCCGGGCCGGCGGCCGAAGGCCTCTGGACCTGCTTCCTCTGCGGCGATCGGGGCGTGGCGGACGCCATCATGAACGTGGTGCTCTTCCTCCCCCTGGGCTTCCTCCTATCCCTCCTCACCCGGGCTCCCCTGCGGACTCTCGCGGCACTCGTCTTCTTCTCCGTCGCCGTGGAGGTCGCACAGCTCTGGATTCCCGGACGGTACTCGAGTTCGGGGGACGTGATCTCCAACTCCGTGGGGGCCGCCACGGGGATCGTGTTCGCGTTTCGGGGGATGCTCCTCGTCCGACCCTCCGGTCGGGACCGACGGGTCCTCCGGCTTCTGGCCTTCGTCGTCGCGTCGGCCGCCGTGGCGACGACCGCCCTCCTCGACGAGCAGCGCCTTCCGGAGGGACGCTACCACGTGCGGTGGACCCCGGAGATCGAACACCTCGAGGCGTACCGGGGGAGCGTGACTCACGCCGCGCTCGGAGGCCGGCTGCTCAAGCCGGGCGGACTCGACGGCCCGGGGTGGGTCGGGGAGGGTCTCGGTCGAGGGGAGACGCTGGAACTTCGCATCCGCGTCGGACCCCGATCGGAACGACTCGCTCCCCTGCTCACGGTACACGATCACCGTGAACGCGAGATCCTCCTCCTGGGTCTCCAGGGGGACGACGTGATCTTTCGGGTCCGGCTCCTGGCCGACGCGCTCCGGCTGGCTCGGCCGGAACTCCGGCTCCCGGACGCCGTCCGCCGGGGTGTCGGAGCCACCACGGTCGTGAAGGCGACGCGCCGGGTCGACGGTTCGTACTGCCTGAGCACCGAGGAACTCGCCCGCTGTGGCCTCGGAATCGGGCCGGCGGATGGCTGGAGCTTCCTCCTCTCCCCACCCGACCTCTCCGGGACGGAGCGCGGCTTCCTCCGCGGGGCGTGGCTCCTCGCCCTCTTCCTCCCGGTGGGCTACCTGGCCGGTGGCTGGAGGGGGCATCTCGCGGCCGCGCTCCTTCCCGTGGTTCTTCTGTACGGATTCCCTCTGGTCACGACCCTCCTCCCGACCCCGGCGTGGGGGTGGGCCGGGGCCCTCACCGGGCTGCTGGCCGGACTCGGTCTGGCGACCGCCACGAGTGCGCACCCTGAACCGGCACCTCCCGCCCCGCGATGATCCGGAGCGCGGTCCCCAGCTCGCGCAGGCAGCGATCGATTCGCGCGTAGGATTCGTCAAAGACATCGTGGTCCCCACGGAATGGATCGAGGATCCCGCGGCGGTGAGGCCGCTGGGGGTCCAGGTCCCCGAGGATCACGATGGCCGAGCTCCGAGCGGACGCACCGTACAGGGTGGAGATCTCCCGCCGTTGGTCCGGGTTCATGACGACAATGAGCTCGGCGCGCCCAACTCCCGCCACGGTCAGAAGACTCGAACGGTGGTCGGAGAGATCGAGCCCCCGCCCGCGGGCCACCCGGATCGCCGCATCCGGCGGGGAGCGTCCCGGCCCGACGAATCCGGCGGATCGAAGCGTCGGATGGTACCGCGCCTCCGAGGAGAGCATCTCCCGGAAGGCCACCTCGGCGTAGGGGCTCCGACACACATTTCCGTGGCACACGAAGAGGATCTCTCCGGGGCGGCGAGTGAGCGCCTTCAGTCGCCGCCTGAGTCGCCACCGTCGGATCGGGTGAAGAAGCCGATCCGGCTGGTAGCGGAGGAAGCGGAGAACCCGGCGAATCGGTCCTGTTTCAGCGGATACCATGACGTGCCTCCTTGCCGTTGGCGAGCCATTCGAGGAGGAAGCCCGTCAGCCGTCGACGTTGCTCCCGTTCGTGGAAGGTGTGGTCGGCTTCCGGGAGGTACTCCAGCTGAAAGCCTTTGCCCAGGGTGACCTCCGGGAGCGCGTCGACGAACTGCGTCGCGTGGTTGTACCGGGCACGAATCCCGCCGGTGAAGACGTACAGGAGACGAACGCCTCGCGAGAGGAGGAGATCGAGTCCTGCCGCCGTCTCCTCCCGGGTCGCCGCCGACATTCCGTAAAAGGCCGGCCGTCGGCTTCCGGTCGAGGCTTCCCGGGGCCGAATCCGGCGGGGGAGGATCCGGGAGGGCAGACGGAAGAAGAGCTTCCAGACGGCCGACTTCCCCTGGAAGAAGGCCACCCAGCTCCGGCGGTTCGACACCCGATCCAGAAACCGTCTCAGGTGGAAGCGCCGGGTCCGGAAGGTGGTCCCGTCGACGCAGACCACACCCCCGATGCGGGGGTCGCGGAGCGCCGCGGCGAATGCGTTGTCGGCGCCCGCGCAGAGTCCGGCTACCACACACCGTTCGGCGCCGGTCCATCGCACCACCTCGTCCACGGCTTCCGACACGTCGGCCATGACGCTCGCCCGGAGGTCGCTGGAGCGGGGCGGGGCGCTGTCGCCGACTCCGGAGAGGTCGAAGCGGAGGACCGGATGTCCCCGGGCCGCCAGCGCCCGGGCCAGTTCCACATGGAGACGGTTGGGTCCGACCCGGTGGATGATGCCGGCATTCAAAATGAGAATGGGGATGCCCCGGGGCGCGTCGGGCGCGGTGCGGTGGAGGATGCCCACGAGCCCCTTCCCCGACCCGAAGGAAACGGCTTCCTCGAGCCCGGTCGCCTCGCTACCACTCACCCGACCCATGAGACCACCTCCTCGAGGAGGGAGACCGGGACGGCCCCCGCTCCGAAATCTTCCTCCTCCAGCCAGGCGAGGGGCCCCGGAACCACTCGGTACTCCACCTTCCGGACGGCCGGGGCCGCTTCCAGCATGGCCCTCGCCTCTCGACCCTTCACGGAGGGCTCGCTCTCCACGGTCAGGAGGGAGCCCCGCGCCCGAGCGCCGTACCATCCGGCGTCGATCGCGGCCGACTCGCGACGAAACTCGGCGGGGAGGGGGAAGCCCGCGACCTCTCCGGGGGACGACTCGGCGCCTCGATCGACCCGAGCTCCATGGTCGCCATCCGATGGAGACGATCCCAGCTCGTCGAGCCATGCCCCGCCGTCCCACACCGGGTCCCACAGCACGATGCTCCGCACCGACCGGTCCCGGGCCCCCGCCGCCACGGCGACGGCCGCGCCCAGGCGGAGACCCGCGATCCCCATGCGGCGAGCGGCGGTGAGCGTGCGAAGCTCGAGGATGGCGGTCGCGGCGTCCTCGATCCAGCCGTCCAGGCCACCGGTTCGGCCATCCCCCCCGGAATCCCCCGTCCCGAAGAAGTCGAAGCGGAGGACGTGTACCCCGTTCCGGGCCAGGGACTCCGCCAGGAAGCGGCAGGATCGATGGGCGCGGAGCGCCTCCGGACCCCAGGGATTGCACAGGACCATCCCCCTGTCGGCTGCCGGGCCGTCCGGTGGAGTGTAGAGCCCGAAGAGCCTCCGTTCCGAGCCGCCAAAGAAGAAGGGTCTGCTCAGCCTCACGACGACACCTCCCGCTGCGCCTCGGCGAGCGCGGCGGCCACACCGCCGAGCGTGTGGAAGAAGAAGACGCGTGGGTCCATCCGGATCCCGCATCTCTCCTCGATACGACCGATTACCGTGAGGAGGAGGAGGGAGTGCCCCCCGAGTTCAAAGAAGTTGTCATCGGTCCCCGTCGCCTCGCGCCCCAGGACCTCGGTCCAGACGCTGGCGATCAGCCGTTCTTCGGGAGATCCGGTCTCGATACCGTGGGTCGATGCCCGCGCCCCCCGATCGAAGGGGTCGGGGAGGGCCGACCGGTGCACGGTACCGTCTGCCTTGCGGGGGAGCTCCTCGACCCGGAGAACGAGGTGGGGGAGGAGCGCGTTCGGCAGTTGTTCTCCCAGTCGGGAGCGGATGTCGGTCGTCGTGGGCGTTGGCCGTCCCGCTCCCACGACCAGGTATGCCACCAGCCGGTTTTCGCCTCCCGGGGCGGTGCGCGGCACTACGCAGGCGTCCTCCACCTCCGGGAAGCCGGAGAGTGCGTACCCCTGCTCCCGGGGATCCACGAGCGACCCGCCGGACCACACCCGGCCGTCCAGTCGTCGGATCCGCTGGATCCGCGAGGTCCCGTTGACGGCTCCCTCCGGGCCGATCCAGCGACCCAGCTCTCCGGTGTCGATCGGCGGCTCTCCGTCGCCCGCGCCGGGACGCTCCAGGAAGAGTCTCCCGGGGATTCCGGCAAGGGGAGAGCGCCCGTCCGGCCCCACGAACCTCCCCGCGGCGGGAGGAACGAGCCCCGTTCCGGCGCGCGCGTCCGCCACGCCGTCCAGTCGCTCCAGGAAGCACCAGACGCCGCCGCCGGCATACCCGTTCAGCCACCAGAGGCCTCCGACCCGCGCCCGCAGCGCATCCACTACGTGCGGGGACGGCCGCGGCCCTTCGCAGACCAGAGTCAGTCCCGGGGTCCCGGGCCACTCCGTGCCCAGAAGGCGGCCGGCCAGGGGTGTGGTCAGGAAGGCCACATCCACCTCACGCTCCGCGAGTACGTCCACGACATCCCACTCATCGTCGGCGGAGGGGGAAGGGAGGCAGGCCACGCGGGCGCCTGCAGCCAGCGCCGCGAGGAGCTGGAAGACTGTTCCTCCGCGTCCCAGCGACCCGCTGACCAGCACGGTCCGATCCGACCGCAGGCCCACCTCCCGGGTGACGCTCCGGAGTGCCCGCGCCACCGCCGCGCCGGGGAGGATCACGGGAGCGGGCTTTCCCTGGGCGTCGGCGTCCAGGAGGACGATCCGGCTCGGGTCGTCGATCGCTTCCGGCCCACCCGGGATGCGCCTCCAGGGCGCTGTGGACCGGGCCATGACTTCGGGTTCGGGGATGCCCAGGACGGTGAAATCGCGGCCGTTGTCGGGGAAGGAGATCCCCCCCGGGGCCACGATGTGCCGTGCCTCCGTCGCCCCCAGAAGTGACCGGGTGCGGGACGCCGTCGACTCGGCCGGAAGAGGGATCAGCGTACCGCTGGCCCGGATCACGCCGAGAAAGGCGATGACTCCGTCCACGTCGGCCGCCCCGAGACACGCCACCGGGGTCCCCGGAACGACACCCGATTCCCGGAGGTCGTGAGCCAGCGCGGTGGCCCGGTGGTCCATCTCCTCCCACGACACCACACGACCGGGTTGCCACAGAGCGACGTCGCCGGGCACGCGCACCACGCCCGGCTCCCGCTCGAGGAGGGTGGGGAGGGAGACTTCGATCTCTGCGACCTCTCCTCGGACCGGTGTCCCCACCTCCTCCTCCTCGTCGGCGGCGAGAAGGCCTCCGAGGAGACACTCCGGATCCTCGGAGACCTCCCGGAGGATGAGATGAAAGTGGTGGAGGAAGCGCGACGCCGTGGCGGGGTCGAAGAGGTCGGCTCGGTAGTCGAGCGTTCCCTCCAGGCAATCCCGGTGCTCCATCACTCCCAGATTCATGTCGCCGTGGGCTCTGTCGTGACCCGGGCGGAACGAGCGGACCTTCACCGACCCCATCGTCCCGGGACGATCCGCGGCGTTCTGATAGGTGAAGACCGACCGGTACAGCTCCGGGACGCTCTCCCCGCCCGTGAGGATGCCGGTGGGAGCGATGACCGACTCGAAGGGGGCGCTCTGGTGGTCGAGGGAGGCCAGAAGCTGCGTTCGCACGGCCCGCAGGTGATCCTGAAAGGAGAGATCCGACGCGACGCGGATCCGGACGGGGAGAGGCCGGGTGAAGGTCCCGATCACCCCCTCCAGCTCCGGCCGCGGTCGCCCCCGTACCGGGACCATGACGAGGAAGTCGTTCTGCCACGTGTACCGGTACAGGAGGGCGGTATAGGCGGACAACAGCACCATGAAGGGGGTGGCCCCCACCTCCCGCCCCACCTCGGTCAGTCGCCGGAGGATCTCCCCATCCAGCCTGAAGTCGATCTGTCCCCCATCGAACGACCTCGGCGGTCGAGGGCGGTCCGTGGGGAGGTCGGTCGCGTCCGGGAGGTCGTCCAGGAGGTCTCGCCAGTAGGCGACGTCCCCGTCCAGCGTGCCGGATTCGACCCGGGCCCTCTGCCAGGCCGCGTAGTCCACGTACTCGATCACCGGCTGCTGCGGTCGGATGTCGTCCGCCACCTCGCCGCCCGTGAAGGTGGGGTAGAGTCGGTGCAGTTCCTGGAGGAGTACGTCGCAGGACCACCCGTCCCAGACCACGGAGTGGGAGAGGACGAAGAGGGCGTGGTCCTCCGGGCCCAGCATGACCAGACGGGCCCGGAAGAGGCCTCCTTCCTCGAGGTCGAAGCGCTCCTCCGACCACGCCGCCAGGAGCCGGTTCATCTCCTGCTCCCGTTGCGTCGGCTCGATCCCGCTCAGATCGACGGAGGTATCGAACCCCCCTCGGGTCTTCGCCGAATTCGCTTCCATGATGGGGATCCCGTTGCGCTGGACGAAACGGACGCGGAGGATGGCGTGGCGGGCCACGAAGGCCGAGAGACTGGCTTCGAGAGCGGGCACGTCCAGAGGGCCCTCGAGTCGAAACGCCCACGGAAGGTTGTAGCTCCCTCCGCTGGAGTCGATCCGGTCCAGAAACCAGAAGCGCTCCTGGGATGGGGAGAGGCGCCAGGGCCCCTCTCCCGCGCCACCGGGGACGAGCCGTGGCACCCCCCGGTCTCCCCTCCCGGTTTCGACCTCTCCGAGGAAGGCGAGGAGTTCCATCCGGCTGTGTCGGATTTCGGCCTGAAGAGTGGAGGTGAGGACACCCGTGGGGGCATCGACGAGGAGTTGTCCCCCTTCCTGCCGGAGGCGGACGCCCCGGGCGATGAGGGTCTGGACCAGCTCGCCCGAGGTCATACGATGAACTCCTCCCGCGAGACCCCGAGCTCCTCGCCAAGCTCCGGCGTCTCCCACACGGCCAGGAGGGCCTCCACATGCCTGGAGAGGTCCCGCAGGACGGGGCTCGAGAAGAGTCGCTGGAGGGAGAGGCGAACTCCCAGCTGGTCCTCCACCCGGGGGATGACCCGCGTGGCGAGGATCGAGTGGCCCCCGAGGAGGAAGAAGTCGTCGTCCAGCCCGATCCCGTCGGAGCCCAGCACATCGGCCCAGATCGCCGCCAGCGTCCTCTCCACCTTTGTCCGGGGCAGAGCTCCGGTGTGTCGAGGCGTGGATTCGGGCACCTCCATCCGTTCCAGCGTGGCCCGGTCAAGCTTCCGGTTGAGCGTGCTGGGCAGCTCCGGAAGGCGACTCAGACGCTGCGGGATCATGTGCGGCGGCAGGCGGAGCCCCAGTTCGTCGCGGAGGTGGGCATCGTCCAGGTCCTGCTCCGTCTCCGCCGTGTAGTAGGCCACGAGACGATCATCGCCGTCCCCGCTCCTCTGAACGACGGCGGCGGCATCCAGTACTCCGGCCTGCGCCCGCAGCGTCTCCTCCACCTCGCCCAGCTCGACCCGGAATCCCCGGATCTTCACCTGGCTGTCCAGTCGGCCCGCGAAGAGGATCAGACCGTCCTGCGTGAAGCGCGTCCGGTCTCCCGTACGGTACATCCGTCCCCCCGACTGCCGGACGAAGGGATCCGGCAGGAAGCGCTCGGCCGTGAGGTCCGGGCGTGCCGCGTAGCCGAGAGCCACGCCCTCCCCGCCGATGTAGAGCTCCCCGTCCACGCCCGCGGGCACCGGCCGCTGTTCCGGGTCGAGGATGTACATCCGGGTGTTCGCGATCGGTCGGCCCAGCGACGGTGGCCCGTCGAGCGCCCGCGGGAGCCGGTAGATACTCGACCAGACGGTGGTTTCGGTGGGGCCGTAGAAGTTCCATACCTCCTCCGACCGCTCCTGAAGCTGGACCGCGAGCTCCGTCGGGAGCGCCTCGCCTCCGCACAGCACCCGGAGGCCGCTCCCTCCCGCCCACCCGTTCTCCACGAGGAGTCTCCACGTGGTCGGGGTCGCCTGGAGGGTGGTGACCCCCCACATCTCCAGCGCCGCCATCAGGGCAGCGGGATCCTCGGCCGTACCCTCGTCCGCGATCAGGCACCGCGCCCCCACCACCAGGGGGAGGAGCAGCTCGAGGAAGGCGATATCGAAGGCGAAGGTGGTGACGGCCAGGAGGGTGTCGTCGGGTCCCATCCCGGGCTCTCGCGCCATGCTGGTGAGGAAGTTCACCGCGGCGCGGTGGGGGATCACCACGCCCTTCGGTCGGCCGGTGGAGCCCGAGGTGAAGATCACGTATGCCGGGGCCTCCGGGTCCGGATCGAGCTCCGGGGCATCGGGAGCGTCCCCCGTGTCGGCGACCCGTGCCTCCTCGATCGCGTCCAGTGTCACCACCCGGCAGCCGCGGGAATCCGGGATCGCGGAGGCCGAGGCCTCCCGTGCCAGAACCAGCCCGATCTCTCCGTCCTCGATCATGAACCGGAGACGCTCCGGTGGATACGAAGGATCCAGGGGCACATACGCCGCCCCCGTCCTCAGGACGGCCAGGAGCGCCACGGGAAGGTCGGCCCCGCGGGGCAGCGCCAGCCCGACCCGCTGTCCCGGTCCGACTCCGAGGTCCCGGACGAGATGACCGGCCAGCCGGATCGTCCTCTCCTCCAGCTCCTCATACGTCAGCTCGCGACCCCCGGCCACCACGGCCACCGCTTCCGGAGTCCGGGCCGCCTGGGCCGACACCAGCGAGTGGACGCCCACCTCTCTCGGGAAGGGAACCTCGGTGGCGTTCCACTCGTGCAGGACCCGTTCCTCCTCCTCCGGTCCCATGACCGGCAGGGTGGACACCGATCCCCCGATATCGTCCACAAAGGCCGTGAGCACCGCCTCGTACCCCTCGAGCCGGTTCGCGACGGTCGCTTCGTCAAAGAGGTCGGCCGCGTACTGGCACTCGAGGACCAGGCCTCCCTCCCCTTCCACGGCGTTCACGGAGAGCTCGAAGTTCTCGCTCACCCTTGGATTCGAGCGGAAGCTCGCCTCGAGCTCGCCGAAATCCAGCTCTTCCGTGGCACGGTCCAGGTTGAACATCACCGAGGCCAGAGGCACCCGGGAGGGATCCCGCGGTACCTGCAGCGCCCGCAGCACCGTCCCGAATGTGCAGCGCCCGTGCTCGAAGCCGTCGAGCACGACCCTCCGGACCTCTTTCAGGTGGGCGCTCGAAGAGGCGTCCGGGTCCACGATGAAGCGCAACGGGATGAGGTTGACGCAGTGACCCACCAGGCAGGACCATCCCTCCTCCGCCTGTCCCGCTGTCGGAACGCCCACGACCAGGTCTTCGTCTCCGGTGAGGCGGTGGAGGAAGGCGGTGAAGGCGCCGAGGAGGACGACGAAGAAACTCGCCTGCTCGGCCCCGGCCAGCGCCTTGAGTCGCGTGACGAGTCCGGCGTCCAGAAGGTGATCGTGACGCCGGGAGCGGAAGTGCCTCACCTCTCCCCGGTGCCGGTCGGTGGGGAGGTCCAGGACCGGCACCGATCCGTCGAACTGTCGACACCAGTACGCCAGGTCGTCGGGCTTCGTGGTCCCGCTGCGCTCGGCGTATGCGGCGAATCGGGGCGTGTCGGAGGGGAAGGTCCAGCCGGCGCCCTCCACGCCGGCCGCGTAGAGCGCTCCGAACTCCCGGAGGAGGATCGCGATCGACCACCCGTCACAGACGATGTGGTGGACGGTGACCACCAGGCTGTGGTGATCTTCCGTCCTCCGGGCCAGCACGGCCCTGAGGAGCGGTCCATGGGAGAGGTCGAAGGGCCGGGAGACCTCGTCCTCTTCGATCTCTCGCACGGCGGTCGAGGCGTCCGGATCCCGGCCCTCGTCCAGCTCCACGAACTCGACCGGCACGTGCGCTTCGCGGGCGACACAGAGCAGCTCCCCGTCGGGGGAGAAGGTGCTTCGCAGCACATCGTGGCGCCGGGCGAGCTCGCACAGCGCGTCCCGGAGGACCGTCTCGTGCAGCGGCCCTCGCAACTCCAGAGTGAACGACTCGTTGAAGGCGCACGACGCCTCCGGGCCGAGCCCCGCCGACGTCCAGATCTCCTTCTGGGCCTCGGTGGAGGGGGCCGTTCTCTCCAGCTCCACGAACCGCCGCACCGTGAGCTCCTCAGTCAACACGAAGATACTCCTCTGATCCCGGGGGGTCCTCCACATACCAGCCGGGCGACCCGTCTTCGTTCTGTCCCAGCCGGGCTCCGGACACCGGTGGTTCCTGCGACGGAGAGGGCTCCGACACCTGTGCCACGGCCCGGGTTGCAGCGGAAGTCCCCTCGTCCGGGGAAGCGAAGAAGCGGGCTCGTCGCATCGCCTCGGCGCTCTTCCGGAACGCCTCCACCACCCGATCCACATCCTCCGGGGAGTGAGCGGCGGTGAGGTACGCCGGGAAGCCCGGAAGGGCGAAGACGCCCTCGAGCCGGAGGAAGTGGAAGAGGAGGTCTGCCAGCTCTCCGGCCTCTCCCGTCCGGACGTACAGGACGGAGGAGAAGCGGGGAATGGAGATCGGCACCGCCATCTCGCGGAAGATCGTCTCGATCCGCTCCACCATCTCTTCGGTGCGGGCCGCGACGTCCGCCTGGAGTTGGGGACCCGCCGACTTCAGGTAGCTCAGGGTGGCGTGGGCGGCCGCGATCGCCAGCGGGTGCCGCACGAAGGTACCGGCCGAGAAGGTCACCCCCGTGCCCGGAAACGACGTGTCGCCGTACTCCCAGCTTCCCCCGTCGAAGACGTCCATGAAGGGGTCGCGCCCCGCCACGATACCGATCGGCATGCCGCCGGCAACGACCTTGCCGTAGGTCACGAGGTCCGCCTCCACGCCGAAGTGCGCCTGGGCTCCCCCCGGATGGCAGCGGAAGCCCGTGACGACCTCATCGAAGATCAGGAGTGAGCCGGCCTTCCGCGTCAGACTCCGAAGCTCGTGCAGGAACTCCCGAGGCTGCAGCTCGGGGCGGCGACTCTGCACCGGTTCCACCAGGACTGCGGCGACGTCGTCCAGCGAGCGAATGACGTCCAGCGAGGCAGCGTCGCCGTACTCCAGCACCACGATGTCGTCGACCGTGCCCTGTGGGACCCCCGGCGCCGCAGGGAGAGTTCGAATGCGGCCGTTCCGGTTCGCGTCGCGGACCAGCACCTGGTCGAAATTTCCGTGGTATGCACCCCGGAAGACGACGATCCGGTTCCGGCCCGTATGGGTCCGGGCCGCTCGCATCGCCGCCTGCACCGCTTCGGACCCTGAACAGGCGAAGGTGGCCCGATCCATCCCGGTGAGCTCGCAGACCAGCGCTGCGGTCTCGCCGGCGAGAGGTGTCTGGGGGCCGACCTCGATGCCCCGGTCGAGCTGGGCCTGGAGTGCCTCGACCACACACGGGGCACGGTGCCCGAGGAAGTTCGGCCCGAAGCCGTTCACCAGATCGATGTACTCGTTCCCGTCCACGTCCCGGAGTACGGAGCCCTCCGAGTGGGTGACCACCAGGGGGTAGACGATCTCCTTCCATCGCCGGTCGAAGCCGGAGGCGGTCCGCGGGTCCGCGTGCGCCTTCCGGAAGGCTGCCGCGTGCGCCTTCGAGCCCGCCGTCCGTTCGGAATACCGCTTCGCCAGCTCCCGGAGGTGCTTCTCCTGATGCGGAGTCAGGCGCTCCCGGCGCGCGGGGCGTTCGGTGGGCGCGACACGCTCCGGTGTCCCCGTCCCATTCGTCCCGCCAACCTCCGGGGCGGACGTTCCGGCCTTCGGCTTCCCCGGCGCCTCTTCGGGCGCGGCCGCTCGCGCGCCGGGGGTGTCATGGGGAGCCACGGCGGCAGCCATCCCCGGCCCGCCGAGGAGGTCGAGCTGCTTGCGCATGACGGAGAGCTGATTCACCAGGAGAGCTTCGAGGGTCGACGCGGCCTCGTCGTCCCGGACGAAGGGTGCGGGATCGGGGGGTGGGAGGGTCCGATCCGTTGGGCGTGCCACGGGCCCCGGTGCCGGTGAATCATTCTCCCGAGCGCCCTTCGGTGCGGGGAGCGTCCGGTCCAGATGACGCGCCAGCTCACGCGGACTCGCGAGATCCTCCATGAGCAGTCGGAACGAGATCTCCACACCGAGCTCCGACCTCAGGACCTGACTCAACTGGGTGAGGGAGAGGGAGTCGAAGCCCAACTCCGTGAAGGAGATGTCGGGGAGGATCTCCCCCGGCGTGTAGCCGGACAGGTCCGCCGCCAGAGCGACGACTCGTTCGAGGAATCCGCTATCAGCTGCAGGTGTGTCGTTCATCTGTCCCGGTCATGGATCGTGGGAATCTCGTCGCGTCCCGGCGATGGACCGACGGATCGGCTCCCGGTGACGGACCGTATCAGCTCCAGCTGCCTCTCCAGCGTGCGAATCTGCTCCCGCACCAGGTCGGCCTTCCCCTTCCCGCCCGGGACGACCGTCCCGGGAACGCCCGCGCCACGCCGAGACGGGGGGTGCGCGGCTCCCGCCGGGGGGTCGAGCCAGAGGCGCACGCGATCGAAGGGGTGATGAGGCAGCGCGACCCGCCGCCGGACGGCATTGCCGGGGAGAGAGCGCCACTCCAGCTCCACCCCGGCCAGCCACAGTCGGCCGATGGCCCGGAAGATCGCGTCCCAGTCGCTCGTGTCGACGGAAACCCTCTCCAGCGAGGCGATGACCCGGGACTCGGGGCCGAGACAGCGTCGCACCAGCGCTGACGCCGTGGACTCGGGGCCCGCTTCCAGGAAGAGGGCGCCCTCTTCTTCGGCGGCCACGGCCACGGCTTCGGCGAAGCGCACCGGGGCCCGGATGTGGTTCACCCAGTACTCGGGGTCGGTCGCTTCGGCGTCGGAGATCCACTCCCCCGTCACGGTGGAAACGAGCGGGAGTCGGGGCGGCGAGAAGTGTACCTCTCCGAGGGCCGCCCGGAAGGGATCCAGGGCCCTGTCCATCATGGGAGAATGGAATGCGTGCGAGACCTGCAGCTCCCGGAACGCCACCCCCTCCTTCTTCAGCCTTCGCCCGGTTTCGGCGATGAGCTCCGGCGGCCCGGACACCGCGCAGAGGTCGGGGGCGTTCTCGGCGGCGACCACGACGCCTCTCGGCAGGAGGCAGGCCACGTCGCGGGCCGCCTTCCGGACCGAGAGCATCGACCCCGGGGGGAGGGCCTGAATGACTCTGCCGCGCGCCGTGACCAGCGTCATGGCATCGTGCAGGGTGAACACCCCGGCCACGGTGGCCGCCGCGATCTCTCCCAGGCTGTGGCCGAGGAGTGCCCGGGGTTGGATGCCGAGGCGGAGCCAGATCCGTGCCAGCGCATACTCCACCGTGAAGATCGAGGGCTGCGCAAGGGCGGTCCGGGCCAGCGCCAGGCTGGCGTCCTCGCCGCGTCCCCGCGGAAAGAGCTTCGGCAGCAGCTCCTCACCGGTCTCCTCCCGATAGACCGCCGCGCAGGCGTCCACATCCGCCCGGAACTCCGGATCGGTCTCGTACAGGTCCCGCGCCATCTCCGGGCGCTGGATCCCCTGCCCGGGGAAGACCATCACCACGCCCGGCGGCCCCTCATCGGCAAGCCGATTCCGGCCACACGTCGCCGTCGTCGGATCGGCGAGGCGAGTCACGGCCGCTTCGAGCGTCCCGGCCACCACGAAGCGACGGTGATCGAAGCGGCGCCTTCCCACCTGGAGGGTGTACCCCGCGTCTCCCAGAGAGGGCGGTGACGCACCTGCCAGTTGCGTTCCGAGCCGGCGCGACGCCTCGGCGAGGCCTTCCTCGGAGCGAGCCGAGAGGAGGAGGATGGAGCGCACCGGCTCCGGGCGCTCCACCGGGACCGGGTCGTACTCCTCCAGCACCAGGTGGGCGTTGGTTCCGCCCACCCCGAAGGAGCTGACACCGGCCCGTCGGGGGCTCCCGTTCCGTACCCAGGGCGTGCACTCGGCCTGGACGCGGAAGGGGGTGTTGTGGAAGTCGATCGCCGGGTTCGCCGACTCGAAGTGGACGGTGCCCGGAAGTGTGCGGTGGTGCAGGGCCAGGGTGGTCTTGATGAGGCCGGTGACTCCGGCGGCGGCCGTCAGGTGTCCCAGATTGCTCTTCACCGACCCGACCCGGCAGAAGCCGCGCTCGGCGGTCGACGCCCGGAAGGCCTGGGTGAGCCCGGCGATCTCCACGGGGTCGCCCAGGGGCGTCGCCGTTCCGTGGGCCTCGACGTACGACACCGTGTCGGCGCTCCACCCCGCATCTTCGAGCGCCATGCGGATTGCGTCGGCCTGCCCGTCCACCGTGGGCGCGGTGAAGCTGGCGCGCGTCGCCCCGTCGTTGCCCACCCCCACGCCCCGGATCACCGCGTAGACGGTGTCGCCCGCAGCCTCGGCGTCTTCGAGACGCTTGAGCACGACGGCCGCGGAGCCGTCACTGAACACGGTCCCCGTGGCCCGCCGGTCGAAGGGGCGGCAGTGGCCGTCCGCGGAGAGCATCCCCCCCGCCTGGTAGAGGTAACCCGCCCGTTGGGGAACCGAGACGGCGACCCCGCCCGCCACCGCCATCTCGCACTGCCCGGTCCGAAGGCTCTGGACGGCCAGCGCGACGGCGACGAGGGAGGTGGAGCAGGCGGTGTGGACGCTCAGTGCCGGACCGCGAAGACCGAGCTTGTACGCCGGAAAGATCGCCACGTAGTCCTTCTCGTTGGCGATCTGGACCCGGAGTGCACCGAGCTGGTCGATGAGCTCCCGGTGGGGTGCCACATTCCGGGGGAAGTAGTTGTTGTACCCCATCCCGGCAAAGACCCCCACCCTCTCCCGGACCTCTCCCGGGGGGTATCCCGCGGCCTCGATCGCCTCCCATGTGGTCTCGAGGAAAACCCGGTGCTGGGGGTCCATGACCTCGGCTTCACGGGGGCTCATCCCGAAGAGCGCGGGGTCGAAGCGATCGGCATCCTCCAGCACGCCCCGAGCGGCGACGTAGTTCTCGTCATCTCGCAGCTCCGGGGGCACCGAGGGGTCGAGGCCCTCGGGGGTCTCCAGGAAGAAGGTGGTCGTCTCCCGCCCTTCGAGGAGCACGCGCCACAGCGCGTCCACAGAGTCCGCGCCCGGAAAGCGGCCCGCCATCCCCACGATGGCGACGGCGCCCTCGGAATCCCCCGATGCCTCCGGGCGCCGCCCGGGTGCGCGCCGGGGCGAGCCGGGAGGGGACGCGCCATTCGTCGGATCCCGGGGTCCGTGCTTCCCCTGCGATGCGGCCGTGTCCGGCCGGCCCAGGTGGGCGGCGAGGGAGCGTACCGTCGGATGCTGAAAAAATCCGGCGACCGTGAGGTCGATGCCGTGTTCACGGCGGAGCTCCTCGAGCATACGGAGCACCAGGAGCGAATCTCCTCCCAGATCGAGGAAGCCCCGATCCCGGGGGATCGAGTCCAGGTCGAGGAGCCGGCCCCACACCCTGGCCAGGCGGGCTTCCCAGGTACGGGCGTCCGCGGCGTCCACCGGTTCACCCGTTTCGGCCGGCGGGGGCGGGTCGTCGGGGGGGAGCGTCCCGCCCTCCCGTGATTCCGACTCCGGGGGCGCCGGCCGTCCGTTCCCGTTGGAGGGAACCAGGCGATTCCGGTCCACCTTTCCACTGGCCGTCACGGGGATCTGTTCGACCACCGTCACCCGGGCCGGGATCATGTGGACCGGGAGCTCCTTCCGCAGGAACGCCGCCACCTCCTCGGAGTCGAGGCGCTCCGGATCCGCTTCGGCGAAGGCGAGGAGGATCGTCTCCCCGTTCCGCGTGCCGGGGACCACCACGGCCGCCCGGACCTCGGGGTGACGCGTCAGCGCGATCTCGATCTCTCCGGGCTCGATCCGATAGCCGCGGATCTTCACCTGCTCGTCCATCCGTCCCAGGAACTCCAGCGCCCCGTCGGGGAGGTGGCGCACCCGGTCCCCGGTCCTGTACATCCGGGCCCCTTCACTTGCCGCGAAGGGGTCCGGGAGGAACCTCCGCCGGTTTTCGTCGGGTCGATCCATGTATCCCAGGGCCACGCCGTCGCCGCCGGCGTAGAGCTCTCCCGGGACGCCCACCGGCACCGGCTGTCCCGCCGGGTCCAGAACGTAGACCCGGGTATTGGCGATCGGCCGCCCGATCGGCACGCGCTCTCCCACATCTCCGGGCCCGGTCATCGAATGACAGCAGGTGAAGGTCGTGTTCTCGGTCGGCCCGTACCCGTTGATCACCGTGCACCCGGGAAGCTCCTCCAGCGCCTGACGTACGTGACGAGGGGAGAGAACGTCGCCGCCCGCCAGGAGTTGCCTGACCCCCCGGAGGTGTCCGAGACCTCGCTCCACGATGCGATGAAAGAGTCCCGCCGTGAGCCAGAGGGTCGTGACTCCCTCCTCCTCCACGAACTCGGGGAGACGGTCCAGTTCCTCCGGTCCGCCGGGGAAGACAACCAGGCACCCCCCGTTCAGGAGCGCCCCCCAGATTTCCAGCGTGGAGGCGTCGAACGATGCGGGGGCGAAGCAGAGGATCCGCTCGGAGGCGTCCAGCCGCGCAACGTCGGTGTTCCGGACCAGCCGGACGACAGCTCGGTGCGGAACCAGAACCCCCTTCGGCCGCCCTGTGGAGCCGGAGGTGTACATGACGTACGCGGGGTCGTCGGGGTGACCCGGAGCGATCTCGAGGGGGGTTGCCGGCTCGCCGGCGATCTCCTCCTCCGCTGCGGCGAGGTCCAGATCGAGACTCCCGGCGGGGTGCGCGGCCGGGCGGCGGTCGGTGCCGTTCACCAGAACCCAGTCGACCCTCGCGTCCTGCGCCAGGAAGGCCAGGCGTTCCGCCGGATAGTCTGGATCCAGCGGGACGTAGGTTCCACCCGCCTTCAGGACGGCCAGCACCGTCCGGATCAGTGTGTGCGAACGCGCCATCCGGATGCCGACCCGGTCGCCGGGCCGGACGTCGTTCCGGGCCAGGTACCGCGCCATCCGGTCGGTGTCACGGTCGAGCTCCCGGTACGCGATCCGGGTGCGACCATCGTCGAGCGCGACGGCGTCGGGGAAGCGTCGAGCCACCGTGCGGAAGAGCTCGTGGATCGTCTTCCGGGGGTAGGGCGATGCGGTCTCGTTCCACGCCTCGACGACCTGGTGTCGTTCCTCCGCGGTCAGGAAGGAGATCTCTGCGGCCGCCGTATCCGGCGCGTCTGCGGCCGCCCGGAGGAGCGCCTGGAGGTGTCGGGAGGTGCGCGCCTCGGAGGCGGGTGTGTGCAGCTCGGGGTCGCACCTCACCGTGTACTCGATTCCGTCGTCGCAGGGCTCCACCAGGACGGCGACCTCGACCCCGTCGAGATCGCACGCCTCTTCCCGGGCCGCGATCAGGATCCGGGGAGGCCCCGCCTCCGTCTCCCGGTCCTCCGCCGGCTCGATCTCCGCGAGTCGCGCCGCGAGCGACCGCGCCACCTCCCCGAAGGTGATGCCTCCGCCCAGCTCCACCCGGACGGTGGCAGGGCTCTCCCCGACACTCCCGGTCTTCGGAGCGTCCCGCGGTGAGCCCGTCCGATCCCCCGGCAGGAGGTCTCGCGTGATCGCCAGCGAGACCCGCTCCGTGGCGGCGTACCGACCCATCAGCACGGCCACGGCGGCCACCAGGCGGGAAAGCCCGGTCGGCGGCGGGGCGGGCAGGGGGTCCCCGAGGGGGGACTCCCCGAGAGAGAAGTGTCGCGGCATGGCCAGGAGGACGGGACGAAAGGATCTCACGCCGTGCCCGAAACGCGGTCGATCTGTCGCGAATCGGGGGCGGGCGGTCATCCTTCTTCATGCACGACACATGCCCGGTCCACGCTCCCTGCGGTCGAACCCGCAGCCCCCATCGGCCACACCGGTTCACCGCCTCTTCAGGGGCGTCGGACACTCCGTGCGGGCACCTGCCGGGCGCCGGGCCGTGACCGGTGCGGGCCACACCCGTGGCTTGAGTTCCACAACACCCCTTCGGGACGGCAGAACGGAACTCGCGGGTCTGGAATGGCAGGCCCGGAAGCGCCACGGGACGGGGGCGCGCGTCTGGTCCGCGCCTTGCTGATCCTGGGTGTGTACCGAAGATCCACGCGCCCGATCCGGAGGCGAGTCCATGACCACAGTGACCCATCGATCCGCCTCGTCGCCCCTCGGCTGCCCGGACCCGGCGCGGGGCGCGCGCCTCGACTGGAGTAGGCGGACCGACGAGTTCGAGGAATGGTGGATCGCCGCCACAGATGGTTCCCGTGTCCGACACCTCCGGGGGGATCCTCACCCTCTCCAGGAAAACCGGGAGGTGGCGCGGGGCGTCCTCGCCGGGACCCTCGAGGGGGTGGACGGGTGAGAGAGGCCGTCGGCGCGCGGCGCTTCCGGCTCCCGATCGCCGGAGCGGTGGAGGCGCCCGAGACGGAAGCGGCCTCGGCCTGGCCCCCTTCTCCACCCCGGCCTTCCTTCGCTCCGGGCGATATCCACCTCTTCCGGGTCGGTCTCGACGTCCCCGACCACCGGCTCCAGCGGCTGCATCGATTCCTCGCTACGGGGGAGCGGGCCCGGGCCGAGCGCTTCCACGACTCCCGGGACGCCCGCAGGTACGTGGTGGGCCGCGCCACCCTCCGATCGGTGCTCGCCCGCTACCTGGTTTGCGCCCCGGTCGAGGTGGTGATCGCGACCGAGGCGTCAGGACGACCCATCGTGCCCTCCGCGTGCCGTCACGGGCCTCTCTTCTTCAACGTCACCCACGCCGGCGACCTCGCTCTCGTCGCCGTCACCGGGATCGCTCCGATCGGCGTGGATGTGGAAGAAATTCACGAGATCGCGGAGATGGAACGCCTGGCGGACCGCTTCTTCTCACCCGAAGAGTCCAGGGCGCTCCGGGAGCTCCCCGGTGACCTCCGGACCGCCGCCTTCTTCCGGTGCTGGACCCGCAAGGAGGCCGTGCTCAAGGCCACCGGCGAGGGGCTGGCCGGCGATCTCGGTCGCTTCGAGGTCACCCTGGACCCGGCTCCCGCCCGCGTCGTCCGCTGGGACGGCCGCTCCGGCCGTAGCGCCGGTTGGAATCTGAGGCACCTGGCTCCGGCCCCCGGCTTCGTGGGAGCGCTCGCTCTCCGCGGTCCCATCCGGAGCCTGCGCATGTGGAGTTGGCCGCCGGACGGTCGAGTCAATCCTCCTCGCCCAGCATCGCGTCCAGAGCCCGCCGGACCCCGGAGGTGGTCGATGGCTTCCCCAGAATCTCCGCATGCCGAAGATGCTCCGGGAGCAGAGTGAGATTCTGGGCCGCGGTCAGGAAGACGAAGGGCCGATCGAGGGCGAGAAGACGTTCGGCGACCGGCGCGACGGTGGAGCCCGAGATGTACACATCAAGGAAGGCGGCGTCGGGGACGTCCGTCTCGAGGAGTTCGAGGGCGGCGCTGATGCTGCTCACCGGTCCCATCACCGTGCAGCCGAAGCCCTCGATGAGCGTGCGGTACGTCTCGGCCAGCAGGAAGTCATCTTCGACGAGCAGGATCTTCTTCCTCTCGACACTCGGGACTTCCGGTTCACGGTCTGCCGTTGAGGGTGGCGACAAGGGACTTCCCTGGAGGTCTGGGTTCGAAGCTGGGGAGCAATCCTGCTCCTCGCGCGGGTATGCGAGGTCCACCGGGAGCTCCATCGACTGCGGCGTCCCGCGCTCTCGCCGCCGCCTTCCCCATGCCCGTCATTCCAACGATCCAGCCCGGTGGGGTGCCGGGTCCCGGAAGTCTCGTTATTGCGGGTGTGATCCTGCAATCCCCCCGACGACCGATGGTATCCCGCCCGCTCCGGGAGGACTTCATATACACCCTTCCCCGACCTCCCGGAGTCCAGCATGCTGACCACACTCGCCATCATCCTCGTCGTCCTCTGGGCCCTGGGCCTGCTCGGTGGCTTCCACGCAGGCGGGTTGCTCCACATCCTGCTCGTCATCGCCCTCGTGGCCGTCGTCGTCCAGGTTCTCTCGGGGCGTAGAGCGCTGTAAACCCACCGCCGGCTACTCCCCCCGCCCGTCCTACTCGACCAGCTTGCTCACCCGGTCGAGCCGGGCCTCGGCGCCCGCCACGAAGAGGGTGTCGCTCTCCTTGAGGGGCGCGTCGGGGTCGGGGACCGCCGAGACGGTGTCGGTCAGCATGTCGTGCACGGCGACCACCGAGACGGTGTAGTGATGACGGAGGTCGAGTTCCCGGAGCGACTTGCCGATCCACTCGTCGGGCACCGCCATCTCCTGCACCGAGAAGCCGGGGCTCAGCGGGAGGTAGTTGAGCACCGCCGAGCTCCCGAGGCTCTCGGCGAGGCGCGCCCCGGTATCCTTCTCCGGGAAGATCGTGGAGGTGACTCCCAGCCGATCCACCACGCGCGCGTGAATATCCGAGATGACCTTCACATGCACGTCCCGGATCTTGAGGTCCTGGGCGACGAGGACGGCGAGGACCGAGGCGGTCACATCGTCGCCCGTGCTGATGATCGCGGCTTCGGCCTCGGCGCATCCCACATCCTCGAGGACGGCGGGGTCGGTCCCGTCCCCGACGACGGCGCGGTCCACATGGTCCGCCACGCGCTGCACCGTGTCCTCGTTCCGATCGATCGCGATCACCTCGTGCCCCTTGTCGCCCAGCGCCATCGCGACTGTCGAGCCGAAATTTCCGAGTCCGATCACGACGAATCTCTTCATCTTCTCAACTCCGAAGGGGTTTGCTGTCGATCTCCCGGCCGTTCCTATCCGACCGAGACATCCTCGCGGGCGTAGTGGTACCGGGGGGCCGAAGCACGTGCGCGCGCCGCGATCGCCGAGGCGAAGGCGAGGGGGCCCACGCGACCGATGAACATGAGTACTGTGGTGAAGACTCGCGACCCCGGCTCGAGTTCGGGCGTCACACCCAGCGAGAGCCCCACCGTGTTGAAGGCGCTCACCGCCTCGAACATCAGCGTCAGGAAGGGCGGCCCCGCACCCCCCTGCGACTCGAGAACCGTGAAGAGGAGGATCCCGCCTGTCATGACGGCGAACCCCACCACGAAGAGCCCGACGGCGCGCTGAATCGTCTCGTCGGGGATCGTGCGCGACCAGACCGAGACCGCGGTGCGTCCGCGCATCCTCGACCAGGCGAGGAGTCCGATCAGGAAGAAGGTCGTCGTCTTTATCCCCCCCGCCGTCGAGCCCGGGGATCCGCCGATCGACATCAGGAGCATCGTGAGGAAGTTCGCCGGATCCGACGCCTCGGCGTACGGCACGGTGTTGAAGCCGGCGGTGCGCGCGGTGACGCTCATGAAGAGGGAGTTCTCGAGTCGGGAGACGAAGGGCATCCCCTCGAGCACGCCTCGCCACTCGAGTACGGCGAAGGCGCCCCACCCGGCGGCGAGGAGTACGACCGTCGTCACCAGCGCGATCCGCGAGTGGATCGAGATGCGCGGGCGGCAGGCACGATCATCGGTCAGATACCACCGGTGCACCTCGGCCAGAGTCAGAAACCCCATCCCGCCGAGGACGACGAGCGCCATGACCGTCCAGATCACCACGCTGTTCCCCGCCCACGCCTCGAGCGAGGTGGTGAAGGTCGAGAAGCCCGCGTTGCAGAAGGCGCTCACCGACTGGAAGAGGGCGTGCCAGAACGCGGTGTGGAGGGGGAAGTGGGGCGCGAAGGCGAAGAGGAGGAGGAGGGCGCCGAACGCCTCGAGCGCCAGCGTGAAGCCGACGACTCTCGCGACGAGGTGGCGGGCGTCGAGATCGGGGACCGACGAGGGGCCGGTCGACACCACCGATTCGGCGCGGAGCGAGAGCCGCTGCCCCAGGCTCACCACCACCAGGCTCGCCACCGTGATCATCCCGAGCCCGCCGAGCTGGATGAGAACCAGGAGGAAGCCCTGCCCCAGAGGGGTGAAGTGGGTCGCGGTGTCGACCACGATCAGCCCCGTCACGCAGACCGCGCTCGTCGCGGTGAAGAGGGCGTCGATCCACCCGAGGGGGCGGCCGTCGGTGTAGAGCGCCGGAAGCGTTGCGAGCCCCACCATGCCCACGACGATCAGCGCGGCGAAGGAGATGACGAGGAGCTGCGGGGGGGAGAGGCGGTGAAGATGTGTGTGTGCCCGACGGAGGGCGGAGCGCGCATCTCTCAGCGCGGCACGGATCACCTCGCCTCCGCGGACGCGAGATCGCGCTCCGTGGCCTCCCACTCGGCCATCCGTTTGGCCACGCGGCGCTTGGCGGCTTCGAGCTCCCCCTGGAGACGTTCGACATCGGACTCGTCGGCGCGATCGTAGAACCCCGGCTCGGCGAAGATCGAGAGGATTTCGGCGATGCGCGTCTCGTCGCGCTCGATCTCGACCATGAGCGTCTCGCCGCGGCGACGAAGATCGGCGGCGCTCCGCGCTCCGCCCTGGCCGCTCCGGCCGCCTCCGCCCGGGCCGCCTGCGCTCCGGCCGCCTCCGCCCGGGCCGCCTGCGC
>JAVVEY010000021.1:9205-31016 GCA_032250675.1 Longimicrobiales bacterium | reverse complement strand
GAGCAGGACTTCGTGCGGATCCTGACCGAGCCGAAAAACAGCCTGATCAAGCAGTACACCGCGCTCTTGAGCACTGAGTCAGTGACGCTTCACTTCAGCGAGGGCGCGGTGGCGGCGATGGCGTACGGGGCCGGGTCGGTGCCGCGGTGTGCCGCCGTGGTGGGCCCGGGCAACAAGTGGGTGCTCGAGGCCAAGCGACAGGTCGCGGGCGAGGTGGTGATCGACTCGCCCGCGGGCCCCTCGGAGGTGCTCGTGCTCGCCGACGCGACCGCCGACCCCGCGCGCGTCGCCGCCGAGCTCGTCGCGCAGGCGGAGCACGACCCCGACGCGGCCGTCGCGCTCGTCTCGACCTCTTCCGAGCTGCTGCGCGCGGCCGAGGTGGAGCTCGCCGTCCAGGTGGCGCGTGCGCCGCGACGCGAGGTGATCGAGGAGGCGCTCGTCTCCCGTGGCGCCTTCCTCCTGGCCGCCACCCGCGCCGAAGCGATCGCCTTCACCGACGCCTACGCCGCGGAGCACCTCGCGCTCTTCACGACCGACCCGCACTCCGACCTGGCCGGGATCCGCACCGCGGGGACGGTCTTCATGGGCGGAGCGTCGGCGGTCGCCTTCGGGGACTACCTCACCGGCGCCAACCACGTCCTCCCGACCGCCGGAACGTCGCGGTCGTACTCGGGGCTCTCGGTGCTTCACTACCTCCGCTCGTACACATGGCAGGAGCTCACCGACGAGGGCGCCGCGTCGCTCGCCGACGACACCGTGCGCCTCGCCGAGGCGGAGGGACTGCCGGGGCACGCCGCGGCCGCGGCGATGCGCCGGACGAGAGCGGCGAGCGACGGCTCGGACACCGGGAGCGCCGTGTGAGCACGCGCGCACCCCGTCCCGGGTTCCCGCGCCCCGACTACCGGGCGCTCGAGCTCTACGCCCCCGACCGCCGCCCGGTCACCGTCGACCTGAGCGACAACACGAACCGGTGGGGCGCGCACCCCGGGGCGCTCGCCGCGGTGCGCGGCGCCGCGGCCGAGCGGCTCGTGCGCTACCCGGCGCTCTACGCGGACGTGCTCCGCGAGGCCGCTGCCGCGCGCTTCGACGTCTCCCCGGAGCAGGTGACGACCGGCGCGGGCTCCGACGACATCCTCGACTCTCTCTGGCGCGCGGCCCGCGAGTTCGGGGGCGCGGTGCGGTATCCGGCGCCCACCTTCTCGATGATCGAGCCCTTCTGCCGGATGAATGGGCGCGAGGCTCGCCCCCTCCCGTGGGCCGACGCGGTGGAGGATCCCACGCGCCTCCTCGAGGGCGACCCCTGCCTCGTCTACATCTGCCGCCCCAACAATCCGACGGGCTCCTCGGTCGAGCGCTCGTGGATCGACACCCTCCTCGCGGCGGCCGACGCGCGCGCCGACGGCGGCCCGCTCGTCGTCTTCGACGAGGCGTACGCCGACTACGCGGACGACGCCACGGACGCAACGCTGATCCCGCTCGCCACGCGCCGTCCGCGCACCCTCGTGATCCGCACGCTCAGCAAGGCGTATGCCCTCGCCGGGGTGCGCGTCGGACTCGGATTCGGGACGGTCGGGACGGTGCTGGAGGCCGAGAAGAGCCGCGGCCCCTACAAGGTCAATCAGCTCGCCGAGGTCGCCGCGATCGCGGCGCTGCGCGACGAGGAGGGGTGGGTCGCGCGGACGGTGGAGGCGGCGGTCGGGAATCGGAAGCGATTCGAGACCGAGCTGCGGGGGCGCGGCTTCGCACCCCTCCCCTCGCAGGCGAACTTTCTCTTCATCCCGGTCGCGGCAGGCACGGCGCGCGACCTCTCCGACGCCTTCCGTGAGCACGACGTGGCGCTGCGCCCCTTCGCCGCCGGGCTCGGCGCTCCCGACGGGCTGCGCGTCTCGATCGGGCCGTGGGACGAGATGGCGCGCTTCCTGGAGGTGCTCGATCTCCTGGGGGATGCGGTGCAGCCGGCGGAGTCTTCCCGATGACCCTCCCGCTGCGCGTCGCGCTCTTCGACTACGGCGTGGGCAACCTCCACTCGCTCGGCAAGGCGCTCGAGCACGCGGGCGCCGCGGTGACGGTGACCTCGGAGTGGTCCGAGGCGCTCGCACTCGACGCCCTCGTCCTCCCGGGAGTGGGCGCCTTCGAGGCCGCTCTCGAGGCGTTGCCGGATGATCGCACCCCGATCGTCGAGCGGATCGCGGGGGGGATGCCCACGCTCGGGATCTGTCTCGGGATGCAACTCCTCTTCGAGAGATCCGAGGAGGGGGATGGCGAAGGCCTCGGGGTGATCCCGGGACGCGTGCGGAGGGTGCGAGCTTCCGTCATCCCGCAGATGGGGTGGAATGCTCTCGAGACCGCCGACGACCCGCTCTTCGACGGAATCCCCGACTTCGTGGCGTACTACGCCAACTCCTACGTCTGTGACACCGACGACCCGGGCGATGTGATCGCGTGGACCGAGTACGAGAACGATCGCTTCACCGCCGCGGTACGACGTGGCTCCGTGGTGGGCGTGCAGTGCCATCCCGAGAAGAGTTCGGCCGCCGGCCGCCGACTCGTCGAAAACTTCATCCGCAACGCGGAGGCCTCTCGATGATCGCGATCCCCGCCGTCGACCTTCGACGCGGTGCGTGCGTCCAGCTCGTGGGCGGCCGCCCCGATCACCTCGCCCTCTCCCGCCCCGACGCGGTCGCCGTCGCGCTCGACTGGGCGGCCCAGGGCTTCGAAGCGCTGCACCTCGTCGACCTCGACGCCGCGCTCGGCCAGGGTGACAACCGCACGGTGCTCGCCGAGATTCTCGCGGCGATCCCCGACGGGGTGGAGATCCAGGTCGGGGGCGGGATCCGGGACGACGACACCGCCGAGGCGCTCCTCGCCCTCGGCCCCGCCCGCATCGTGGTGGGCACGCGCGCCGTCGAGGACGCCGCGTGGCGTCGAGCACTCGTCGAGAGACACCCCGGACGTGTCGTGGTGGCCGCCGACATCCGCGACGGCGAGGTTGTGACGAAGGGGTGGACCGAGGGGAGCGGAATCGCGGTCCGGGATCTCCTCGCCGAACTCGACCCCCTCCCGCTCGGCGGGGTCCTCTGCACCGATGTGGGACGCGAGGGTCGCATGGAGGGGATCGATCGCGAGGCGGTGCGCGCCGTGCTCGACGCCACCGATCACCGCGTCTGGATCTCCGGCGGTGTGACCACCCTCGACGAGCTCCGCTGGCTCGAGGAGGTCGGCGCGCACGCTGCCGTCCTCGGGATGGCGCTCTACACCGACACACTCGATTCTCACGCCGTGGCCGCGCGCCACGGCCGACGCCTCGACTAGAAGGGTATTGAAGAACTCTGGATGGAGCCGACAGGATGACCGGGCTGACACGTGAAACGAAGGAGACGCAGATCTCGCTCGAGGTCGACGCGGGGGGAGGAGCGATCGATGTCGAGACCGATGACGTCTTCGTCACGCATATGGTCGAGACCTTCGCCCGTTACGCCGGCCTCGGACTCGTGCTCCGCGCAACGGGAGACATGAAGCACCACCTCATGGAAGATGTCGCGATCACCCTCGGGCTCGCGCTGCGCAAGGAGGTCCCCGCCGAAGCCGAGCGCTACGGGTGGGCCACCGTGCCGATGGATGATGCGCTCGTGCGCGCCGCCCTCGATCTCGGCGGCCGCGCGTGGTACGAGGGTACCCTCCCCTCGGACCTCTGGGAGCACTTCGTGCAGGCCTTCGCCCACAACCTCGGCGCCACCCTGCACATCGTGGTCGAGCGGGGTCGCGACCGACACCACGTGGTCGAGGCGGCGATCAAGGCCACCGGCCTCGCGCTTCGCCAGGCGATGCAGCCGGGCGAGCGCGTCTTCAGCACCAAGGGCTCGGTCCGGCTGACGTGGACGGAAGAGGGGCTCTGATGCTTCGTCCCCGCGTCATCGTCTGCCTCGACGTCCGGCACGGACGCGTGGTGAAGGGTGTGAACTTCGAGGGCCTTCGCGAGGTGGGAGATCCCGTCGAACTCGCCGCCCGCTACGAGGCCGAGGGAGCCGACGAAATCTGCTTCCTCGATATCTCCGCATCGCACGAAGGGCGCGGCACCCTCCTCGAGACGGTGCAGCGCACCGCAGAGGTGCTCTTCGTGCCGCTCACCGTCGGCGGAGGGGTGCGTACGGTGGACGATATCGGACCGCTGCTGCGCGCCGGCGCCGACAAGATCAGCGTGAACAGCGCCGCGGTGCGCGACCCCTCGATCCTGACCGAGGGCGCCCGCCGGTACGGCGCGCAGTGCATCGTGGCCAGCGTCGACGCGGCCCGCGACGAGCGTGGGGGCTGGCGCCACTACACGCACGGCGGACGGACGCGCACCGATCTCGACGCCGTCGCGTGGGCGGCCGAGTGCGCTCAACGCGGCGCGGGCGAGATCCTCCTGACCAGCATCGACCGCGACGGCGTGCGCTCGGGCTACGACCTCGAACTGACACGCGCCGTCGCCGATCGTGTCGATGTCCCGGTCGTCGCTTCGGGGGGCGCGGGAGATGCCGTTCACCTGCGCGACGCCTTCACCGAGGGACACGCCTCGGCCGCGCTCCTCGCCGGCATCCTGCACGAAGGGGTGACGACGGTCGGTGCGCTCAAGTCGGCGCTCGCGGAGTGGGAGATCCCCGTGCGCCGGGACGCCTTGCTACCGGGACCCTGATCGATGCATCGTCTCCTCCCGCCCCTCCTCTCCACCTCGTTCGTCCGCGGATTCGACCTGCGATTCCCCCCTCGAGACCCGTCATGACACGTCACCCCGTGCGTACCTCATCGCGTATCCCCCTCACGGTGCTCCTCCTCCTCGCCGGCGCCCTCACCGCGTCGACCCCCCTCGCCGCGCAGAACGTCGAGGCGCCGACGCGCGACGGTCGACGCGTCCTCACGATCGACGACTACCTCCTCTGGCGCTCGGTGGGAGATGCATCGATCTCCCCCGACGGACGGTGGGTAACCTACGCATTCGATCACCGCGAGATCGACGACCGTGAGCCACTCGTGGCGGATCGGCCCCTGGTGATCAAGCGTCTCCCCTCGGTGGACTCGATCCTCGTCCCGCGCGGATCGGGCCCCCTCTTCTCGGACGATTCGCGGTGGATCGCGTACTTCATCGACCCGCCTCACAACGCCGGGGACGACGCCGGCGACGGCACCGACGACAGCGCCGATGAGGATGACGACGAACCACGCGACGTCGAGCTCCGCGACCTCGAGACGGGAGAGACCCGCCGCTGGAGCGATGCGAACCCCTTCGGCTTCGCCGACGCCGGGGTGCTCTGGCTCAGGAAGAATCCGGCCGACGAGGAGGCCGAGTACGAGGGTACCGACTTCATCGTACGCTACCTCGAGGCCGGCCATGAAGAGCTGATCCCCTACGTCGACGAGCACGCCCTCGACGAGTCGGGAGCGCGGCTGGCGTGGACGATCGACGGTCCGGGAGGCGAGGCGAACGGCGTCGTTCTTCTCGACCTGACGACACGCCTGCGCACGACGCTCGACGCCGAGCGCGAAGCGACGTACGCGCGTCTCACCTGGGGCGACGAGGAAGAAGCGCCCTCGCGTGATGCGCTCGCGGTCCTGCGAGGGACCGAAGTCGACGCACTCGTCGAGCGCGAGAACGCCCTCCTCCTCTGGCCGTCGGTGACCTCGGGATCGGCGCCGCTGGTGATCGACCCGCGCCCGGTGACCGACGACTCCACGAAGACGAACCTCCTCGACGCACCCGCGCGCGGTGCCCTGCACGGCTTCCCGACCGAGCGCGTCCTGAGCGAAAAGGGGTCGCTGCGCTGGTCTCACGACGCGCGACGGCTCTTCGTGGCGACACGCCCGCAGCAGCTCGCGCCCTCCGAGGTGTGCAAGACGCCCACTGCGGCGGACGACGAGGCGGGTGCGGAAGCCGGAGGAGAGGCACCCGCAGGTCCCGGCGTTTCGCGCCTCGCGCTCCGGACGGGCCCCGACGGGCGTCCGCTCGGGCCCGAGGAGGTCCTCGACGGCATCTGCCCGGAGTTCGTGGCCGATGTCAACATCTGGCATGTGGCCGACGACCGTATCCAGTCGATCCAGGCTTCGCGCGCGGAAGCCGACCGCAACCGCACGCACCTCGGCGTGGTGCATGTCGAGGCCGGGAGCGGGCTCCGCTACGTGCAGCTCGCAGACGAGACGATGGAGACGGTCCAGATCTCGGAGAACGGCCGGACCGCGGTGGGTTCCGATGACCGCGCCTACCGCTCCGACTGGCGTCCGGACTACCGCGACTGGTACCGGGTCGATCTCGACACCGGCGAGCGCGAAGTGATCCTCGAGGCGCACGAGCGCACCCTCGGGTTCGACCCCGAAGGCGAGCACTTCCTCTACTGGAAGGACCGTCACCTCTGGACCTTCGACGTCGCATCGGGCGAGCACCGCAACCTCTCGGCGAACGCTCCGGTCACGTACGAGAATGAGGAGTTCGACCGCTTCGGCGAGAAGCCTCCGCACGGGATCGCGGCGTGGACCACCGAGGGCGAGCCGATCGTCGAGTCGCGCTGGGACCTCTGGCTCCAGCCCCTCGACGGGAGCGCTCCGCGGAACCTCACGAAGGGGGTCGGCGCCGAGCGCGAGATCGAGTTCAGGCTCCTCGACCTCGACCCCGAAGAGGACGAAGTCGACCTGGACGGGCCGATCTGGCTGACCGCCTTCGGCACGTGGACCAAGGAGGACGGATTCTTCCGGCTCGACGACGGCGACCTCGAGGAGCTCGTCTGGGACGACGCGCGCTTCGGTCGACCGCTCAAGGCGAAGTACGCGGACTCCGTGATCTTCACCCGTGAAACCTTCGAGGTTTTCCCCGACTGGCATGTGGCGGGCACCGACTTCGCCGATCCCACCCCGATCACCGACGCGAACCCGCAGCAGGCTGAATACAACTGGGGACGGCGGATCCTCTTCGACTACCACACCCCCGAGGGCGTGCGGAAGCAGGGCACACTCGCGATCCCGTACGATTACCGCGAGGGCGAGCGCCGCCCGATGCTCATCAACTACTACGAGCAGTACTCGCAGGACCTCCACCGCTACCCGATGCCCCGCAACACCGGCTCGCCCAACTTCGCCGGTTACGTCAGCGACGGCTATCTGGTGATGCAGCCCGATATCCACTTCCGGATCGGGGCGTCGCACGCGGACATGCTCGCCTCGATCGAACTCGCGATCGACGCCGTCGAGGCGATGGGATACGTCGACCCCGACGCGATCGGTCTGCACGGGCACTCCTACAGCGGGCAGGGATCGGCGTATATCTCGACGCACTCGGACCGCTTCGCCGCGATCGTCGCCGGCGCCGCCGCCACCAACCTGGTCAGCGACTTCAACGCCCTCTGGGGCGGTGGCAACAACGCGCACGACTACGACATCTACGGGCAGGGGCGCCTCGGTGTCGGGCTCTACGACGACCTCGACCTCTACATCGACCAGTCGGCCGTGCACCACGCGGGATCGATGAACACCCCGCTCCTCCTCCTGCACGGAGAGGACGACCAGACGGTCCGCTTCATGCACGCCGTGGAGTTCTACAACGGGCTTCGCTGGTTCGAGAAGAATGTCGTGCTGCTCGCGTATCCCGGCGCGGGACACGGGCTGCGCCGGTACGAGAACCAGAAGGACTTCCAGATCCGGATGCGACAATTCTTCGATCACCACCTCCGCGGGGCGCCGGCGCCGCGATGGATGACCGAGGGACGCAGCTTCCTCGAGAAGGAGCGCGCGCTCGAGATGGTCGGCGACGACAAGCCCGGCCGCGGCCGACGATGAAGGGCACCGGCCTCACCGACCGATCGATCACCACCCCGTCGGAGCTCGACGCGCTCCGCTTCGACGAGGCGGGGCTGATCCCGGTGGTCGCCCAGGATGCGGACGATGGAGGTGTCCTGATGGTCGCGTGGGCGAATCGCGAGGCGCTCGAACGGACCCTCGATTCGGGCGAGGTGCACTTCTGGTCGCGCTCTCGCGAGGCGCTGTGGCGGAAGGGCGAGACGAGCGGACACACCCTCGCGCTCGTCTCGCTGCACGCCGACTGCGATCGCGACACCCTCCTCGCGCGGGTGCGGCCGAGCGGGCCAGCGTGCCACACCGGCGAGCCGACATGCTTCGGCGAGGGGGCCTCGCCCGGCGAGACCACGAGACCGCTCTCGGAGGCGGGAACGCTCACCGCACTCTGGACGACGCTGGTGGCGCGCGCCGCCGACCGGCCGGAGGGGAGCTGGACCGTGAAGCTCCTCGACGATCCCAACCTCCGCATCAAGAAGCTCGGAGAGGAGACCGCCGAGGTGATCCACGCGCTCGTGAGCGACGACGGTCGCGCGCCGGAGGAGGCCGCCGACCTCCTCTACCACCTCCTCGTGGCGCTCCTCGCCTCCGGTCACACCCTCGACGACCTCCTCGCCGAGCTCGAGTCGCGTCGATGACGGGAACCGACGGGTGGCGATGCGAGAGACGCTGATGCACCGGACGGCAGCGGGCGCGCACCGATGACGCCGCCGGAGGTGCACCGATGACGCCACCGCCCGTCCCCGACGAGGAAACACTCGCGAAGGGGTACGACGCACGCCTCATGCGTCGCCTCCTCGCCTATGTGCGCCCCCACGCATGGCAGGTCGGCCTCGGGATCGTCCTCCTCGTGGCCGCGAGCGGCCTGGCCGTCGTCGGCCCGTGGATCACGCAGCAGGCCCTCGACCGCGCGATCCCCGCCGGCGACTTCGACCTCCTCACACTCCTCGCGATCGGGTGGCTCGCGGCCGTGATCGGGAGCTTCGCGCTCGAGTACGCACAGGGCCTCGTCACGACATGGCTCGGACAGTCGGTCATGTACGATCTGCGCCGCGACATCTTCCGCCAGCTCCAGCGGCTCGATCTCGCCTTCCACGACCGCACCCCGGTCGGGCGTCTCATGACGCGCATCACCTCCGATGTCGAGACGCTCAACGAGCTTCTCTCGTCGGGCCTCGTGACCGTCTTCGGAGACATCTTCACGCTCCTCTTCATCTTCGGCGTGATGCTCTCGATGGATCTCGAGCTCTCCCTCGTGACCTTCAGCGTGCTCCCCCTCGTGGGGTGGGCCGTCTCGCTCTTCCGTTCACGCATCCGCGACGCGTACCGTGACATCCGGGTGCGCGTCGCTGAACTCAACGCCTTCCTGCACGAACGCCTCACCGGGATGCGCATCGTGCAGCTCTTCAACCGCGAAGCGGTCGAGGAGGAGACGCACCGCGAGCTCGACGCCGCCTACCTCCGCGCACACCTCCGCTCGATCACCTGGTACGCGCTCTTCTTTCCGGTCATCGAGCTCTTCACGGCGATCGCACTCGCGCTCATCATCTGGTCGGGGGGCGGGCGGATCCTCGAGGGCACGCTCACGATCGGGATCCTCGCCGCCTTCCTTCAGTACGCACGACGCTTCTTCCGGCCCATTCAGGATCTGAGCGAGAAATACAACCTCCTGCAGGGCGCGATGGCCTCCTCGGAGCGGATCTTCGCTCTCCTCGACGAAGAACCCGAAATCGTCGATCCGGACGAACCGCATCCACTCCCTCCCGACACCCGCGGCGAGATCGAATTCCGCGATGTCTCCTTCGCCTACGGGACCCGCGATGGGGAGCCCGACTGGGTGCTGCGCGACGTCAGCTTCCATGTGCACCCGGGCGAGAAGGTCGCGATCGTCGGGCACACCGGTGCGGGCAAGACGACGCTGATCAACCTCCTCATGCGCTTCCACGATGTGCAGGAGGGCGAGATCCTCCTCGACGGCGTGCCGATCCGGAAGGTACGCCTCGACGATCTGCGTTCGCGCATCGGCCTCGTCCTGCAGGACGTCTTTCTCTTCAGCGAGAGCGTCGAGTACAACCTCACGCTCGGGGCCGATGAGATCACACCCGAAGAGGTGCGGGCCGCCGCCACCCGGGTGGGCGCGGCGCCCTTCATCGAGCGGCTCGAGCACGGATATGATCAACCACTCGGCGAGCGCGGCGTGTCGCTCAGCGTCGGCGAGCGACAACTCGTGAGCTTCGCTCGCGCCCTCGTCTTCGATCCCCCGATCCTCGTCCTCGATGAAGCCACCTCGTCGGTAGACTCCGAGATCGAGGGGAAGATCGAGGACGCCACCCACGAGCTGATGAAGGGACGGACCTCGATCGTCATCGCGCACCGCCTCTCGACGGTCGTGAACGCCGACCGGATCCTCGTCATGCACCGGGGGCGTCTGCGCGAGGAAGGCACGCACGCCGAACTCCTCGACGAGGGGGGGCTCTATGCCCGCCTGCACCAGCTCCAGTTCGCGCGGGGAGGGTGAGGTGAGGTGCCCCATGACCCCATCCCGGACTCCCCGCGTGCTCATCACCGGTGCCACCGACGGGATCGGCCTCGCCCTCGCCGATCTCCTCGACCGTCGTGGCGAGCGCCTCGTGATCGTCGGTCGCCGAGCGCTCGAGACTCTCTCCGAGGAGGCCCGCGATCTCGCAAAACGCCACCTCTACTGCCGGGCAGACCTCTCCCGTGAATCGGCCGCGGACACCGTCACGGAGTTCCTGCGCACGCACGAGGTCGGCGCCCTCGATCGCCTGGTTCTGAATGCGGCGGGAGGATTCCACGGGGGGATCGCGGAGGAGAGTCCCGACGCGCTGCGCGCCCTCGTGGAGCTCAACCTCGCCTCCCCGATCGCGCTCACCCATGCGCTCTCGCCGCTCCTGACCGCTGCGGGAGGTCGCGTGGTCTTCGTGAGCTCGGTCGTGTCGAGCCTCCCCTCGCCGAGCTACGCCGTCTACTCGGCGACCAAGGCGGCGCTCGAAGGGTTCGCCCGGAGTCTCCGGACCGAGGTGCGCGGGTCGTTCGAGGTCCAGGTCGTGCGCCCCGGCGCGACACGGAGCGGGCTGCACCGGAAGATGGGGATCGAACGCTCGACGATCGACTGGACGCGCTTCCCCGCAGCAGAGGTGACCGCGCGTCGCCTGCTGCGCGCCATCGACGGACCCGCGCGGGATCGCACCCTCGGCGCAGTGAACACCCTGATTCACCTCGCCGGACGCCTCGCGCCCGGGCTCATCGAACACTTCATGCGGCGCTCCGGATCGAGCCTCGGGACCACGCCTCCCGCGCCCGCTCACCCCGGTGACCCCCGCAAGCCGAGATGCGTGATCACCGGAGCGGCCGACGGGATCGGACGGGCCCTCGCGATCGCCCTCGCGCGCGAGGGCTGCACGATCGTCGGAATCGACCGCGATGCGTCACGCGCCGCACGGACGCAGGCCGAGATCGAGGCCGTGGGGGGAGAGGCGAGCTTCCTCGAGGCCGACCTCGCTCGCGCCTCCGAGATCGAATCGGTGGGCGAGGCGCTCGCAGCGGGTCCTCCGATCGACATCGTGGTCCACAGCGCCGGGATCAGCGCCGTCGGGCGGTTCGTCTCCCTCCCCCTCGCCGCGCAGCGTGCGGTGCTCGACATCAACTTCATCGCGCCCCTTCACCTCACCACCACACTCCTCCGGCGCAATGCGCTCTCCTCGGCCCCGCACCTCGTCTCACTCGCCTCCCTGAGCTGCTTCACCAGCTATCCCGGTGCCGCCGTCTACGCCGCAAGCAAGGACGGACTGGCGTCGTGGACGCGCAGCCTCTCTGCGGCGCTCGGCTCGGCGGCTCGCGTCCTCACGATCCACCCCGGGCCGGTGCGAACCCGGCACGCGGAGCGGTACAGCCCCACCGAGGGGGGCGCCGACCGCCGGATGCCGCCCGAAGCGGTCGCGGAAGCGATCGCGCACGCACTCCGACGTCGCCGGCGAGGGACCCGAATTCCCGGTGCGACCAACCGCGCGGTCGCCATCCTCGGGCGCCTCGCGCCCGGACTCATGGAGGGAATCATGAAGCGGGTGATCCTCGATCGTCTCGACGAGGGAGGAGAGACCTCGATCCGCCTCGATCGGGCCCCACCCGAATCTCAGCGCTGACGCAGGAGGGTGTCGGGGGCGGCGCCGGCGGCGCGGAGCTCGGCGATCGAGTCGGCGCGGAGCGAGTCGGTGACCACCCGGGCTCGCCGAACCGAGTCGACCGCCACCTCAAAGGCCGCCAGGCGGTCCGAAACCGGAACGATGCGCGCACCCACGCGCACATGCGGTTCGTGATGCCATCCCTCAACGGGCCGCAGCGCCGCTTCGGTATAGCGGCTCCCCGGATTCCAGAGGATCCAGTCCTTCGCGCCGGCATCGTACGTCGCCTCGATCTGTGCCCGCACCTCCGGAGACCCGTAGGCGGGCGCGCCCAGCGTGAAGTCCTGCAGCCAGGGGATCACCTCACCCGCCGAATCCACCTCGGCGCTGCGCCGAATCGCGGAGGCGATCGCCTCACGCACCACCGCGTAGGGGTGTGCGTTCGGCACCCGATACCCGAAGCTCCCTGCCCAGTAGTGGCTCGGATAGACCATCGGGAGTGCGGCATCGACGCGGTCGATGAATCGCTCCCACAGCTGGCCGATCCCCACGTCGTTCCGGAAACTCGTGGTCACACCGAAGACGTCCGCGGTGTGGCGGAGATCGAGACCGGTGGTGCGGAGTTCTTCGCGCGCCGACGTGAGAAAGCCCCGCACCGCCTCGGTGCGCGGGCCGAGCGAGTCTCCGGGGAAGCGCGCACGCGCCAGATCACTCTCCGGAGCGTCAGGGAAACGCACGTAGTCCCACTGAATCTCGGGAAACCCGATCTTCGCCACCTCGACCGCGAGCGAGGTATGGTAGTCCCAGACCCGTTCATCGTAGAGGTTGAGCCATGCGATCCCCTTCGAGTCGAGCCAGATCCCTCCTGCCGTATCCTGCACCGCGAGCTCGGGACGCGCCGCCGCGAGGAGCGGGTCCTTCACGATCACGATCCGCGCGATCGGGTAGATCCCTTCCCCCTCGAGACGCCGGAGAAGTCCGGAGAGATCCCGGATCCGGATCTCCTCGTCGGCACCCGCCGCCCGCACCTCGGGCAACGACGACGCGTGGCTGACGAACCCCGTCGCGTCCTTGATGTCGATCACGAAGGTGTTGATCTCGGTCCGGCGCGCGAGGGCGAGGAGGTTGTCGAGCCGACGGGCCGAGCCCGCGGCCCAGGCATTCAGGTAGATGCCGCGGATCGAGTCGGGTCGAACGAAGCAGGGACGCGCTCCGGCATCGGCCTCACATCGGGGCGCTTTCGGCGCTTCGAGCCGGGATGCGGCGCTCCCGGCTCCGGGATCGTCGTCGAGCAAGCGGCCCGGGGTCGGGATCGATTCCGCGATCGGGAGAGGCTCCGCGGCCAGGTGAGGTCTCGACTCGACCGGGCGCGGCTCCGCGGTCGGAGGCAACTCCGATTCGACCGCTTCCGCCTCGGGCGCTCCCGGCTCCTGCGCCTCGCCGGCTCCGCACCCGGCGGAAGCCACGAAGACGAAGACCACCCCCGCAAGTCGGCCCCACATCACGCTCAGTACTCCTCGAGCGTCGGATCGACCTCGGCACGCCATCCCAGAACGCCGCCCGCGAGATTGCTCACATTCTCCCATCCTTCCTCGATCAGGAAGCGCGTGGCCCAGCCCGATCGCGATCCCGAGCGACAGTAGAGCACCACCTCGCCCTCCTTCGGAACCTCATGGGCTCGAGCGGGAAACTCCGCTACCGGAATCCGCAACTGACCCTCGTCAGGAAGGTCGGCGATCTCACGTTCGAAGGCCTCCCGCACGTCAACGAGTACGAGCGCGTCGCCTCGTTCGAGTCGGTGGGCAAGATCATTCGGAGACATTTCGGGGATCTGCTGCTCGTCACTCATCCAGCGGTTCCATCCTGGTGGTTGGTGGGGCGGCGCGAGGGCGTGGAGATCTGCGCCGTGTCGATCAACGTAATACACTGGGGAAGCCGATCGGATACAAGGGGACGACGATCGGGATATCCCGATCGTGGAAGCGCACGCCCGGAAGTTGGCCCGCTGAGGGAGGGTCCATTATACTTACAACTTCAAGCACTGACGTTGAAGCCGAGGAACGACGATGACCCGAGAGCACATCCCTCTGCGATCGAGACCCTCCCATGCGGGGCCGTCCCACAGATCGACGACGCCGACGCTCCACGCCTTCGTGGGGGGGCTCCTGGCTCTCGTCGTCGCAGGCGTCTTCGATCCCGTCCGCCTCGTCGCGCAGGAATCCGACTTCCTCTTCCGCGTTCCGCGCGTGACCTTCGCCTTCCACGGAGGCTTTCACCGGGCGGGAGCCGACAGTGAGGTATTCGACTTCACCACCCGCAACCTCACCGTGGGAAGGCGGGACTTCGATGCGATCGCCTTCCGGGGGGAGCTCTCGGTGCGGATCTCGCCCCGGATCGACATCGCGCTCGACGTCGGTCGGTCGAAGAGCGAGACGACATCGGAGACACGCGACTTCATCGGCACCGATGGCCTTCCGATCGTCCAGGAGACGAGCCTCACCCAGGTTCCGATTGCGGTCACGGGGAAGTACTATCTGCGCCCGCGTGGAGAATCGGTCGGCCAATTCGCGTGGATCCCCCGGAGGTGGTCGGTTTATGTAGGAGGCGGAGTCGGCTTCGCCAATTACACCTTCGAGCAGAATGGGGAGTTCGTCGTCGAAGAGACGCTCGAGATCGTCGAAGACCGGTTGAAGTCCTCCTCCACCGGAGCCCTCGGGCACCTCGTCGGCGGCGTGGAGCTCTCCGTCACCCCCCGCACCCTCCTCATCGTGGATGGGCGGTATCGGTGGGCCACCGCGGATATGAACGACGACTGGGCCGGCTTCGAAGATATCGATCTCTCCGGATTTTCCTTCTCCCTCGGAATCGGAGTCAGACTCTGATGTTCACGATCACGCGACCCCCCCGGATCTTCCCCTCCCTCCTTCTCGCACTCGTCCTCGCCGCCGCACCTTCGCCATCGACCGCACAGGACACCGACACGCGGTGGCGTCCGTGGACCGGCTGCTGGAACTCCGTCGACGACGCGGAGGCGCTCCTCTGCGTCGAGCCGGCCGAGGGCGGGATCGAATTCCTCACCGTCTCGGACGGAGGTACGCTGGTGCAGGAGGAGATCATCGCCGACGGGAGTGTTCAGACCCTCGACCTCGAAGGGTGCGAGGGTGTGCGCCGCGCGGAGTTCTCTCGCGACGGCGAACGGATCTATCTCCGGGATGAGATCGACTGCAACGGCACGCGCGAAGTGGTGACCGGTGTGATCGCCATGATCGCGCCCGAAGAGTGGATCGATATTCGTGGTTCGATCGACGGGAGAGGCCTCTGGAGCCGGACCTTCCGGCGCGTTTCGGACGCGGAGGCGACCGCGCACGGCTTTCCGGACGCGAATGACCCGGATGACCTCTCGGTGCGCCTGATGCGCTGGAGGGCTTCGGAGCCGTCCGACTTCGCCGACCTGATCGAGGTCCATGAGCGTACCGGCGAGGGCGTCACCCGCGCATGGGTGTCCGAACAGCTCGACCCCTTCCCGGTCAACGCCGACGCACTCCTCAGTCTCTCCAGAGCCGGGGTGCCGGAGAGCGTCATCGATGTGGTGGTCGCACACGCCTTCCCCGAACGATTCGTCCTGGCCGAGGAACCGGGGCGCCAGGCTCGCGAAGGCGAGGATCCCCGCACGGCCCGCGCCTTCACCTACGTCACCCTCGACCCCTACTACGGATCGTTCGGGTCGCTGCACGGCTTCAACTCCGCGCGGTTCGGCCACGGCTTCGGCTCCCACTTCGGCGGCTTCGGCCCGCACTTCGGCGGATCCTTCTTCCACGACCGGACGATCTTCGTGGAACGGAGGCGCAATGACCCCGATGCTTCCAACGGTGTCCGCCCGGTGCCCGGAGGCGGGTTCGGGAGACGCGGGCCGGGTGGGAACTCGACCGGCACTGCCATCCCGCGCGACGCGGGGATGGGCGCGCAGAGCATCGGCTCCGGCGCCTCGTATTCGGGGGAGCGCTCGACCGGGCGTACCGCCCGCAGGAGGGGAGGTGGCGGGGGTTGATCCGCCGCCGATCGTCCATCCCCCTTTGGCCTGACCTCGTCGGGGTATAGGTTTTCAGCTTCCGCAAACCCCGACGACCGCAGGCTCCCTGCGGGGGATCCGATGGACGACGACATCCGCGACTGGATCGCTTCCGAGATTGAACGGAAGTGGCAGGCGTACTGGGACGACCACGGCACGAACTCCTTCACCGAAGAGGCGTTCCGTGGTGCGGTGAACCCCTTCTACAATCTGATGATGTTCCCCTACCCCTCCGCCGAGGGGCTCCATGTGGGCAACATCTATGCCTTCACGGGGGCCGACGTCCACGGACGGTTCCAGCGCCTGCGCGGCCACGAGGTCTTCGAACCGATCGGATTCGACGCCTTCGGGATCCACTCGGAGAATTTCGCGCTCAAGGTGGGCGCACATCCGATGGATCTCATTCCGGCAAATATCGAGAACTTCACGCGGCAGCTCCGTCGGATCGGCGGGATGTTCGACTGGGATCACACCGTCGATACCACGCACCCCGATTACTACCGCTGGACCCAGTGGCTCTTCCTCAAGCTCTTCGATGCGGGACTCGCCGAGCGGAAGGAAGCTCCCGTCAACTGGTGTCCGTCGTGCATGACGGTCCTCGCCAATGAACAGGTCATCGGAGGGGCGTGTGAACGATGCGACACCCCCGTCGAGCAGCGTCGGATCGCGCAGTGGTTCTTCCGCATCACCGACTACGCCCAGCGACTCCTCGACAACCTCGACACCCTCGACTGGTCCGAGACCACGAAGAAGGCGCAGCGCAACTGGATCGGCCGGAGCGAGGGTGCCGAGATCGCCTTCCCCCTCGTCGCCGCGTGCGACGCCACCTCCGGGACCCCGAAGGCGATCGACCCATCGGAGGTGAAGGCGCTCGGAGAAGAGGAGATGCTCCGGGTCTTCACGACACGCCCCGACACCCTCTTCGGCGCCACCTTCATGGTGCTCGCCCCCGAACACCCCCTCGTCGATCGCCTCACCTCCGACCAGCAGCGCGCAGAGGTGAGGGAGTACCGCACCGCCGCTGCCGCCGCCGACCTGGTGTCGCGTCAGAAGACCGACAAGGTGAAGACCGGCGTTTTCACCGGCGGGTACTGCCGCAACCCGGCCACCGGTGAAGCGATCCCCGTCTGGATCGCCGACTACGTACTGGTCGACTACGGCACCGGCGCGATCATGGCGGTTCCGGGTCACGATCCGCGGGACTTCGACTTCGCGAGCCACTTCGGATTGCTGATCCGACGTGTCGTGGCGGGCGCCGACGAGCACCCGGACGAACCCCTCGAGGCGGCCGCGACCGGTGAAGGCACGCTCGTCAATTCGGGGCGCTTCGACGGACTCTCGAGTGACGAGGCGATCCGGGCGATCACGGCGTGGATCGGAGAGAGAGGGCTCGGGGAGCTCCGCGTCAACTACCGGCTGCACGACTGGTGCATCTCCCGGCAGCGTTACTGGGGTCCCCCGATCCCGATCGTCCATTGCGACGCCTGCGGGCCTGTCGGCGTACCCGAAGACCAGCTCCCGGTCGAGCTGCCGCGTGTCGAGGACTTCAAGCCGCTCGATGACGGCGTGAGTCCGCTCGCACGCGACGAAGCGTGGTACCGGACCACGTGTCCCGAGTGCGGCCGCGACGCACGGCGCGAGACCGACGTCTCGGACACCTTCCTCGACTCGGGGTGGTACTTTCTCCGGTACCCGAGTGCGGGCCTCGATGACCGCGCCTTCGATCCGGAGATCACGCGCAGGTGGCTTCCCGTCGACACCTACATCGGCGGAAATGAGCACGCAGTCCTGCACCTCCTCTACGCGCGCTTCCTGACGATGGTGCTGAACGACCTCGGGCATCTCGACTTCGACGAGCCCTTCACCACCTTCCGCGCGCACGGCCTCATCATCCGCAACGGCGCCAAGATGTCCAAGAGCCGTGGCAATGTGATCGTGCCGGACCCGATCATCGAACGGTACGGCGCCGACACCTTCCGGGTGTACCTCATGTTCCTCGGTCCGTTCGAGGAGGGGGGTGATTATCGCGACGAGGGGATCGAGGGCCCGCGCGGCTTCCTGAGCCGGGTCTGGGACTCCGTCATGCATGCGGAGGCGGACCGCGTGGCCGACCCGGAGGTCGAACGCAAGCTGCACCAGACGATCGCTCAGGTCACCGAACAGCTCGCCGACCTCCAGTACAACACCTCCATCGCCGCCATGATGGAGTACCTCAACTCCGTGCGCGCCGGCGGGCGCACGCCCGCGCGGGCCGAGGTGGAGCCTCTCGTGGTGCTCCTCGCCCCCTTCGCCCCGCACCTCGCCGAAGAACTCTGGGCGCACCTCGGCCATGAGGGCTCGATCTTCGAGGCGGCGCCGTGGCCCGACTTCGACCCGGCGAAGGCGAAGGAGGACACCGTCGATCTCGCCGTGCAGGTCAACGGGAGACTGCGTGGTACCGTGCACCTCCCGCTCGGCGCCGATCAGGCGACTGCCGAGGCGGCCGCGCGGGCGGAGGAAAATGTCGCCCGCCATCTCGGAGAGGGAGAGATCCGTCGCGTCATCCACGTACCGGACCGCCTTCTCAACTACGTTGTCTCGTGATTCCGTTTCCCGTGCAGCTCTCATGACCAAACTCGATCGGCTCTCCATCGATGTGATCCGTGTCCTCTCGATGGACGCGGTGGAAGCGGCCAGCTCCGGGCATCCCGGAACACCGATGGCGCTCGCGCCCGTCGCGTACCGCCTCTTCACTCACCACCTGCGTCACGATCCGTCCGATCCGGGATGGATCGACCGGGACCGCTTCGTCCTCTCGGTGGGCCACGCCTCGATGCTTCTCTACAGCGTGCTGCACCTCTCGGGGTACGAGGTCTCGCTCGACGACATCCGGGCCTTCCGGCAGTGGGGATCCCGGACGCCCGGTCACCCCGAGGTGGGGCACACCCCCGGAGTGGAGACGACCACCGGGCCGCTCGGTCAGGGAGTGGCCAACTCGGTGGGAATGGCGCTCGCGGAACGTTGGCTCGCGGCCCGCTTCAACCGTCCCGGGCATGATATCGTCGATCACCGGACGATCGCGCTCTGCTCGGACGGCGACCTGATGGAGGGGATCAGTCACGAGGCCGCGGAGTTCGCGGGGCATCAGCGGCTCGGAAAGCTCACCTGGATCTGGGACGACAACCGGATCACGATCGAGGGCTCGACCGACCTCGCGACGAGCTCCGATCAGGCGAAGCGCTTCGAGGGATACGGGTGGCACGTGGTCCGCGTCGACGACGGCGAGGACCTCGCCGCGATCGACGCCGCGCTCGACGCCGCAAGGGCGGAAACCGAACGCCCCACTCTCGTGATCCTCCGGACCACGATCGCTCCGGGCGCACCGACGAAGGAAGGGACCGCCGGCTCGCACGGGGCTCCCCTGGGCGTGGAGGAGATCGCTGGCGCGAAGCGTGCCTACGGCTACCCGAGCACCGACACCTTCCACATCCCTCCCGAGGCCTCCACCGAGTGGGCGAAGGTGAAGACGCGCGGCGCCGATGCGCACGCCGCGTGGCACGCGCGCTTCGAGGCATACAGGGAAGCCTTCCCCGAGGAGGCTGACGAGTACCTGCGCACGATGCGCGGCGAGCTCCCCGACGGATGGGCCTCGGAGATCCCGGCGCTCGGCTCGGCCGAGGCGACGCGCTCGAGTTCGGGCAAGGTACTGAACGCGATCGCGAAGCGCGTACCGGAGCTGATCGGCGGGTCGGCCGACCTCGGCGGTTCCAACAAGACGGATATCGTCGGCGGCGGCGACCTCCTCCCGGGCGCGCCCGGGGCGCGGGTCGTGCACTTCGGAATTCGCGAGCACGCGATGGGGGCGATCCTGAACGGGCTCTCCCTTCACGGGGGGGTCCGGCCCTTCGGCGGCACCTTCCTCATCTTCAGCGACTACATGCGCCCCGCCATACGGCTGGCCGGTCTCATGGGGGTACGCGCCACCTGGATCTTCACGCACGACTCGATCGGGCTCGGAGAAGACGGACCGACGCACCAGCCGGTCGAGCAGCTCATGACGCTCCGGATGATCCCGAACGTCATGGATCTCCGGCCGGGTGATCCCGCCGAGACCGCGGTCGCGTGGCAGGTGGCGCTCGAGCGGGATGACGGTCCCGCCTTTCTCGCGCTCACGCGGCAGAAGGTGCCGGCGATCGACCGCTCGACCCACGCCGCGGCCGAGGGGCTCCGCCGGGGTGCATACATCCTCGCCGAGGCCACCGGCGACGTGGCGCAGGTGGTGCTCATGGCGAGCGGCTCGGAGTTGCACGTCGCCCTCGAGGCCCGCGCCGCGCTCGAGGCGGATGGGGTGCCGACGCGCGTCGTCTCCTTCCCGAGCTGGTTCCTCTTCCAGCGAGAGGATGACGCCTACCGGGCGTCGGTGCTGGGCGAGGGCCAGGTCGTGCGCGTAGCGATCGAGGCGGGCACCACCTTCGGGTGGGAGCGCTGGACCGGAGCAACACACCACGCCGTCGGGATCGATCGGTTCGGGGCATCGGCGCCCGCCGAGGTGCTCTTCGAGGAGTTCGGGATCACCGCCGACGCCACGATCGCGAAGGTGCGGTCGATCCTCGGCCGGTGAGCCGGAGGAACCGCGCGCGGGAGTGACCGCCCCACCCGTGCGAGCACGGGCCATCCCCGCCGGGCCGCCGTCAGGCGGCAGCGCTCGCCATCACCCTCCTCGCGGAAGCGGGGGCACGCGTGTGACCCCCTCACCCCGGCGCCGGCGGCGGATCCGGGCGGTACAGCATGTCGTCACCTCACACCCGGATCGAAACGCCCACCCCTTCCACGTCGGACCATGTCCAACCTGGCCGTCGAAGATCCAGTCGGCGGCGTGGGCCATCTCGTGGACCAGAGTGTCGAGCCGTATCCGGCCATTCCCCGCGAGCATGAGATCCACATTCAGTGCGATCTCCAGCACACGTCTACGGCCATCGATCTCGCCGGGGACCATCTGGCCCAGTCGCGTCGTCATCCGGTTGGAGAGGCGGATCGGCACGCGAGCCGGGAGTCGACCGCCGAAACGCGAGCGGTTCAGGTAGAGGTAGAGCTTCCGCAGGTACTCGATCTGCAGAGGGGTCGCGCAACACGGGCCAACCCCGAACCCGGCGGCCCGAGTCCGATGACGCCGATCTTCGAGTCGAATGCGGACCAGATCACGCTCGAGCGGAGGCCAGGCGGCGAGCTCCTCCGCCGCCCTCTGTGAGACATCCGAGACGAGTCCCCGCTCGGTCACGATCGGTACGAATCGCCGCAGGATCGGACCCGGAGCGGCAGCGAACGCCCGATGCAGGTTGAGCTGACGCCCCCCCTGTGTGAGCGACCAGATCGTGGATCGGTTCCGCCGGAGGCGTACAGCGCGTAAAGTGTTTGCGCCACGCGAACGCAGGAACTCCAGGATGCCGTCCTCCGTTCTGTGTACCGTATTCGATCCTTCAAGCATTTGGCAGACAACTCTTTACGCGACAGGTGATCGGCCCCGCCATCGTGCGGAGAGGACGCACGACCTCCGGGATCCACGCTCAATCTGACGTCCGCGCCCGGATCTGCCCACCCCCCAACATATCGTAGCGAAGGCAGCCAGACCCACGACATATCGTCGTTGACTGGAAGAAGATTCTTGCGCACAGAGGGGATGGTCTGCTCAATTCGAGGTGCGTTGCAACGCGTTGGACCAGCCGGTCCCACACTCACTCGTACCTCCGGAGGATCGATGGCCACCAGGAAGAAGGCCGCGAAGAAGAAGGCGGTAAAGAAGAAGGCC
>JAVVEY010000021.1:438-9105 GCA_032250675.1 Longimicrobiales bacterium | reverse complement strand
CGGCCAAGAAGAAGGCGGTGAAGAAGAAGGCCGCGAAGAAGGCACCCGCCAAGAAGAAGGCGGCGAAAAAGAAGGCCGTGAAAAAGCCGGCACCGGCCCGGCGCGCGAAGGTGAAGCGCAGCCGGAAGTAGCGGGAGTCCCCCGCGTACGTACGTAGCGGCCGGGCCCTGACGGACCCGGCCGCTCGTCGTACCCACCATCTCACTCGCCCACCACATCGGGGGGCACTCCAGGGGGGACTCGGGGGTTCCTGGAGAGTGCTTGGACTCTGCCGTACCCCGCTACATTCAACACCATGGTTCGCCGACTCACGGCCATCATGTTCACCGACATGGTTGGCTACACCGCACTGATGCAGGAGGACGAACGACGCGCGAAGGTCCAGAGGGATCGCCAGCGCGCCGTGCTCGAGGGCGTCGTGGAGCGTCGCGGGGGGGAGATCCTCCAGTTCTACGGTGATGGCACCCTCTCCGTCTTCTCGAGCGCGGTGGAGGGCGTGCACGCTGCCATCGAGATCCAGCGTGAGGTCGCCGTCGATCCGGCGGTCCCGATGCGGATCGGGATGCACCTCGGCGACGTCCTCCAGGACGAACACGGGGTGCTGGGCGACGGGGTGAATGTCGCGGCTCGTGTGCAGGCGCTCGCCACGCCGGGATCGGTCCTCGTCACCTCCAAGATCGCCGACGAGTTGAAGAACCATCCGGACCTCCCACTCGTCTCGCTGGGGGAGGTTCAACTCAAGCATGTCTCGGATCCGATCGAGATCTTCGGCTTGAGCTCGGACGGACTCGACGTTCCGTCGGCGACCCTTCTCGCATCGGTGCGTCCCCGCACGCGCTCGAGCGTGGCGGTGCTCCCCTTCGCGAATATGAGCTCCGACCCCGAGAACGAGTTCTTCGCCGACGGGATCACCGAGGAGATCATCAACGCGCTGACACGTGTGGAGGGGCTGCAGGTGACCGCACGCACCTCCTCCTTCGCCTTCAAGGGAGCGCACCACGACATCCGCGAGATCGCCACGCGACTCGGCGTCAACACGATTCTGGAGGGGAGTGTGCGCCGTGCCGGGAAGCGGGTGCGCATCACGGCTCAGCTGATCGACGCGCGTGACGGGTACCACCTCTTCTCCGAGGTGTACGACCGCTCACTCGACGACATCTTCGACACCCAGGACGAGATCAGCCACGCGATCGTGCGCCAGCTTCGCGAGCACCTCGATTCGGCGATCTCACCCGGCGCCGCGGAGAGGGCAGCCGGAGACCTTCAGAGGCACGACCCCATCACACTCGTGCCGAGCCACACCCACGACGCCGAAGCCTACACCGAGTACCTGAAGGGGCGATTCTACTGGAACCGCTGGACGCCTGCGGACGCGAGTCGCGCCATCACCCACTTCGAGCGTTCGGCCGAACTCGATCCCTCGTGCGCACTGCCGTTTTCGGGCCTCGCCCACACCTACACCTTCCTCGCCAGCACCGGACAGGCTCCGGCCGATGACGCCTATCCCCGTGCCGCCGCCTTCGCGCGGCACGCCCTGGAGCTGGAACCCGAAGCCGGTGAAGGGCACCTCGCCCTGGGCGCGGTGCGGCTCTTCCACGAATGGGACTTCGATGGCGCGCGCCGCAGCATCGAAGAGGCCGTGCGGCGCCTCCCCGGCTCTGCCGAACCGCGACACATCCACTCGCTCTACCTCAAGGCGGTCGGGGAACTCGACGAGGCCGTCGCGGAGATGGAGATCGCGGTGCGCCTCGACCCCCTCTCCCTCCCGATGAACCACGCGCTCGCCGTCGCACTCCTGGCGGCGGGACGCATCGGCCAGGCAGAGATGCAGACGCGCCGAGCCCTCGAGCTCGATTCGAGTTTCCGCCCTGCCATCGAGGCCAATGGGTTCCTCCACGTCCATCGCGGCGATTACGAAGGCGCGCTGGGGTCGTGGGAGGAGCTTCCGAAACTCGCGGGTGATCGCTTTGCGGGTGCCGCCCTGATAGGATTCGCTCTCGGGCGTCTCGGTCGCGACGACGAGGCCCGTGAGACGCTCGCACTGCTCGACGAGCGCGCAGAGCGCTTTCCCGACCTGAATCTTCGCATGGATTACGCACTCCTTCACTGGGGACTCGACGAGCTGGACAGGACCTTCCACCACCTGAATGCCGCGATCGACGAACGTCTGGGGGTGGTCGTCTTTCTCGCCACGAGTCCCACCTGGGCCCCGATTCGCGACGAACCGCGTTTCCAGGCTCTGATCGAGCGCGTGGGGATCCCGACGACGACAGCATCCGCGCTCACCTCGTGACCCGTATCGCCAAAGCGGCCGTCTCGGCGGCCGCGTGGTCACTGCTGATCTCCACCGCGGTGCACGCCCAGTCGCGCCTCGTGCCCGGTGACACCGTGATGGTTCGTCCGGAGCGCCAGTACGAGGCGGGGCTCCTCCACCGCTGGATCCTGGGCACGGGATACCGCGACCTCTGGTCGCTCGAGATCCCGGTACCGGTGCTCGACCTCGATACCTGGGCCGGGGGGCTCACCCCTCTCCGCCTCGGCGGGGGCCAGCAGACGCAGTCGATCCGCTTCCAGGGGGCGGACGGCCTCGTCTACAACTTCCGCTCCGTCGACAAGGATGCCGCGCGGGGCCTGATTCCCGCACTGCAGAAGTCGATCGCCGCAGATGTCATGCAGGACCAGATCTCCTCGCTCCTGCCCCTGAGCGCGATGGTCGTCGCCCCCCTCCTCGATGCGGCCGGACTCTTCCACCCCGGCCCCGCCCTCGCGGTGATGCCCGACGACCCTCGTCTCGGTGAGTATCGCGACGACTTCGCGGGGGTCCTCGGGTGGATCGAGCTTCGGCCGGACGAGGGGGAAGACGGCACCCCCGGTTTCGTGGGATCCGGGCGTGTCGTGGGCACCGACCGCCTCTACGAGCGTCTCGAGGACGAGCCCGACAACTTCGTCGACCAGCGCGCCCTCCTGAAGGCTCGTCTCATGGACTTCCTCGTCGGAGACTGGGACCGCCACCCCGACCAGTGGCGGTGGGCGGGCTTCCCCGACACGATCGCCGGTCGCGAGGTCACCCTCTTCCAGCCGGTACCCCGGGATCGCGACTGGGCGCTCGCCCGGCTCGACGGGGTAATCCAGACCGTCGCCTCCATCCCGTGGCCCTACTACGTCGGCTTCGATCACGACTACCCCGATCCGGTCAGTATCGCCTGGACGGGTCGCGGCATCGACCGCCGCCTCCTGAGCGAACTCGACTCCGCCGACTTCGCTGATGTCGCCGCCGAAGTGATCGCCGCGATCACCGATCCGGTCATCGAGTCCGCAGTGCGTCAACTGCCCGAAGCGTATCTGCAACGCGTCGGCGACGCACTCGAGCGAAACCTCAAGAACCGTCGTGATGATCTCGGCAACTTTTCCGAGCGTTACTACGATCTCCTCGCGCGGTGGGTCGACGTCGACGCCACCGACGATGGCGAAGAGATCCTCTTCGACCGCCACGCGGACAGCTCCACGACGCTGACCATCTTCGACCTCCGGGATGGCGAGCCACGACCGGAACCCTACTTCCGGAGAACCTTCCGCCCCTCGCACACGGAGGAGGTGCGGCTCTACGCGCACGGGGGCGACGACCGGATCATCGTGCGGGGTGCGGGCGAGGGGGCCATACGTCTGCGTATCCTCGGAGAAGGGGGCGACGATGTCGTACGCGACGAAACCTCCGGTAGAGGCGTGTACGTCTACGACGCGCGCGGAGAGAATCGCTTCGAACTCGGCCTTCACGCGAGTCTCGACGAAGAGCCGTGGGAAGACCCTGACGACTCCGAAGCCGAACGCCTCGGCGCCCGGCCACGCGACTGGGGCACCCGCTGGATCCGCTTCCCCACGATGGGAGCCAACCCCGACGACGGCTTCAGCCTGGGGTTCATGGGAGATCGCTTCCGCTATGCGTTCCGCCACTTCCCCTGGGCCGAACGCATCGAGCTCTCCGGATCGATCGGCACGGCGACCTGGAGACCGGCCGTCGCCGCCACCTGGGAGACCCTGACCCCGGGACAGCGCTGGGGTACGAAGGCGCGACTGAGTTGGTACGGGTCCCGCGCGGATCGCTTTCACGGATTCGGAAACGAAACCGAAACACCGGGCGACGATGACCTCTTCCGCGCACGGAGGAGTGAGCTCTCGATGGAGGCGCTCGGTGTGCTCCGCGGCGCTCCGGGGCTCTCCGTCGAGGCGGGACCGAGATTTCGTCGCATGGACACATTCGAGAACGAAGGGACGCTCGCCGCTCAGGTCCAGCCCTTCGGATACGGGGAATTCAAGGTCTTCGATCTCGTGAGCCGACTGCGGATCGATCGCCGGGATAATGTCTGGCAGCCGCGTAGCGGGGCGTTGATCGAGATCGCCGGGTCGCTCGCGCCCGAAGCGCTCGATCTCGTCGATACCTACGGCGCCCTCTCCTTCAACGCCGCGGGGTATCTCTCCTCCGACTCCCTTCCCTTCGCCCCGACGCTCGCGCTTCAGCTCAGGGGGAGGAGAGTCTTCGGCACCTATCCGTACTTCGATGGCGCCGCACTGGGTGGCGCAGAGAGCTTGCGAGGATTTCGCAACCAGCGCTTTCTCGGGGATGGCTCGCTCGCTTCGTCCAGCGAGCTTCGCGGTGAATTCGGAGGCTTCAACTTCCTCTTCCCCGGAGATATCGGATTCCTCTTCCTCGTCGACACGGGACGCGTGTGGCTCGAAGGGGAGTCTTCGTCCCAATGGCACACCGGTGTGGGCGGAGGGCTCTGGGTCACACTCGTCGAGAGTTACTCGGCCAGCATCACCGTGGCGGGAAGTGACGAGCACACCGGTGTCTACTTCACACTCGGGATGCCCTTCTGATGCGGACTCTGATCCTCCTGCGCCACGCCAAGTCGAGCTGGAACGACGACGTGCTCTCCGATCACGATCGTCCCCTCGCACCCCGAGGACGCCGGGACGCACCCGCCGTCGCAACCCGCCTGCGCGACCTCGAGCTCCTCCCTGATCAGGTCATCTCCTCGACCGCGGCGCGTACACGCGAGACCGTCGCGCTCGCCGCCGAAGCCCTCGGCTCGCCGCCGATCGACTTCGATGCCTCGCTCTACCTCGCCGACCCGGCCGAGATCCTGCGCGCCATCCGGGAGACCCCGCCGGAGGTCGAAACCCTCATCGTGGTTGGACACAATCCGGGGACGCATGACATCGCCCTCGCCCTCTGCGATCGGGGCCGAAGCTCGGATCACCTTCAGCTCGAATCCGGCTTCCCCACGGCGGCGGCGGCGGTCATCACCTTCGATCTCGATCGATGGAGCGACGTGCGCCCCGGAATCGGTTCGCTCGTGCACTTCATCCGGCCCCGCGATCTCTCCGGACCCGCCGGACACACCCGATCCTGACGCCCCGAGGATGGCAGAGATGGTGCCCGGTGACACCCTGACCCCGGAAGACGACAGACCCCCTCGTATCGAGAGGGACCTGAGCTGGATCGGATTCAATGGACGCGTCCTCGGAGAAGCTGCCGATCCCTCCGTTCCACTCCTCGAGCGCCTCCACTTCCTCTCGATCTTCTCGTCCAACCTCGACGAATTCTTTCGTGTCCGTGTCGCGGGTCTGCGCGCACTCCTCCGCCTCGAACCGCACCAGCGGGGCCGCCTCCCGCTCGACCCCGCGGAGCTTCTGGCCGAGATCCATCGGCGGGTGCTCGCGCAGCAGGAACGGTACGGCGCGCTGATACGCGACGAGGTTCTCCCCGCACTCGCCGAGGCCGGGGTGCATCTGCGGGGTGTGCACGATGTGAGCGACTCGGAGCGCGCGATCCTCGCCCGGTATTTCGAGGCGGAGGTGCGACCCCATCTGCGGGTGATCGCGCTCGACGAACCCGACGACGACGACGCCCCGATCGAGCTGGACGACCACGCGCTCTACCTCGTGGTCGGACCTCTGCACTCGACGCCCGCCTTGGCACCCGGTACGCAGAGGTACCGGATCGTGACGATCCCCTCTCCCCCGCTCCACCGCTTCATCCGCCTCGGTCCCGACGGCGCCTCGGCGGGCGACGAGATCCACCTCGTCTTCCTCGACGACCTCGTGCGCCTGCACCTCGATCGACTCTTCCCGGACAGCGGCATCGGGCCGGATGACGCCTGGGCGATCAAGCTCTCGCGCGACGCCGATCTCGGTCTGGACGAGGCATTCGACGGAGACCTCGCCGCCGCCGTGCGACACGCACTCTCGCGCCGTGCCGAAGGGGTCCCGGCACGGTTCCTCTTCGACAGCGCGATGCCGGCCGGTCTGATCGACCTCCTCCAACGACGGCTCGCGCTCGAGCACGAGGACCTCATCGAGGGAGGGCGGTACCACAACCTGGAGGACCTCCGGACTCTCCCCGCACCCGCGGACCCCGATCTCCGCTTTCCGCCCTGGCCCCCCGCGCCCCACCCCGAGCTCGTGGGGGAACGCTCGATCTTCGAGGTCGTTGCCGAAGCCGACCAGCTCCTCCATCTCCCCTACCAGTCGTACGACGCCGTGGTACGCTTCTTCCGGGAGGCCGCGACTGACGACGCGGTCGAAGAGATCTGGATGACGGTCTATCGCGTCGCGACGGACTCGGTGCTCCTCGGGGCGCTCGAAGAGGCGGCGCGGCGCGGGGTAGGGGTGCACGTCTTCTTCGAAGTGCAGGCGCGCTTCGACGAGGCCTCGAATCTCGAGTGGGCGGACCGGATCGAGGCGGCAGGCGGTTCAGTCCTCTTCGGAACCCCCGAGCGGAAGGTCCACGCCAAGGTGGCGCTCGTACGACGTCGTGAAGGATCGTCGCTTCGCAACTACGCCCTCCTCGGGACCGGCAACTTCAACGAAGTGACGGCCCGCTTCTATACCGACTTCAACCTCTTCACCGCTCGTCCCGCGATCGCCGACGAGGTTCATCTCCTCTTTCGGTACCTCGATGGCGAGGTGGACGCGCCCCTCTTCGAGCACCTCGTCGTCGCACCCTTCGGGCTGCGAGAGACGATCAGCGAATCGATCCGCGCCGAGGCCGAAGCCGCACGCGAGGGACGCCCCGCCGGGATCGAGATCAAGATGAACGCACTCGAGGACCCGGGCGTGATCGCCACCCTCCATCACGCTTCGCGCATGGGCGTGCCGATACGCGCGCTCGTACGGGGTATCGCCTGCCTCGCACCCGGCCGATCGGGATGGTCCGAGGAGATCGAGGTGCGTTCAATCATCGGACGCTACCTCGAACATGCACGGATCTATCGCTTCCACGCCGACGGAGACGACCGCATCTGGCTCGCCTCCGCGGATTGGATGACGAGGAATCTGAACCGGCGAGTCGAAGTCGCATTCCCGATCCTCGATGCGCGCCTCGCGGATCAGCTTCGCGACATCCTCCGGATTCAATGGGAGGAGCGCCCTCGCGTGCATCGTATCGACAGCGGGGGCGAGAGCCACTACGCTTTTCCGGAATCCACCGACACGGACCCACAACACGCACACTGGCGGTACGTCCACGCGATTACCGCAGGCGCCCCGAGAGGAAGCTGCTCATGATCCACGACCCAGATCGAGATCCGAAGGTGGAGGGTGCGGCACCGGAGTCGACGGAATCATCGACCGGTCCGGATTCCGATCCCGAACCCGGGGAGGCGCTCGAAGACGTCGACGATCTCGACGTCCTCCTCGATCGTCTCGGAGCCGAAGGTGACGCTCCACCCGAACTCGCAGCCGCTCTCCGCGAGATGGAGTACCTGCGGATCCGGGTGCAGCGTGAGCGAAGGAAACGCAAGAAAGCCGAGAAGAAGGCCAAGGAGGGTCGCCTGGGAACGAGTCGCGGGATCGAGACGATGTTTCGCACCTCGTACCGCACCCACGTCGACCTGAGTCATCTCGCCGACAACAAGGCGAATATCATGATCTCGATCAACGGGATCATCATCTCGATTCTCCTCGCCAGCATCTCGCCCAAGATCGACGCGAATCCCTGGCTCCTCCTCCCGACGGCATTCCTCCTCCTCGGATGCCTCGGCTCGATGATCTATGCCATCATGGCGGCGCGACCGCGTGTGAGCCGCGAGCGCGTCACACTCGATGATGTCCGCTCGGATCGATCCAACATCCTCTTCTTCGGCAACTTCGTCAGCCTCGAAGAGGAGGACTTCGTGGACGGGATGAAGGAGCTCATCACCGACACCGATCGCCTCTACGTCAACATGATCCGGGACATCTACTCACTCGGCGGGGTGCTCGCCCGGAAATTCCGGCTCCTGCGCGCCTCGTACAACATCTTCTCCGTCGGGCTCGTGGTCGGCGTCAGCCTCTTCCTCCTCGTCTTCGCCCAGGTCACCCTCGCCGGAGGCGGCCTCACCGTCGACCCCTTCGTCGGCGTCGACGGCGGGTGATCCGCCCCCTGAACCCACTCGGTCCAGGAGGCGTCGACGGTCATCGGAATCGCAACGGAGGGGGAGGGATTCGATCACGGCGGCGTCAGCCGCCGGGACACCGAGGGGCGAGAGCCCCGCAGGTGAACCCGCGGGCGGACGGTGCGCCACCGGCGCGCCGGACGCCCACGAGGGGGCGAACCCCTCCCGATACCCCAACGCCCCCTGAACCCACTCGGTCCAGGAGGCGTCGACGGTCATCGGAATCGCAACG
>JAVVEY010000021.1:0-338 GCA_032250675.1 Longimicrobiales bacterium | reverse complement strand
GAGGGGGAGGGATTCGAACCCTCGTGTGCTTTCGCACGCACCGCTTTCGAGGCGGGCCCGTTAGGCCATCTCCGGCACCCCTCCCTCGTTGCAGCAGGCAGCGTCGAGATCCGGACGCACGCGCGCCAGACTCCACGCCCGCTCGGTTCAAACCTCCGGTTCTCATCCGGGCGTAACCTCACCGGAGTCAATGTAAATCGGGGTGCCCGGATGGACCTGCGATCGCAGACGCGATCTCGGTCACCTCGCGGTCCCCCGAGTTGGAGCACAGCAGGGAACGCTTCGCCCGCTCGGTTCAAACCTCCGGTTCTCATCCGGGCGTAACCTCACCGGAGTCA
>JAVVEY010000020.1:0-31371 GCA_032250675.1 Longimicrobiales bacterium | reverse complement strand
GCAGGAGCACTGATCTTTCCTCTCCTCATTCGACGACACCGAGATGTCCCGACGAACCCTCTGCCTTGCGCTCCTCCTCCTCTTCATCGCGCCTGCCCTGACCCCCGCGCCCGTCTCCGCACAGGATGCGTCGCGCGCCACGATCGGTGCGCCGCCGATGGAGATGGCCGAGGGTGCGCCGCGCTACTGGACGATTCCGGGAGAACGCCACGGCCCGAGCTTCTTCCCCTTCGCCGAACACCCCGAAGTCGAATACGTCGCAGGCGATCTCCTCACCTTCGACACCTACCATACCGCCGATGTCATGTGGGAGTGGATGCGCCGGTGGGCGGAGCGCTACCCCGATATCGTGGAGATCCAGGGGGTCGGCGAGAGCTTCGGCGGCACCCCCATCCTCCAGGCCACGATCACGAACAAGGCCACCGGAGCACACACCGACAAGCCCGCTGCCTTCTTCGAAGGCGGGCGCCACTCCGGGGAGATCACGAGCTCGGAGTCGGTGCTCTGGCTCATGCAGCACCTCGTCGAGAGCTATGGGGAGGATCCCGAGATCACTCGCCTGATCGACACGAAGACGATCTACCTCCGTCCGCAGAACAACCCGGATGGGAGCTCGATGTACCTGAAGACGGCGCAGACGAACCGTTCGAGCGTGCGCCCGATCGACAACGACGGCGACGGGCTCCTCGACGAGGATCCGGCGAACGACCTCAACGGCGACGGCGTGATCACGCAGATCCGACGTCGTCCCCGTCCCGGAGAGGAGGCGACGCACCGCACCGACCCGCGCGATCCGTCGGGGCGCCTCATGGAACGGGTCGAGGAGGGTGAGGAGGGGGAGTGGATCGTGGAGCAGGAAGGCCTCGATGACGACGGCGACGGGCGACGCGACGAGGATGGGATCGGCGGGCTCGACCTCCACCGCAACTATCCCGAGAACTGGCGCCCCGACACGGGACGCGATCGCACCGGACGCGGCTACACGCAGTTCGGAGCCGGGGCCTGGCCGCTCTCTGAACCCGAGACCCGCTCCGTCGTGCTCTGGACACTCGAGCATCCGAACATCGCGGTGGCGAACTCGATGGACACGCGCGTCCCGATGCACCTGCGTGGACCCTCCACCTCACGCAGCGAGGAGAGCATCTTCCCCGAAGACCTGGCGATCTACGAATACTTCGACTCGCTCGGCCTCTCGATTACCGGGTACCCCTGGGCGGGCGACACCTACTTCGACTATCGCAACCGCGGGGACGCGCCCTCCGACGGCTCTCCGCGTGAGGGGAGCCCACTCTTCGGGCACGGTCCGGACTTCGGGTACTTCTACCTCGGCGCCATCTGGTACGGTGACGAACTCTGGGACGGGGGTGCGGTCGGCGATCTGAACGGCGATGGCGAGGAGGACCCGCTCGACCGCCTGCAGTTCCTCGACGACCTCGGCAATTCACGTGGCTTCATGCCGTGGACCCGGGGCCCGCACCCGGAGTACGGCGAGGTGGAGTACGGCGGCTTTCACCCGAAGTTCTTCTCACAGAACGGTCCGCCCCACGTACTCGAGCGGTGGGCGCGCAACCAGGCGCTCTTCAACCTTCAGCTCGCCCTGCACCTCCCCGAACTCGAGGTCTCCGATGTCGTCGTCGAAGCCGACGGCTCCGACGACGAGGGACGCCTCTTCGAGATCGAGGTGACGTACGAGAATGTCGGTGGGATCCCGACCGCGCTCCGTCAGGCGCGTCTCGTCAAGATCGTCCGGCCGGATCGGCTCGAGCTCGAATTCGGGGAGGACGCGGCGGTCGAAATCGTGGATCCCGCCTTCGACGACAAGGCGCTCCATTTCGAGACGACCGCGCCGGACGGCCCGAAGCGCGCCACCTTCCGCGTGCGCGTGACGGGCAGCGCCCCCGTCTCGGGCTCCGTCGTGCTGACCTCGACGCGCGGTGGGGTGGCCACCGCCGACTTCACGCTCCCGGGAGGGTGAGGAGGGCGCGCGCCGAGCGCCTCCGAGCCGACGCGCCCCACTCGACCCGCGAGACGTTCCCGCGGGAACGCGTCGTCCCCTCCCCTCGACCGCCCCTCTTCGGTCAATCCCGCTTGATTTCTTGTTCTAGTCAGACTAGTCTGACTCATGGATGACCCTGACCAGTTCTCGACCTACGACGCCAAGGCGCGCTTCTCGGAGGTGCTCCGTCGCGTCCGTGAAGGCCGGACGGTGACCGTGACGTGGCACGGCGAGCCGGTGGCCGAGATCCGGCCGCTCGACCCCTCCGGGGGGATCGAGGCCCGTCTCGACTGGATGCGCAGTCGAGGCCTTCTCTCCGTCGTGGGGCCTGGTGAGAGGCGTTTCCACCCGGTGGCCCGCCGTCCGGGAGCGCTCCGCCGCTTCCTGGAGGAGCGCGAGGGGTGAGGGTTGGCTATCTGGACACCTCCTGCCTCGTCGCGGTCGCCTTCGACGAACCGGGCGGCGCGGAGCTGGGGCGACGGCTGGAGGCGTACGATCACCTCGTGAGCTCGAACCTCCTCGAGGCCGAGTACCGCGCGGCGCTCCGGCGCGAAGGAGTGGAGGAGGAGATCACGGAGGGAGTCAGGATGCTCGCCGGCCTCACCTGGGTACTTCCGAACCGGCCGCTCAGCATGGAGATCGGGCGGGTCCTGATTGTCCGGTATCTGCGCGGAGCCGACCTCTGGCACCTGGCCACCGCGCTCTTCCTGACCGACACTCCGGCGGAGGTGGACTTCCTCACCCTGGATGCGAATCAGCGGGAGACGGCCGAGAAGCTGGGCTTCCCGACGCCGGTGGAGATCGGGTAGCCCTGCCGATCACCGACTTCAACGTTTCTGCCGCTCGGTGGGGGTCGTGCTGTGGCGACGGAGATCCGCTCGGTCAACCTACTCGAACACCACGCGCCGCTCGCGTAGCTGGGTGACCCAGATCCCCGAGTTCAGATCGGAGGAGTAGATCCGGCCCTTGTGGATCTGGGCGCCCCACGCCATCGGCCAGTTCGGTACCATCGTATTCGCGTCCGTGGTCAGGATGCGCGCGACCTCCCTCCCCTGGGCATAGAGATCCCCTCTCAGCTCTCCGGAGATGTCGACCACCCGGAGGCCGGCCTGGTAGTACCCGAGGTACATCCGGTCTCCCTCGATCCAGATGTTGTGCACGCCGGCCTCGGGGACCTCGTAGGTGGCGACTTCGACGGGGTGTTCCGGATCGCTGTAGTCGACGACGTGGATGTAGCCGCGCGCGTGAATCGCCTCGGCGGGATCCCACCCCGGGGGGAAGAGTTCGTCCCCGATGAAGAGGTAGTCTCCGGCGCGCCACGCGACGTGGGTGTTCCCGATCGGGTAGGCGAAGCGGCTCACCTCGACCGGCTCGGTCGGCGTGCCTCCGTGCGATCCCGCGCCGACATCGAGCATCACGATCCCGTCGTTCCAGTACGAGAGGTAGACGTAGCCATCCTGCACGATCACGTCGTGCAGCGTCTTCTGGTCCTTCTCGAGGCCCCACCGCCCCACCTCCTCCACCGCGGCGGGATCGGAGATGTCGAGGATGTGCATCGACGACGTGCCGTTGTGTGCGGCGTAGACGAGGTCCCGTTCGCCGTCGATCCAGACGTTGTGCACGCCCCCGCTCACCGTCTCCGTGTACTCCGAGATGATCTCGGGGTGGGAGGGATCGGCGAGGTCGAGGAGCACGATCCCATTCCGACGGTTCGACGCGCCCTCGCGCGTCACGATGCCGAGGCGGCGGTCGGGGTGGATCTTCACATCGTTGATCCGGCGCGCATCGAGCTGGATCGAGTCGGTGAGGATCGCATTCGCCGGGTCGGTGACATCCCACACCTTCATCCAGTCGTGCATGTAGGTCCCGAGATAGACGTAGTCGCGACGGTCCACCCCTTCGAAGACCCACATGTCGCCGGAATGATGATCGGAGATCGGGCCGCGCCCGAGGAGCACGAGTTCGGCGTCGTACTCGCGCTCTTCCACCTCGACCACCGCCGTCTGTACACTCTCCCTTCCGATCCGGGCCGTCACGACGTAGCGGCCCGGCTCCTCGGCGACGAAGACCCCCTCGGCCCCCTCGGCGTGGATCCCGGCACCCTTCCCCTCCACCGACCACCCGGGGGCGTGGCCCGCTCCGGCGGTGAAGCGGACCACGTCACCGGTCCGTACGCGGGGATGGGTCGGATCGAGCTGCGGGGCCGCGCCCGGCGCGACGCGTACCCCCACCGAGGCGTCGAGGCCGTTCGGAAGTGCGACCGTGACGGTGGCCTCCCCCGGCGCCACCCCGAAGATCCGCCCGGTCGCGCCCTCGACCGCAACGATCGCCGGATCGGAGGTGAGGAGGGTGGGCACGCCCTCGATCGGCACCTCGTGTCCGAGCCGATCCCGGGCGACCCATTCGAGAGGTGCACTCCCCCCGACCGCGATCCTTTCGAGGGGGAGTCCCACCTCGAGCCGTTCGGCGGGGAGCTCGGGGACGCGGATCGTGGCGAAGAGGGTGCGTCCCTCGATCACGGCCGCGACGCGCGCCGTGCCGGGGCGGAGCGCGGTCACGCGTCCGGCGGCGTCGACCGCGATCACCTCCCGATCGGTGCTCCTCCACACGATCTCGTCGGAGGGGAATCTCCGATCGGCGTCGCGCACCTCGAGGGTACGGCTCGAGCCGACGGCGACCGCCGCCTCGGAGGGCACGATGACGGGGTCGAGGGCGGAGTCGGCGGGCGTCTGGATCAGCGCCACGGCGAGGAGGAGGGCGGAAGCGGTCATCGGTCGATCATCGGTGCGAGGCGAGGGTAGGTATCCCGGGTACCGCTGGACGCGTCTTCGGGGTCCGGCCATCATACGGCTCCCGACCTCCGCGGGAAACCGCCCACGACCTTCCGATCGGCACCGCTTCGATGTTCGCTCGCCTCCACACACAACAGCTCACCGCGTCAGGTGCGACACCGGAGCGATGGCTCTACCTCCTGCACGGAATCTTCGGCGCAGGTCGCAACTGGAACGCCGTCTCCCGACGCGTCATCGAGGCGCGCCCCGAGTGGGGCGTCGTCGCCGTCGATCTCCGGGGACACGGACGATCGGGACCGGGGGACCCCCCTCACACGGTGGAGGCGTGCGCAGACGACCTTCGTCATCTTCCATCCACCGGCACCCCGCCCGCCTCGGCCGTGCTCGGGCACTCCTTCGGTGGCAAGGTGGCCACTCTCTTCGCTGTCCGGAGCGAGCTGCGCTCCCTCTGGATTGCGGACAGCACCCCCTCCATCCGTGCACCCGGGGGGAGCGCGTGGCAGATGATCGAGGCGCTCGCGCGGCATCCGGGACCCTTCCGGGATCGCGAGGAGGGGATCGCGGCCGTGCGGGATGAGGGCTTCGCCGACGGCGTCGCGCAATGGATGGGCACCAACCTCGAGCGAGGAGCGGACGAGGCGTGGCGGTGGCGTATCGACCTCGCGCTGATGCGCGATCTCCTCCTCGATTTCTTCGACCGCGACACCTGGCCCGCGCTCGAGGCGACGGCCACGAAGGGGACGGCCGTCCACCTCCTGCGGGCGACCGAGAGCTCCGTGATCTCTCCGGATGACGTCGAGCGATGGGAGGCGCTGGCGACGCGCGGTCTCCCCCTCGTCCGTACCGACCTCGCTGCGGGCCACTGGATGAACGCCGACGCGCCCGATGCGGTCGCCGATGCACTCGTCAGCGGGCTCTGAAAGGAGTGTCCCCGGCAGGACTCGAACCTGCGGCCTACGGTTTAGGAAACCGCCGCTCTATCCACCTGAGCTACGGGGACGCGGGCGGGAATATAACGCCCTGTCGCGGAGGGGAAGCGTCCTCGGCAACCCGGGGCGCCGGCGGAGAGACTCGGAAGGGCCGTCAGTTCGCTTCCGCGACCCATCCCGCGCCGTTGACCAGGCCATCGCCGAAGCCTCGACTCGCCTTCCCCGAATTCGCTTCAACGACGGTAGCGAGGAGGGTGAAGGTGAGTCCGGCGACGACGAAGAGTGCGAGGAAGATCTCGCCGGGGCGGTTTTCGATGCGCTTCATCTCGTGTGCGGGCAGGAGGAAAGAAGGAGGGGGGTGGATGGAGTCGGATATCCGGCGTGGTTTCGACGACCGCTCACTCGGGTTCGGGCTCGACGGCGCGATCTCGCAGCGCCGCGAGGTATCCGGTACAGTATCCGCGAAGCGTGACCTCGAAGCGTGTCATCTCGGGGTCACTCCGGAGGCCCGCTTCACCCTTGCGTCGCAGGGTGTTCACGAGTGTCTGGAGTTCGGTCACGAGGCGTTCGATCCCCGGATCGAGGACCGCTCCGTCCTCGACCGGAGGGCGGCTCGCGCCGATCCCCGTCACGCGGATCGTCTCGTCATCCGTCCCCCTCGCCTCTCGAGGCCGATGCATCACCTGCTCGAAGTCATCGGGCGTACGGACCGGTTCCGCGCGGACCACCGGCTCGTCGGGGAGGATCAGCGCGTCGTGAAGTCGCGGCCGCCACTCGCCCGGTGCATCCGGGGAGATGATCGCATCCTCGGGGAGCGGCTCCTCCACGATCTCCAACCCCGACGGGAAGGCCGGCGGCGGAAGACGGTTCCGGGAACGGTCGGAGGTGCTCATCGGGGAACCTCGTGGAGACGACGGACGTCCGACGACACCGTGGCCGCCGGATTCGCTCCGGAATATACGATTCGCCCACTCCATCCGAAACACTTCATCCGGATCCACCCACGCGTCAGAGAGCGAGTTCGATCGCCAGGAAGCCCCCGATCACGAGCGCGGCAAAGACCCATGTCACGACGTTGAACCACCGATCGATGACGCGCTGGATCGAGGCACCGAAGACCCGGATGAGCCCGGCGACCACGAAGAAGCGAAGCCCGCGTGACACCGCACTCGCCCCCAGGAAGATCGGGAAGGAGATCGCAAAAACCCCCGAGGCGAGGGTGAAGACCTTGTAGGGGATCGGGGTGAGTCCGGCCACGAAGACCGCCCAGAAGCCCCATCTCTCGTAGAGCGCACGCACCGCCTCGAATCCGGCCGCATCCACGCCGGGCACGTGGGCGAGGAAGAAGTCTCCGACGACGCCCCATGCCGCCATACCGAGGAAGTACCCCACGACGCCTCCGACGACCGAAGCGATCGTGCAGATCGCCGCGAAGCGGAGCGCCCGCCGGGGAGCACCGAGCGCGAGGGCGATGAGGAGCGGATCGGGTGGGATGGGGAAGATCGACGACTCCGCGAAGGCGAGACCCGCGAGCGCCCGCGGACCGTGGGGCGTGTCGGCCCATCCGAGCATCCAGTCGTAGAGGCGCCGCACCGGTCCGGGCCGCGCATCGCCCTCCTTCACTCGGCCTCCGGGAATGCGAAACGCCCGATGAGGGGGACGAAGGTGACGGCATCGAGGGGTTCCTCGGTGACGGCGAAACCCTCCTTGCGCACCAGAACGAGGCGCTGTGCCTCCCGATCTCCGATCGGGATCAGCATGCGTCCACCGTCGGCGAGTTGATCGACGTAGGCGTCCGGAATGCTCGGAGCCGCGGCCGAGACGACGATGGCGTCGTAGGGAGAGTACTTGCGCCACCCGATCGTCCCATCCCCCACCATGAGCGCGGCGTTGCGGATCTCGAGATCATCGAGCACCCGGCGCGCACGGACCGAGAGCTCGCGTACACGCTCCACGGAATACACCCGATCAGCGATCCGGGCGAGGAGCGCCGTCAGGTATCCGCTCCCGGTCCCGATCTCGAGCACCGTATCGTCCGGCGTCAGGGCCAGAATCTGCAGATAGAGCGCCTGCAGGGAAGGCTGGGACGCAGTCTGTTGATAGCCGATCGGGATCGGAAGGTCCTCGTATGCACGAGGCCACACCCCTTCGGGGAGGAAGAGGTGCCGCGGCACCTCGTCGAAGAGCTGAAGAAGGCCGAGATCGTCGATCCCGGCTTCCCGGATCTTCTCGATGAGCGCGCGTCGACGTCCCACGAACTCGAGGTCGCTGCGCGGCTTCATCCGAGGGTGAGATCCCAGGCGCGTACCGCCTCGAGGAGAGAGTAGTTCGTGAGGTCGAGGTGGAGCGGAGTGACCGAGATGAAGCCGTCGCGGACCGCGGCGAAATCCGCGTCGTCCGGTCCGTTCCAGTCGGTCCGCCCTCCCCCGATCCAGAAGTACTCACGGCCGGACGGATCCAACGCACGGGTGAGGGAATCGCTGAATCGGCGCCGTCCCAGCGTCGTGACCCGCACACCGAGCACCTCACCCGGAGGAATCGCCGGGAGGTTGACGCTGAGGAGGGTGTCGGGGGGGAAGTCTTCACGCAGGAAGTTCGTGAGGAGCCGCTCGATCACCCCCTCCCACCCCTCGATCTCGTCGGGGTCGCGGCCGGCGTGGGAGATCGCGATCGAGGGGATCCCGAGGACGGTCGCTTCCATCGCCGCCGCCACCGTCCCCGAGTAGAGCACATCCTCCCCCATATTCGGTCCGTGGTTGATCCCCGAGAGAACGATATCGGGGCGCTGCGGCAGCAATTCGCCCACGGCGAGGATCACACAGTCCGTGGGCGTGCCGTCCACGACGTGGGTTCCGTCGCGGGCCCTGCGAGCCCGGAGGGGATGATGGAGGGTCAGCGAGTGACTCGTCGCACTCTGCTCCCGATCCGGTGCGACGACCGTCACCTCACCGAGGGCGCGCGCGGCACGGGAGAGGACCTGGAGCCCGAGCGCCAGATGCCCATCGTCATTGGTACAGAGAATCCGCATTCAGGTGTCGTCTGGAGAAGAGCGGTCGAGGATCGACCGAAGCTCGTTGAGTTCCGCCTTCATTCCCGAGAGGAACTCCGGCTCGAGTACGACCTGCCGCTCTTCGGCCAGCTCACCGGCGCGGCGCATCTCGAGAAGCCGCTGCCGCGCGCCCTCGATCGTGTACTTCTCCTCGTAGAGAAGGTGCTTCACGAGGAGGATCAACTCGATGTCCTTGGGTCGATAGACGCGGTTGCCGGCGCGATTCTTCGTCGGCGTGAGCACCTCGAACTGATTCTCCCAGTATCGCAGCACATGGGGCTTGAGCCCGGTGAGATCACAGACCTCACCGATCGCATAGTAGACCTTGCGAGCAATCGGCTCCTCGCCTCCTCCCAATTCGAGTTGCGGCGCGGACATCATCTCGCGCGACGCGGGGGCGTCGTCCCGGGGTGCGGACGCATCGCTGCCCTCCTCGGCATCCGACGCCTCCGGGAAGAGGTCGTTCTCTGTCATCCGATCTCCGATGTTGGATCCCTGGCCATGAGCTGTTCCAGCGCGGTGCGTGGGTCCCTCCCATCCACAAGGATGGCGTGAACCTCCTCCACGATCGGCATCTCGACCCCCTCACGGTGCGCCAGGTGACGGACCGCGCGGACCGTCTTGACGCCTTCGGCAACCGCGCGCATCTCTCCCAGGATCGCGTCGAGCGCTTCGCCCCGCCCCAACCGATACCCCACCGTTCGGTTCCGGCTGAGGTCGCCCGTACATGTGAGCACGAGATCCCCGAGCCCTGCAAGCCCCGCGAAGGTTTCGGCCCGTGCGCCGAGCGCGACCCCGAGGCGTGTGATCTCCGCCAGCCCCCGGGTGATGAGGGCGGCGCGCGTGTTATGGCCGAGCCCGAGCCCATCGGTCACCCCCGTCGCGAGCGCCATCACATTCTTCAGCGCGCCTCCGAGCTCCACGCCGATCACATCGGGGTTGGTATAGACCCGGAAGTATCGATTCCTGAAGAGAGCCTGCACCGTGCGTGCCACCTCGGCGTCGTCACTCGCGGCGACGACGAGGGTGGGGTACCGACGCGCCACCTCGCTCGCGAAGCTCGGTCCCGAGATGGCGGCGAATCGCCCTCCGGGACGCAGACTCTCGAAGATTTCCTGCATCCGGCGAAGCGATCCGATCTCGATTCCCTTCGACGCGCTCACGACGACGGCATCCCGAGGGAGCGCGTCGATCCCTCCCTCCCACAGCCCCGTCACGAATTGGGCGGGGACCGCCGAGACCGCGAGGTCGGCCTCGGAGAGAGCTGCGCCGAGATCGGTCATGGCGGTCACCTCACCCCGGAAGGCAACCTCGGGAAGAAAGGCACGGTTCGTCCCGTGACGATTCACCTCCTCGGCGACCTCCGCCTCCCGAGCCCAGAGGGTGACGTGATGCCCGTTGTCGGCGAGCACCGACGCGAGGGCACTCCCCCAGCTCCCCGCGCCCACCACCGTCAGGCGCATCATGACGCCTCCCCCGCCCCACCGTCCCGAACCCCGAGCTGGCTCTCCTCACCCCGCACAATCCGGCCGATATTCGCGCGATGTGCCCAAATCACGAAGGTGGCGAGAAGCACCGCGAAGGCGACGAAGGCGCGCCCGCCGCGGGTCGGAGTGAAGAGGATCGCCGGGGTGAGGAGGAGCGCTGCGGCGACCGACCCGGCCGACACCATCCGCGTGAAAGCGGTCACGACGGCAAACCCCACGAAACAGACGAGCGCCGCCACGGGAGCGAGCGCCGCGAGCACCCCGGCACTCGTCGCGACACCCTTCCCTCCGCGAAACCCGACCCACGGCGAGAAGACGTGCCCCATGATCGCCGCTCCACCGAAGGCGAGAGGCCAGGCCGAGTCCGGGGAGGCCCCGGCCCACCCCGCGAAGAAGGCAGCGGGGATCCACCCCTTGGCGATATCAATGAGGAGCACCGGGAGCGCCGCGCGCACACCAAGAACGCGAAAGGCGTTCGTCGCTCCGAGGTTGCCGCTCCCGTGTCGACGCAGATCGATCCCGTACACTCCACGGCCGATCCAGAAGCTCGTCGGCGTCGCACCGAGGAGGTAGGCGAGGGGCACGAAGATGGGGAGGGTCACGATCTCGATGCGTCGCGCAGCCGGAGTCGGAGATGGGTGCCGGAGAAGCCCCATGCATCGCGAAAGCCGTTGAGGAGGTAGCGAAGATACGACTCGGAGACCCCCTTGGGGAAGTTGACGAAGAGAACGAAGGTGGGGGGGGAGTCCGCCACCTGCGTGGCATACTTGAATCGCACCTCCCGTCCACTCGCGACGGGAGGGGGCTGGCGGTGAATGAGGCGCTGAAGCACATCGTTGACTGTGGGCGTCGGGATCCGCCGGCGGCGTGTCTCCGCGATCTCCAGCGTCATGTCGAGCGCCTTGCGCAGGCGCTGTCCCGTTTCCGCCGAGACGAAGAGGAAGGGCACCCAGCGGAGGAAGGGATAGCGCTGTACCGCCGTCTTGAGGAATTCGGCCGCCGTCTGCGTCTCCTTCTCGACCAGATCCCACTTGTTCACGAGCACCCCCACCCCCGCCCCGGCCTCCCACGCCCGCTCGATGATCCGGACGTCCTGGTGGTGCAGCTCACCTTCGGACGCATCGATCACGACGAGGCAGACATCCGCATCGAGGACCACCCGCTCGGTGCGGAGCGAGGAGTAGTACTCGATGCTGTCCCGGATCCGTGACTGGCGGCGGAGTCCGGCGGTGTCGACGAAGACGAGGGTGTGGTCGTGGTAGCTCAGCTGGGAGTCGACGGGATCGCGTGTCGTGCCCGAGATCTCACTCACCACCGAGCGCTCCTCCCCGAAGAGCCGGTTCACGATGCTCGACTTCCCGACGTTGGGCTTGCCGATCACGGCGACCCGCAGACGGGTGGGGTCGTCGTCCGTCTCGGACTCGGGAGGAAGCAGCGCGATGACGTGGTCGAGCAGATCCCCCGACCCCTTCCCCGAAACCGAGCTCACCGGGACGGGATCTCCGAGTCCGAGTCCCCAGAACTCGTGAACACCCTGCGTCCGCGGCAGATTGTCCTCCTTGTTGACGGCCACGATCACCGGCTTCCGTGTCTTGCGGAGAATATCGGCCACCTTCTCGTCGATCGGGTGAAGCCCCTCCCGGGCATCGACGACCAGGAGGAGGAGATCCGCCTCCCCGATCGCGACCATCGCCTGCTCCCGGACCTGCCCGTCGAGCGGCTGGTCGGACTTCTCTATGATCCCTCCCGTGTCGACGAGGAAGAATCTCCTCCCGGCCCACTCCGCGCGGGCGAAGTTCCGGTCACGCGTGACCCCGGGACGGTCGTCGACGATGGCGAGCCGGCGCCCGAGGATCCGGTTGAAGAGGGTGGATTTCCCCACATTGGGCCGACCGACGACCGCAACCACCGGAAGGCTCACGCGATCTCCCCGACGGCGACCGCCCGAAGCGCGTCCCCGATCAGGTGCCCGATCCCGATTCGCGCCGGCGCGAGTTGCTTCTCGAACTCATCGAGGGGGAGCGAATCGATGAAGAGATCGTCGTCATTCAACGCCTCACCCGGGAGGAGGATCAGGTCACCGGGGCGCGTATCCGGGAGGAGGTGCGCCATGATGTCCCGTCCCGCGAGGAGTCCCGCGGTGGTGACGATCTCCCCGTAGAAGTCGTTCCGGATCGATTCGACCCGGACCTCCGCAGACGTCGCATCGGAGAGCGCATCCACCCGGGCTTCGAAGAAGGGCGCCATCGATCGTCCCGTGACAATCCGGATGCGGCACCCCGGGAGGTCCGGCACGCTGTCGAGCCCTTCGTCGAGTCGTCTCAGGAAGTGGGCAACCGCCCCGACACCATTCTCGAGGAGCGCATCGTCTCCGTAGTAGGCATCGTCCGGGAGCCCCCGACCGGCGATCAGGAAGGTCTCGTCCCCCACGTACGCCCAGGCGTCACCCCGTTCCCGACGCGCACGCTCACGCGCACGGTCGACGCGCTCGATCGCCGCGAGGGCCTCATGCGGTTCGAGGGGGCGAACCGGCCGGTTCACATTGAACTTCGTGAGCCCCACCGGGACGACCGAGAGAGACCGGATCGCCGGGCCGATCTCCCAGAGGTCTTCGATCGTGCGATCGAGGTGGACACCGTCGTTCCACTCCGGGCAGAGCACCACCTGGGTGTGCACCTCGAGGCCGGCCTCCGCCAGGTGCCGAAGCTGCTCCACGATGAGCCCCGCCCGTTCATTCTGGAGCATGCGCACCCGGAGTTCCGGGTCGGTCGTGTGGACGCTGACATAGAGCGGCGAGAGACGCTGATCGATGAGTCGCTGGAACCCCTTCGGGCCCAGATTCGTCAAGGTCACATACGAGCCGTAGGTGAAGGAGAGGCGGAAGTCGTCGTCACGGAGCCACAACGAGGTACGAACCTCCTGCGGGTTGCCGTCGATGAAGCAGAAGACACATTTGTTCGCGCACTCGCGGATCGCGTCCGGGGCCGGTACGATACCCAGGTCGTCGTGCGCGTCCTTCTCGATCTCGTAGATGATGGCTTCGCCCCCGGGTGTGCGGGTCTCGATCTCGAGCTCCTCGTCGGCGAGGAGGAAGGTGAGGTCGATGGTGTCCCGCACGCGCGCGCCATTGATGCGGATAATCCGTGTGCCGATCTCGAGTTCGAGCTCCTCGGCGGTGCTGTCGTTGTCGATCGATGCGATGCGGACCATGGCTCGGACGAAGCTGGGGGTACGGTGACGTCTCGGATCGGGGGACCCGGTGCCACGGGTGTACAAGATAGAGGATCGGGGGAGGAGGCTGTAGCAGACACCCCCGGGAACCGTGGCCCGGGGGGAGCCGTATTGGGGAGAGGGAAAAACCAAGGAGAGAGACGCGGAGGCCAAGAGGTGCAGCACAAGACACTGCTCGTCGCCCTCGTCGGGCTGCTCGGCACGACCGGGTGCGAGACGATCGAGGTGGTGCGAGACGAGTACCGGGGGGACACACCACACGAGCAGTATCTGGCAGGACTGCACGCCGCGGGACTCGCCGGCACTGCGCTCTCCCAGGCATGGATCACCGAAGCGGCGAAGGCGATCCGCAATCCGGTCGATGTCGACCTCCCCATCCTCGATGAGGGATGGTTTTCGGCCGACGATCCCACCGCGATCGGATACCGTTTTCCGGCGTCCCGCGGTCGACACATCACGGTGACGATCGAGATCGATCCCGAAGAGCCCGGACGCGTCTTCGTGGATCTCCTCCGGGTCGCCGAAGACTCCACCCACCCTCCGCGACCGGTGGAGGCGGACACCCTCCCCGGTGGAGGGCTCCGGTACGAGGTTCGACGCGACGGAGTCTTCATCGTCCGCATCCAGCCCGAACTCCTGCACAGCGGTGCGTACAGGCTCACGCTCGGAGAAAACCCCGCGCTCGCCTTCCCCGTGGCAGGCCACGGGATGCGCGCGATCCAGAGTGCCTTCGGGGCACCGCGTGACGGCGGGAGGCGCGAGCACCACGGCGTCGACATCTTCGCCCGCAGGGGCACCCCCGTCGTGGCATCGATCGCGGGGCGCGTGCGTCGCGTCGAGGTGACGAATCTCGGCGGCAAGGTCGTCTGGCTCGGTGACGAGAAGATCCGTCGAAGCCTCTACTACGCACACCTCGATTCGCAGACGGTATCGAACGGCGATCGCGTCGAGGTCGGCGACACCCTCGGTTTTGTCGGGAACACGGGCAACGCCCGCACCACTCCGCCCCACCTCCACTTCGGGGTCTACGCACGGGGGCCCTCCGACCCGGATCCCTACCTTCGGCCGAATCCTCGCCGCCTTGCAGCGCTCGAGGTCAACCCGGAGATGTGGGGGCGGTGGGTGCGGACCGAGAGCGACGGAATCCGGCTCCGTGCGGGGCCCTCCACGCGCTCGGAGGAACGCGCCGTCCTCTCCACCTCCACACCGCTCCGGGTGATCGGGGGATCGGGAAGGTGGTACCGGGTGGAGGCCCCCGACGGCCAGGTCGGATACATCGCGGCGCGCCTGACCGAAGCGGTGGATGCGCCACTCAGCCGGGTCACGATGCGCGCCGGCGCCGAACTCCGTTCACGTCCCCTCGGAGACGCGCCACCCCGGGTACGGGCCGAGTCGGACGCCGAGGTCGCGCTCCTGGGACGAACCGCCGGATTCGCCTGGGTGCGCGCGCCATCAGGCCTCGCGGGGTGGGTTGCCGACGAGGATCTGCGAGGTGACCGCCAGAAGGGTGTCGAAACACCCTTCTGAAAGAGGGATGCCGTTGCCACACCTGGACATCTTCAGTCAAAAGCAAAGCGCCGCAGGGGCCTGAACCCTTGCGGCGCTTCGTCTTTCGCGATCAAGCGGACGACCGGGCTCGAACCGGCGACCCTCAGCTTGGGAAGCTGATGCTCTACCAACTGAGCTACGTCCGCGTAGAGGGTGAATCTACCGTGACGGGCACACCGGTCAAGCGATCGCGCCCGCGCCTCGCGCCCCGCCCCGAAACGAGATGCGGGCGGAGACCACGGCATGATCTCCGCCCGCATGCGCATTCATCCCGAGGGCGTCGCCCCTGGGTCGTCCGTCGAACCCGAGGTCAGTTCCTGACTTCGTATCCGTACCCTTCGACCGCGCCACCCTGGTAGGTGATATTCAATCCGGTCGAGTTCCCGACACCGGCCGGGAGCTGCACCGTGGCCACCTCGGTACCGAGCGCGTTGCCCGACAGATCGTAGAAGGTGAAGACGATTTCCACGGTGTCGGGGGCATCATCGGAGGCGCGCGAGACGGCACCCACCACATTCGCGCCCCCATTGATCCGCATCATCTGGAGATTCCGGACGTGCACATCGAGCCCCTGGGCCGTGTTCAGAAGCGCGGGCGTCCGTGACTCGTCGCCCTGGCGGGCGAGACCCTGCGCGAGGGCCGTGTAGGCCTGCGGGTTGTTCGGATCGAGCTCGATCCAGCGATCCGCCATGTCGACCCATGCCGCGATCTCTTCGGGGCTCGCCGTGAGCGAGTCATTCCCCAGGTAGGTGAGCTGCAGCGAATTCACACCGAGCTCGAGCGCGTCACGGTCATACGGTGCCACCTCTGCAGCCTTGATGAAGGGCACCGAGGCTTCCAGATACTCCTCCATCTGGTAGAGCCCGATCCCGAGGCTCATGTAATCCCCGGGACTGAGATCGTTCCGTTCGGCGAGTTCATTGTAGAGCGCACGGGCCTCGTCCGTCCGTCCCAGATCCTGGTACGCCTGCGCAAGGGTACGGACGTACGAGATCTGATCCGGATAGGTCTGACGCAGCGACTCGAGCACGGGGACCGCGTCCGCCGGGCGGTCCAGCATGAGGAAGGACTGTGCCAGCGCCGGATCGATGTCCTCGGACTGCTCGATCCATGCCGCGGCGGTCGCAGAATCGACCTCCTCGATGCGAGGCCCCGCGATCACCTCCTCCGCCTCACGGAGGACCTCGACCGCGCGCTCGTACTCGCCCTCCTGCACGAGGAGCTGTCCGAGGATGATCTTGATCTCGGGGCGCTCCTCGTAGATGGCGTCCGCCGCGGAGAAAACCGCGATCGCCTGGCCGAAGTCGCCGGCATTGAGGAGCGGCACGCCTTCGTTGTAAAGATCGACCCACGCCTCCTCGCGCTGGGCCCGGGTCTCCTCGAAATAGGCCGGGCGGAGCTCGAGCGCGCGACGGTATGCCTCCGCACCCGCCTGGTACTCCCCGCGGCTGATGAGCGCTTCCCCGAGGAGGAGGTGGGCCCGCGGATTCGTGGGATCGGTCTCCACGGCCCGCTGCGCCTGCCCGACCGCATTCTGAAGAGCCGCGTCGGCTGCCGCCGTCTGACCGAGGGCCTCTTGCGCAAAGCCGTCGTCGAGGTAGTCCTGGGCCGCGCGCGTGAACTCGTCTTCCCGTGGTCGTTCTCCCGCGTCTGCTCGATCAGACACGGGTGTGAGTTCGTCCGGAGAGGCCGGACGGGGTGCGGGCGTACCGGACGCGCAGCCACCGGCGAGAACCGCGAGCGTTGCGACGAGGAGCCCATTTCGGAGCTTCATGTGGATCAACCTCCAGAGTGATTCAGAATCCGGGGAGACGCGAAGATACGTCCGCCCCGGCCCCGGGGTCAATGCGACCCCTCACTCCCTCGACACCGTTACCCGTCGTGGGCACCGAGTCGACGAAGTGCTTCGCTCCGACCGAGGGCAGAGACGAGCACCGCAAGATCCGGACCGTGTGTCTCGCCCGTCCACGCCAGGCGGAGGGGGATATACACCTCGCGTCCGCGAATCCCGAGGTCGTGCCCCGCCCCGCCGATCGCCGCTCGGACCGCCTCCGGGCCCCACTCCGGCGCATCCCGGAGGTGCGAAGCGGTGGCGGCGAAGAGCGGCCCGGGGTCTGCCGTGATCTTCTCGTCCGCGAGGCCGCGAGCGAGTGCGTCGCGCAATTCCTCATCGGAACGCTTCACGAAGGCGAGGTGACCCGCGATCTCCCCGAAGGTGGCGAGACGACTCCGGAGGAGCTCGGCAAGAGGATCGACGAGGTCGCCCGCCATCCCCATCCGCTGGAGTTCGTGCCGGGCCTTCTCGAAGTAGACGGGGTCCGGGAGCGCGCCCATCTGCTGCTGCCCGACCCATCGCATCTTCTCGGGATCGAAGGCGGTGTCGGCCGCGCCCACGCGGTCGAGGTCCACCGCATCGGCGAGTTCATCGACGGAGAGGATTTCCCGCTCCTCCGGGTGCGACCACCCCAGGAGCGAGAGGTAGTTCACGATCGCCTGCGGAAGTGCTCCCTCCGCCCGCAACTCCGCAACCGCTGCCGCCCCGGAGCGCTTGGAGAGCTTCCCTCCATCCGGCGCGAGCACATCGGGGAGGTGGGCGAAGCACGGCAACGGCGCTTCGAACGCACCCCAGATCAATACCTGCTTGGGAGTGTTCGAGAGGTGTCCGGCGCCCCGGATCACATGACTGATCTTCATCAGCATGTCATCGACGACGACCCCGAAGTTGTAGGTGGCTCGTCCATCCGCACGAAGGATGACGAAATCATCTATATCCTTGGCGGGAAAGGTGATTGTCCCTCTGACCTCATCCTTTACCTCAATTACACCCTCCCTCGGAGTCATGAGGCGGAGGAGATGAGGCTCACCGCGATCCACCCGCGCCCGAGTGGTCGCACGATCGAGGTCGCGGCAGGCGCCGGTGTAGCGGCGATCCTCCCCCATCGATTCCTCCCCGGTACAGAAGCAGGGGTAGGCCCGTCCGCGGTCGAGGAGGCGGCGGGCATGCGCCGAATGGATCTCTCCCCGTTCGCTCTGACGGTACGGGCCGAATGGGCCTCCAACATCGGGGCCCTCCTCCCACTCGAGTCCGAGCCACCGGAGGTCTTCGATGAGTCCCGCCTCGGCGCCCGGGAGATTCCGCTCGAGATCGGTGTCCTCGATCCGGAGAATGAAGGCTCCCCCGTGGTGACGGGCGAAGAGCCAGTTGAAGATTGCCGTGCGGACATTACCGAGGTGCAGGCGACCCGTCGGACTGGGCGCGAAGCGGGTACGAACCGTCATGCGTGATCTCCCAGCCATGTCCGAATTCGGGCCGCGAGAAGGCGACTGAACCCCGGTACGCGCGCGATCTCCTCTTCGGTCGCTCCGCGCACGCCCCGCACCGATCCGAAGCGCGAGAGGAGCGCCTGCTGCCGGCGTGGGCCGACCCCGGGGATCTCCCCCAGATCACTGCGTAATGTACGGTGCCGGCGGAGCTTGCGGTTGTAACTCACCGCGAAGCGATGCGCCTCGTCGCGGATCCGCTGGAGGAGATGAAGCGCGCGCTCCCGGCGCTCGATCCGCACCGGTTCGCGACGCCCGGGCAGATGGACTTCCTCTTCGCGCTTGGCGAGCGCGACGATGTGTACATCCCCGAGGTCGAGCTCCCGGAGGGCGTCGATCGCGACGCCGAGCTGGGCGCGACCCCCGTCGACCACGCAGAGCTCCGGAAGGGGTGCTCCCTCATCGACGCGACGGGCGAACCAGCGTTTCACCGCCTCACGCATCGAGGCAGGATCATCGTTCCCCCAGCGGCCACGAATCTTCATATGTCGGTACTCCTTTCGGTCCGGCTCGGCGTTTCGGAAGACCACCGCGCTCGCCACGGTGTCGGTACCCTGGTGATGTGAGATGTCGAAGCACACCATGAGACGCGGCACGACCTTCAACCCGAGGCGTTCCTGCAGATCGAAGAGTACCTCATCGGCGCGATCGTGACTGTGTGCGACCCCATCCGTCGACCGGTCTTCGAGGGCGTGCCGCGCATTCGTGGCGGCGAGCTCGAGCAGGCGCGCCTTCTCCCCCCGCTGCGGACGCCGCACCCCGATGCGCCGTCCGGTCCGTTCGGAGACGACGCCCTCGAAGACTTCACGATCCTCCCACTCCCCCGGGATCAGAATCTCGGCCGGAGGATCGATCGCGGCGATCCCTCCCCGCCCCAGATAGTGGCGGGTGAGTACCGAGGCGAGGAGATCGCTCTCCTCTGCGGCCCCCGCCTGATCGAATCGGAGGATCTCGCGTCCGAGGAGGGTACCCCGGCGTACGCGGAGGACGACGCCCGTGGCGATCTCGCCATCGCGTGCGACCCCGATGACATCGAGATCTCCACCTTTGACACGCTGTACGCGCTGGTGCCGTGCCAGGGTGTCGAGCCCTTCGATCATGTCTCGGTACCGCGCCGCTTCCTCGAAGTTGAGCGCCTCCGCCGCGGTCGCCATGCGGGACTCCGCCAGCGCGCGCATCTCGGCCGTGTCCCCTTCGAGAATCCTGACGATCTCGTTGATCATCTCCCCGTACTCCGCCTCGGTCTGATACCCCACACACGGCGCCCGGCACCGGCCGATCTGGTAGTCGAGGCAGGGTCGATCCGGCGCCTCGCGGGGAAGGCGATACCGACACGAGCGCACCGTGTAGAGGCGCTTGATCACGTCGAGGGCGACGCGCATCGGACCCACGCCGGTGTACGGACCGAAGTAACGCGATCCGTCATCGCGCACGGTACGCGTCACGAAGACGCGGGGGAAGGGCTCGCCGATCGTCACCTTGATCCAGGGATATCGCTTGTCGTCTCGAAGATGAATGTTGAAGCGGGGGCGATGCTCCTTGATCAGATTCGCCTCGAGGATGAGCGCCTCGGCCTCGGACCCCACCACGAGCGTCTCGATATCGTCGATCCGACGCACAAGCTCGCGCGTCTTGATCGAGTGCCCGGCCTCGCCGCGGAAGTAGCTTCGCACCCGCGCGCGCAGATCCTTCGCCTTGCCGACGTAGAGGATCTCGCCCTCCTCACCTTTCATGAGGTAGACGCCGGGCCGGCGCGGCAGGCGAGACAGCTTCTCGTCGAGGCTCACGGTTGGCGGCAGGCAGGTGGGGGACTCAGGCGCGCCCGGGCCGCAGGGGAATCCCCTCGCCCAGGAGCGCCGCGGCGAGGAGGTATACCACCCCGAAGGCTCCCGCCGTTCCGACCGCGAGGGTGACGCTCCCGACCTCCGCGGCAGCCAGCCCGATCCTCACGCCCACCGCCACCCCTGCTCCGGCGCTCGACGCCACGACGACACGGAGGAGTCCCCCGAGACCGGGAGCGTGCCCTCCGATCCGCTCCCGGAGGGCACGGCGGAGGAGTCCGTACTCGAGCCAGGCCGCCACTGCACTCCCGAGCGCGAGCCCCGCGGCCCCGACTCCGAATGCACCCACCCGGATCCGGTCGAAGGGAAACATCAGGGACGCCCCGAGGGCGAGCGAGACCCCGACACGGAGGGTGGCGACGCGGGCGGGAGTCCGGGTATCGTCGAGCGCGTAGAAGGCGCTCGACAGCGTCCGGGAGCTCCCGGATGCCGGGAGTCCGAGTGCATACGCGGCGAGGACGTACCCGACCACCGTGGTGTCGGAGGTGCCGAAGTCCCCGCGCTGGAGGAGCGCGGCGACGAGGACGTCGCCGAAGACGAGGTAGGCCACCGCCGAGGGGATCAGGAGGAAGCGTGCCCGCCGCAGTGCCCCGCGCACCCGCGGGGCGAGCGCCCCGGGCTCGACGCTCGAGCTCCTGGCGAGTTCAGGGAGCTCCGACGCCGCGATCGCCATCCCGAAGAGCGAAATCGGGAGGACGTAGAGCGTCTGGGCCCGTGTGAGGTGAATCACCGCCCCCTGCACGAGGAGGGCCGCCAGGAGGAGATCGACCCACGCGGAGAGATTGACCACACCACGCGCCGCCACCACCGGCCCGAAGCTCCGGATCGCCTCCCGGACCCCCGTCACACCACGTCCGAGAGAGAGCCGAAATCCCCGAAGGAGGCGTGTCACCGTGGGAAGCTGCACGAGCAGCTGAAGTGCCGCACCGACGAGCCCACCCCAGGCGAAGGCGATCGCCACCGCGTCCGGATCGATCCGTCCACTGACGAATGCCCGGCCCGCCACCACGAGGGCGATGATGATCGTGAGATTCCAGAGCACCGGGGCCACATACGCCAGGAAGAAGCGCCGGTGGCTGTTGAGGATCCCGAGCGCCCACGCCGAGAGGACGAGTGTCGCCGTCATGGGGAAGAAGATCCGGAGGACGCGCGTGAGGAGAGCACGGCTCGCGGGATCCCACTCCACGAAGAGGGCGGCGATGAGCGGTGCGCAGACGATGCCGAGAGCGGCGATCGCGAAGGCGAGTGTGGCGATGATCCCGAGCACCGCACCTGCGAACCGTCCGGCCTCTTCCTCACGTCCGTCCTCGAGCATCCGCGCGTATATCGGGATGAAGGAGGCGGAGAGCGTGCCCTCGCCGAGGAGGTTCTGAATGATGTTCGGCGTCCGGAGTCCGGCCGCGATCACCTCGGCCACCCGTGTCGATCCGAGGTAGTAGGCGAGCGCCGCGTCGCGCACGAGACCCGAGAGCCGGCTGAAGAGGATCCCCATCCCGACCCACCACGCCGCTCCTCGTCTGCGCCCCGGGGTCGGAGGGGGCGAGTCGCGCGTCGTCATCCGGGGCGCGTGGCCCTCAGCGGGAATCGTCTGCCTCCGGGAGAGCCGGCCGATCCGGCCGGTCGGCGAGGAGTTCCTGGACGAAGCGGCTCTCCTCGTGGAGCCGCTCGATCTCCTCGCCGAGCCGTTCGACCTCGCCTTCGAGCCAGGCGATCCGATCCTGCGTGACCTCGGGCGCCCCTCCCGGACCCTCGCCCCGTTCGAGACGCGCCGCGAGCGCCTGCCCCAGGCGCGAGTCGAGGACGATCGCGGTGAGCGGGATCAGGAGGACGAGGAGGATGATGAGGAAGAGCATCATCGTGAGAAGCTAGGTTCGGGTCATCGCCGAGGGCAACGCATTCGGCATCGCATCGTACACCGCATCCAGGAAGGACGGACCGAAACGCGCCAGATAGTAGCTCACGTTGAGCACGCGTTCCTGCGGTCGTCCGTCGGGGCGGAGGTGGAGGCGCGCCTTGCCGATCTGCTGCAGGGCGATCTCCTGTTCCCGCTTGACCGCCTGGAGGATCTTCTTCTCCGCCTCGGCAAAGGCCTCGAAGGCAGCCCCCCGGGCGGATCCGATCGGCCCCTTGAGGGTGGGATCGAGCGCCCGGACCGCCTCCGTCAGCTCGGACGACCCCTGCCCGATCGCTCCGCGGATGCGCCCGAGAACCGCCCGCACCTCGTCCGGCATCTCGTCGCGGGCGAGCTCAGAGGCCAGCTCATGTGCCGGAAGCGCGAGTTGGTCGAGGGTGACCCCGAACTTGTCGAGCACCTTGCGAACCTTCCCCTCGATGACCGTCCCTCCGAGTCGTGGGTGCACGACGGGCATCGGCACATCGAGGGCGTCGAAGAGCGGCGCGAGCTCCCCCCAGTACGCCAGCTCTCCGGGACCCGCTACATACGCCACCGTCGGAAAGACGGCGCTCTCGACCACCGGGCGCAGAAGCACATTCGGTGTGACCCGATCGGGCTCGTCGTCGAGGAGCGTGAGGAGCGCCTCGCGCGTGAATCGTCTCCCGGAGTGCCGGAGCGCGAAGCCCGTTCCGTCGCGGTAGACCCGTTCCCGTCCCGACGACCCATCGACGAAGAGGTTGAGCCCGCCCTCGAGGATCGGCACCTGCACCGGGAGCCCCTCTCCGTCGAGCTCCCGTGCCCGCGCGGAGAGCGCGGTTTCGTGCGCCTCCGCTTCCTCCACCGCACGGCGCAGGATGCCGCGCGAGCGCGCCTTGAGCGCGGGATCGTGAGCCGACACGAAGAGAACCCCCCGGGGCGCGAGATATTCCGCCATGCATCGCTCGAACCCCGAGGGGAGCGTGGCGCCCTCTCCGTAGGCCTCTTCGAGGGTCGCGAAGAGCGACTCGGAGAAGTCGGTGGGAGGGAGGATCTCGCGCAGCCGGGCCACCGCATTCAGCCCCGCGGTGCCGAGTTCGACGCGCCAGAGCGCGTCCCGTCCCGCCCCCTCGACCTCCGCGACCTCCACCCGGTGGAGCTCGTTGTCCACGCCGACGAGATGGGTATGGTGCGCCTCCTCCCAGTCGTGATCCTCGCCGGCGATCCAGAAGAGAGGAACCACGGGACGCTCGAGTTCGGCCTCCAGCTCCTCGGCGAGGCGAACCGCCGTGAGTGCCTTGTAGATCGTGAAGAGCGGTCCCGAGAAGAGCCCGGGCTGCTGCCCGGTCGTGACGACGAATCCTCCGCGGCGCGCGAGCTCTTCCTTCCTCCGCTCCGCGACCTCGCCGTGAGCGCGGACCGCCTCCAGCCACCCGGTGTCATCCGGATCGATCGCACCGGCGCGCGCGCGGTATCCCGCAAGATCCCGCCAGTCGTGGGCGAAATACCGGAGGGCTTCAGGGCTCCCCGCCACGACTCCGGCCGCGAGGTCGTTGCCCTCCGGTCGATCGATCAGAATTTCGGCATTCATGCGGTCAGGATCCCTTGTGATAAGGCTCGTTCCGGAGGATCGTCCCCGCCCGGTAGAGCTGTTCTGCCCACACCAACCTCGCGATCTCGTGCGGAAGCGTCATGGGGGAGAGGGAGAGACGCCGGCGCGCGCGCGCGAGGACCTTCGCGTCCAGGCCGAAGGCTCCCCCGATCGCAAAGGCGAGATCGCGCCCATCGAGCGCGGCGCGGTCCAGCCAGCGCGCCAGCCCCCGTGACGTCATCCCCTTCCCTTCGCGCGTCAGCGCGGCGAGGGTGGCGCCCTCCGGGATCCGGGCCAGAATCCGATCACCCTCGGCCCTCCTGACCTCGGAGGGAGACGCGTCCCTCCCGACCCCGGCGCCCACCTCGATCCACTCGATCCGGAAGTACCGATCTGCGCGGATCGTGAACTCCTCGACGGCGGGGGCCACGGGACCCTTCACCCCCCCGACCACCACACAGACGATCTTCATCCCGGATCTCGTACCGGCAGAGGTCCCGCCTCACTCCAGATCAGTCGCGTGTCCCTCAATCCCCTCTCATTGTCCCGCCAGGGATACCCTTCGAGATGATGCAGGCCGCGTGATTCCTTCCGTTGCAGGGCGGAGGCAACCACCAGGCACGCCACCGTGATCAGATTCCGGGTCTCCACGGCGGAGGGGGTGTCTCCCGCATGCGCCTCGAGCCTCGCGAGCTGCGCGGCCGCCGCCTCGAGTCCTTCGCGGCGACGGAGAATTCCCGCATCTCTCCACATCAGATCTCGAACCTCCTCGCGGAGTGTGAGGTCGGATTCGTCGCGATCCCAGCTCCCCGCCCAGATCGTGGGATCCGGGAGGCGGCCGCCGCGATCCCACGCGCGCCGATCCGCGCGGAGGACCCGTGCCGAGCGCGAGCTCACCACGACCGCTTCGAGCAGCGAGTTCGACGCGAGGCGGTTCGCCCCGTGGAGCCCCGTGCATGCGACCTCACCGGCCGCGAACAACCCGGGGAGTGAGCTGCGCCCATCCACATCGGTCGCGACCCCACCGCACGCATAGTGCGCAGCGGGGACCACGGGGATCCCCCCGGAGAAGGGATCGATCCCCTCGTCTCGGCACCGCTTGAAGGCGGCCGGGAAGGTGCGCGCGAAGAGCGCTTCGGAGATCGGGCTGCAGTCGAGCATCACATGCGTGCCGCCACCCTCACGGAGCACCCCGTCGATGCCGCGGGCGACATGATCCCGCGGAGCGAGCGAGCCCGCGGGGTGGAGGCCCCGCATCACTTCGTCCCCGTCGAGCGTCCGGAGGACCGCTCCCTCCCCGCGCACCGCCTCCGAGATGAGGAAGGCCGGATCTCCGGTCGGGAAGAGCGCGGTCGGATGAAACTGGACGAATTCGAGATTCATCACCTCGGCTCCGGCGCGATACGCCATCGCGACGCCGTCGCCCGTCGCGATCGCGGGGTTCGTCGTGTTCCGGTAGATCTGCCCGAATCCACCGGTGGCGAGGAAGGTCGCGCCTGCGTCGATCTCCACACGTCGCCCGAGTGCGTCGAGCGCCACCACGCCGGAGCAGCGGGGGTGGTGCCCCGCGCGTCGCTCTACCCGCAGATCGATGGCGAGGAGGTCCTCGACGATATGAAGGCGCTCGGACCCTTCGGCGGCCCGAAGGAGTGCGGACTCGATCGCCCGTCCGGTCCGATCCCCGGCGTGCACGATACGGCGCTGCGAGTGACCGCCCTCACGCCCGAGCGAGAGCGACGCATCGTCGTCACGATCGAAGCGCGTCCCCCACGCGATCAGGTCACGAACCCGTTCCGGCCCCTCCCGGACCACGAGATCCACCACGCGGCGGTGACAGAGGCCGGCGCCCGCGAGGAAGGTGTCGCTGGCGTGCATCGCCGCTTCATCCCGCCCACTCATCACGGCGGCGATCCCGCCCCGGGCGTAGTTCGTGTTCGAGGCCGCGCGATTCTTCTTGGTGATGAGGAGGACCGACGCGAACTCCGCAGCCCGCAGGGCGAAGGTGAGCCCCGCGATCCCGCTCCCGATCACGACGACGTCGACCTCCACCTCCACCGCGACCGACGTCCGGCTCGCCTCCTTCACGACGCCTCTCCGACGAGGGTGTCCACGACGCTCTCCAGCATTCCGGCTCCCGCCTCCACGACGACCTCCTGTTCGAGCACCCGGATGTCGCGAGCATCGGGGGCGAATCGCGCGATCTTCACCGCATCCTTCTCCGTGACGACGAGGGGGTACGTCCCCTCACGCAGTCGGTGGATCTCACCGCGCGTGTATCGATGGTGATCGGGGAAGCCGATCGTGGACACGACATCGTGGCCGAGCGCACGCACACCGGCGGCCACGGTCTCGGGACGAGCTACCCCCGCAGCGACCCGGAAGGGTCCCTCCGCCTCGCGCATGCCGGTGACCCCCGCCATCCAGTCTGCGAGGGTTCGCATGCGGTACGGGCGGAGGTGAATCCGCGCCACGTCGAGTTCGGGGAAGGAGGCGTGGATCTCACCCTCGAGGGCCTCGGACCGCCCGACCGGGGTCGACTTCCGTGTGATGATCACGAGGTCGGCGCGACCGAGCGCGGACACCGGCTCACGACGACGTCCCGCGGGGAGGAGACGGCCGGGGAAGGGATCTTCCGCGGCGATCAGGACGAGATCGAGGTGGCGTTCGAGGCGGCGATGCTGGAATCCGTCGTCGAGGATGGCAACCGCCGCCCCCGCCTCCACTGCGCGGAGGAGTGCGGACCTCCGATCCGCATCGGCGACGACGTGAGCCCCCGGCGTCCAACGCTCGTGCAGCACCACCTCGTCGCCTCCATACCCCCGGAGCACGACCGCCGGGCGCACACCCCGCGACAGGCAGGCACCGGCCAGCCAGGCCGCCACGGGGGTCTTGCCCGTACCCCCTACCGTGAGGTTCCCCACACTCACGACGGGGATCGGAGGAGGGTGGCTCCGGAGCAGCCTCGTGTCGAAGAGGAAGGTGCGGAGCGCCACACCGATCCTGAAGATCGCCGAGAGGGGAAGCAGCACGACCGAGACGACGCCTCGTCCGCCCCTCGGGTCGCCATCCCAGAGGCGCTCCACCCACGTCGTCACGTCGGTCATCGCTCTTCCACCTCCCCTCGCGCCGCCCGCGTCACGGCGTCGAGCGCGGCCTGGACCTCCTCGTTCGCCCGACCCTCCGCACCCCCGGGGATGGAGCCTGGGTCGATCGGCCTGCCGTAGCGGATGTGGATCCGGGCGCCGGGCTGCGGCACGGTGAAGCGATCCCACGAATCGGTCCGCCACGCGCGGGAGACACCCACCCCGATCGGGACGAGAGGGAGTCCCGTTCGCATCGCCACGAAGAGGGCGCCGGGCTTGAGTCGCTCGCGCGGGCCCCGGGGGCCATCGGGGGTCACGGCGAGCACCCGACCGTCCTGCGCCGCGCGCAGAAGCGCCCGCACGCCCCGGCTCCCTCCCCGGGTCGACGAGCCACGGACCGTGACGACTCCCAGCTCCTCGAGGATGCGGGCGAGGTACTCGCCGTCACGGTGCTCGCTCACGAGCGCCACCGCGCCCTCGTCGCGATGTCGCCAGATCGGCGTCAGCATCGTGCCGTGCCAGAGACACCATATCCATCCGCGGCCGGCCTCAGCGAGGCTTTGCCAATGCGCGTCGCCCTCCACCGTAATCCGGCAGGTGGCGTGGAGCGCACGCACGACTCCGCCCCCGAGCACACCCACCCCTCGGAAGATGAGTTCGTTCATCGCTCCCCTCTCCTCCCCCGGAGTTCCACCTTCTCCAGGAGCTCCAGCGCGATCGTGGCGACGCGTCGCGCGGCTCCGGGGCCCCCGAGCTTCGCGCGCACTTCGGCAAGACCCCCCACGATCGCCTCTCGCTCGCGCCCTCCGCTCAGGAGTGGATCGAGCGCCGCCGCGAGGCGCTCTCCCGTCACCTCCGACTGGAGGAGTTCAGGCACCACTCGACGGTCGAGGATGAGGTTGGGAAGCGCGACATGCTCGACCCGGACGAGTCGGCGAGCGAGCCACCAGGTGAGGGGCGAACTCCGCCACGCCGTCACGAGCGGAACGCCCGCGATCGTCGCTTCGAGGGTCGAGGTCCCCGACTTCACGAGCGCCGCACGCGCCGTGTCGAGCAGTTCACGCACTCTCGGCGTGGTGCGCAGCCCCGTCCCGGCGAATCGTCCGGTCTCGATCCCGGGTGCCACGCCGATCACCGGGACGAGCCCGGGATGGGAGCGCACCGCGCGACGGGCGGCCTCCACGAAGGGAGGGAGGTGACGCTCCACCTCGTGTACCCTCGATCCGGGGAGAAGAGCGAGGAGCGGTGTCTCCTCCCCCACGCCGAGGTCGGCGCGCAGCGGCGTGGAGACGCTCCCGGCGGGCCCGGAGGCATCGGACGGCAGCCCAGCGACGCCCCCTCGCCGGGGTGCCTCCACGAGGGGATGTCCCACGAATTCCACATCGCCGCCCTCCGCCTCGAAGATCGGTGCTTCGAAGGGAAGGATCACCGCGATCCGATCGGCGTCCCGGGCGAGACGTCGGGCGCGGTGTGGCTTCCACGCCCACACCTGCGGCGCGATGTAATAGAGGACGGGGATGCCTCGCTCCCGGGCACGACGCGCGATCCGCAGGTTGAAGCCGGGGTAGTCCACGAGGAGGACGAGGTCGACGCATCGTGCATCGAGCGCGGCGACGACACGCCGCTCCAGCGCGCGAAAGAACCCGAGGTCCCGGACGACCTCCGCGAAGCCCATCACCGCAAGCCGATCGAGCCCGGCCCAGATCTCGACCCCGGCCGCCGCCAGCCGGGCTCCCCCCGTCCCCACCCACTCGATCTCGGGACGGATCGCGCGCGTCGCGTCCACCACGCGCGCGCCGTGATCATCGCCCGACACCTCGCCGGCGAGAATCAGGATCCGGGGCGGGCGCTCGCTCAGGTGCACGGGACCGAATCGCTCACGTCGTCGGATCCGCAGCGCGCACGGACAGCCCGGGCGGTGCCGGAGTCATCTGCATCGACGCACTCAGATCCGTCCCAGGTACCAGATGACCGCGACCACCACGGCCAGGAGGAGGAGGAGTTTGAAGGGAGGCTTGCCCCGCTTCACGTCGATCCACTCCCTCTTTCGTTTACGTCGGACGCGTATCAGCGACATGGCGATGAATCCGGTCTTCGATGATCTGGGTCAGTGCCAGGGCGTCGCGCCCCTGCACCCCCGGCACGGCCGGCGGGTGCAGGCCGAGCACGGCATCCCTGAAACTCTCGAGCTCGATCCGCAACGGCTCGGCCCGGTCGCCCTCGAGGACGATGCGATCGACCACATCTTCGAGCGCCCGGGGTTCCACGCCGATCTCTCCTCCCCCGCCACTCGCGAATGCGGGGAGTTCCTTCCGTAGACGAAGAAACTCACCCCGTCCTGCCGCCAGGTCGAGTGAGAGATACCCACTCGGCTGAAAGATGCGGAGCTTGCGTACCCGCCCGAGCGAGACGCGACTCGCGGTGAGATTCGCGACGGCCCCATTCGCGAACGCGACCCTCGCGTTGGCGATATCGATCGTGGAGGTCAGCACCGGAATCCCCGTCGCGGCGACATCCACCGCGAGTGAGGAAACGAGTGACTGTATCAGGTCGACATCGTGGATCATGAGATCGAGGACCACCGCGACATCGGTCCCGCGGGGCGTGAAGGGAGCGATACGCTGCGATTCGATGAAGAGGGGGTTGTCGAGCCACTCCTCGGCCGCGCGGATCGCGGAGTTGAAGCGCTCCACATGCCCCACCTGGAGGGTCACGCCCGCCCTCTCGACGGCATCGAGGATGCGGTCCGCTGCCTCGACCGTGGGGGCGAGAGGTTTCTCGATGAGGAGATCGATCCCCCGCTCCGCTGCCGCCAGCGCGACCTCCTCATGTGCCGAGGTGGGGACCGCGATCACGAGGGCGTCGACCTCGTCGAGAAGTTCCTCGAGCGTCGCGTACGCATGGATCCTCAACTCCTTCGCGACACGGAGGCGACACTCCGCGGAGATATCGAAGAAGCCGACGAGGTCGGTCCCTGGGAGATCGTCAAGGATCCGGGCATGGTGGAACCCCAGCGCCCCCGTGCCGACGACACCGAAGGCGATCGGCTTCACCGGGTGATGCCCCGCTCGGACGAGGCGATGAAGTCGAGGAAGTGTTCGACCTCGGGCGTCCCGGGCACCGCGCTGCGGGCCGCCTCGATCCCCCGACGGACCGTCAGACCCCGGAGGAGCACGATCCGGTAGGCCTCCTTGAGCGCCCGGCGAACCTCCTCCGTGAACCCGCGGCGCTCCAACCCGACCGAGTTGAGGCCGTACAGCTTGGGCGGGTTGCCCGCGACGCGGCAGAAGGGGGGAACGTCCTGGGGGATTCGCGAACCGCCACCAACGAAGGCGTGGGTTCCGATCCGGACGAATTGGTGGATCGGGGTCACACCCCCGACGATCGCCCAATCGGCGATCTCGACATGCCCCGCCATATTCACCGCGTTCGAGACGATCACATGATCCCCGATCTCGCAGTCGTGCGCGACGTGAGCGTACGCCATGATCACGCAGTCACTCCCCACCCGTGTCCTTCCGGTGGCGGCCGTACCCCGGTTGAGCGTCGCGAACTCCCGGATGACGGTATCCGATCCGAGATGCAGCCACGTCTCTTCGCCGCCAAACTTCAGATCCTGAGGATCGGTACCGAGTACCGCACCCTTCGAGATCCTGCACCTCTCCCCGAGGGTCGTCCGCTGCTCGATCAGCACGTGGGGCCCGATCACCGTTCCGGCGCCGATCCGGACCTCCGGACCCACGATCGACCACGGTCCGATCACCACACCCGGGCCGACCTCCGCCCCGTCGTCCACGATCGCGGTCGGGTGAACTTCCGGGTGCACCGTCGTCGAGGTCGCGCCGCGGATCACCGATCCATCACGCGAGCCATCAGCTCGGCCTCCGCGGCCACCTCCCCGTCGACGCGACCGACCCCCCGCATCCGGCACACACCCCGACGGAATCTCACGAGTTCGACCTCGAAGAGGATCTGATCGCCGGGAATCACCGGGCGCCTCCACTTCACATTGTCGAGCGACATGAAGTAGACAACCTTCTCTTCCGGGTTCTCGACGGCGTCCATGAGGAGGAGTCCGCCCACCTGCGCCATCGCCTCGATGATCAGCACACCCGGCATGATCGGATGTCCCGGGTAATGCCCCTGAAAGAAGGGCTCGTTGATCGTCACATTCTTGAGCCCGACGATGCGTTTTTCTCTCTCGAACTCGATGATCCGGTCCACGAGAAGCATCGGGTACCGGTGCGGGAGGTGCGCCATGATCCGTGCGGCATCGACGACCGGCCCTTCCTCGACCGCGGTGCGCTTCGCCAGCTCTCGAGCGAGAGCAACATTTCCCTCATGACTCGGCCGTTCCGCGAGCACATGACCGCGGATCCGGGCACCCACGAGCGCGAGATCGCCCACGATGTCGCCGATCTTGTGGCGGACGAACTCGTCCGGGTACCGGAGCCCTTCCGGATTCAGTACTCCGTCCTCACCCAGGACGATCGTATTCTCGAGGGTGCTCCCCAGCGCCCGATTCTCCGACCGGAGCGCGACGGCCTCGGCTTCGAACCCGAAGGTTCGAGCGGAGGCGATCTCGGTTGCGAAGGTACCATCTCCGAACTCGAAGGAAGCGTACTGCGTCCCG
>JAVVEY010000149.1:0-5614 GCA_032250675.1 Longimicrobiales bacterium | reverse complement strand
CTACTCGATGATCTCGGTGACGACGCCGGCACCGACGGTGCGGCCGCCCTCACGAATCGCGAAGCGCAACTCCTTGTCCATGGCGATCGGCGTGATCAGCTCGACCTCCATCTGCACATTGTCCCCCGGCATCACCATCTCCACACTCTCCGGAAGCTGGCACGCACCGGTCACATCCGTCGTCCGGAAGTAGAACTGCGGACGATAGTTGTTGAAGAAGGGCGTGTGACGGCCCCCCTCCTCCTTCGTCAGCACGTAGACCTCCGCCTTGAACTTCGTGTGCGGCGTGATCGTGCCCGGCTTGCACAGCACCTGGCCCCGCTGGATCTCTTCCTTCCCGATCCCCCGAAGCAGAAGCCCCACATTGTCGCCCGCACGTCCCTCGTCGAGAAGCTTCCGGAACATCTCCACACCCGTCACCGTCGACTTCTTGTCGTTCTCCATCCCGACAAGCTCGATCTCCTCACCCACCTTGATGATCCCGCTCTCGATCCGGCCCGTCGCCACCGTCCCGCGACCCGTGATCGAGAAGACATCCTCCACAGGCATCAGAAACGGCTTGTCGATCGCGCGCTCCGGCTCCGGGATGTAGCTGTCGATCGCATTCATCAACTCGCTGATCTTCTGCCCCCACTCGTCATCCGGATCCGTGCTCTCCAGCGCCTTCAGCGCCGAGCCCTGGATCACCGGGATGTCGTCGCCCGGGAAGCCGTACTCGCTCAGAAGCTCACGAACCTCCAGCTCCACGAGCTCCAGAAGCTCCTCGTCGTCCACCATGTCGCACTTGTTCATGAAGACCACGATGTACGGCACATTCACCTGACGGGCGAGGAGGATGTGCTCGCGCGTCTGCGGCATCGGGCCGTCCGCCGCGCTCACCACGAGGATCGCGCCGTCCATCTGCGCCGCCCCCGTGATCATGTTCTTCACGTAGTCGGCGTGACCCGGGCAGTCCACGTGCGCGTAGTGACGGTTCTCCGTCTCGTACTCCACATGAGCCGTCGCGATCGTGATTCCGCGCTCCCGCTCCTCCGGCGCCTTGTCGATGTTGGCGAAGTCCACCTTCTCGCCGAGTCCCTTCGCTGCCTGGATCAGCGTGATCGCAGCCGTCAGCGTCGTCTTCCCGTGGTCCACATGACCGATCGTTCCGACATTCACATGTGGCTTCGTACGCTCGAATTTCGCCTTGCCCATTCGTCGTGCCTCGTGCTGCTCGTTCTGGTGGATGCTGAGAGTTGACTAGTCGTCCTTGCCCGCAGAGGCCATGATCTCCTCGGCCTTGCTCTTCGGAACCTCTTCGTACTGCGCAAACTGCATCGTGTAGACCGCCCGCCCCTGGCTCATCGAGCGCAGGTTGGTCGAGTAGCCGAACATCTCGCCGAGGGGAACACTCGCGCCGATGACGCGCGCGCCTGCCCGCTCGGTCATTCCGCCCACGCGGCCCCGCCGCGCGGAGAGGTCACCGATGATGTCGCCCATGTAGTCAGCGGGCGTCACGACCTCGACGTCCATGACGGGCTCGAGGAGCACCGGCTTCGCGCGGCGCACACCCTCCTTGAGCGCCATCGAGCCGGCAATCTTGAACGCCATCTCGTTCGAGTCGACGTCGTGGTACGAACCGTCCACGAGTTCCACCCGGATATCGATGAGCGGGTATCCGGCGAGGACGCCGTTCTCCATCGCCTCGCGGATCCCGTCCTCGACCGGTCGGATGTACTCCCGGGGGATCGAGCCCCCCACGATCTTGTCCTCGAAGACCAGCCCCGCTCCCGTCTCGGCGGGCTCGATGTTGATCACGACGTGACCGTACTGACCCCGACCCCCGGACTGGCGGACGAACTTCCCCACCACCCCGTCGGCCGGCTGCCGGATCGTCTCGCGGTACGCCACCTGCGGGCGCCCGATGTTGGCCTCGACGTTGAACTCGCGCTTGAGCCGATCGACGATGATCTCGAGGTGCAGCTCGCCCATCCCGGAGATGATCGTCTGCCCCGTCTCGTCATCGGTCCGCACCTTGAAGGTGGGGTCCTCGTCGGCCAGCTTCGACAACCCCTGGCCGAGCTTGTCCTGATCGGCCTTCGTCTTCGGCTCGACCGCAACCGCGATCACCGGCTCGGGGAACTCCATCGCCTCGAGGATGATGGGTGAATCCTCGGCGGTGAGGGTGTCGCCCGTCTTGACGTTCTTCAGCCCGATTCCCGCCGCGATATCGCCCGCGTAGACCTCGTCGAGCTCGTCGCGCTTGTTCGCGTGCATCTGCAGGATCCGTCCGACCCGCTCACGCTTGTCCTGCGTGGCGTTCAGCACGTACGACCCGGCCGGAAGGGTGCCCGAGTAGACCCGGAAGAAGGTGAGCTTCCCGACGTACGGGTCGGTCATGATCTTGAAAGCGAGCGCGGCGAAGGGCTCGTCGTCCGCGGCCTTGCGAAGCGCCTTCGACTCGTCGTTCTGCGGGAGGTGTCCCTCGATCGCCGGGATGTCGATCGGCGAGGGGAGGTAGTCGATGACCCCGTCGAGGAGCCGCTGCACGCCCTTGTTCTTGAAGGCGGAGCCGCAGAAGACGGGGAACATCTTCCCCGAAAGGGTGGCCGCCCGGACCGCGACGCGCACCTCGTCGATCGAGAGCTCCTCGCCCTCGAGGTACTTCTCCATGAGCGTCTCGTCGTGCTCGACCGAGGCCTCGATCAGCTCCGCACGCAACTCCTGACAGCGCGCCTGGAGGTCGGAGGGGATCTCCTGCTCGCTGAACTGCGAGCCGAGTTCGTCTTCGTAGATGATGGCCTTCATCTCGACGAGGTCGACGATCCCGGTCAGCGTCTCCCCCGCCCCCACCGGGTACTGGATCGGATGGGCGTTGGCGCCGAGCCGGTCGCGCATCATCTCGACGACATTCTCGAAGTCGGCGCCGATCCGATCCATCTTGTTGACGAAGGCGATCCGCGGAACCTTGTAGCGGTCCGCCTGGCGCCAGACCGTCTCGGACTGGGGCTCGACTCCGCCGACCGCGCAGAACACCGCAACCGCCCCGTCCAGCACACGGAGGGACCGCTCGACCTCGGCGGTGAAGTCCACATGTCCGGGGGTGTCGATGATGTTGATGCGGTGCTCGACCTCGTTGCGCGTCCAGAATGCCGTGGTCGCCGCCGAGGTGATCGTGATGCCGCGCTCCTGCTCCTGCTCCATCCAGTCCATCGTAGCCGCGCCATCGTGGACTTCGCCCATCCGATGGAGGCGCCCCGTATAGAAGAGGATGCGCTCCGTCGTGGTCGTCTTTCCGGCGTCGATGTGCGCCATGATGCCGATGTTTCGGAGCTTGTCCAGCGGCGTCTTTCTAGGCATTTCGAGTCACTCTCGAGTCAGTTCACTTCACAAAAAAAAGAAGCGCGGTCGCGCCCTGTCGCCGACCCGCCCCCGAGAGCGAGCCGCGCAGGAGTTCCGCGCTTCCCGGTACCGGAGAGGGCCCGCAGGCCATCGCGTGTCCACCGTCTGTCGTTGCGCCCTGGCGGGCGCGGGTCCTGCAGGACTACAAGGGAGTTTCGGCCTACCAGCGGTAGTGCGCGAAGGCCTTGTTCGCTTCCGCCATGCGGTGCGTGTCGTCCTTCTTCTTCACCGTATTTCCCTCACCCCGGCTCGCCGCCATCAACTCCTGGGCGAGTCGGTCGGCCATCGTCTTCTCCGAGCGTCCCCGCGCGAAGCCGACGAGCCACTTGATCGCGAGCGCCTGGCGCCGTTCGGGGCGAACCTCGATCGGCACCTGGTAGGTCGCGCCTCCCACACGCCGGCTCTTCACCTCGAGCGCCGGCTTCACATTGTTGAGCGCCTGGTCGAAGATCTGGTCACCGGGCTGGCCCGACTTCTCCTCGACGATATCGAGCGCGTCGTAGAAGATCTTCTCGGCGAGCGAGCGCTTGCCGTCGCGCATGAGCGCGTTGACGAACTTCGTGATCACGAGCGAATCGTGCCTCGGATCGTTTGCGATGATGCGGCGGTCGGCCCTCGATCTGCGACTCATGAATCCCCTCTACTCCTTCGGCTTCTTGGCGCCGTACTTCGAACGGCCCTGGCGACGATCGGAGACACCCGAGGTATCGAGCGTTCCCCGCACCACGTGATAGCGCACACCGGGAAGGTCCTTCACACGGCCTCCGCGGATCAGCACGATCGAGTGCTCCTGCAGATTGTGTCCCTCACCGCCGATGTACGAGGTGACCTCGTAGCCGTTGGTGAGACGTACCCGCGCGACCTTCCGGAGCGCCGAGTTCGGCTTCTTCGGTGTCGTCGTGTAGACACGCGTGCATACGCCCCGCTTCTGCGGGGATTTCTGGAGCGCCGGAGACTTGTTCTTCTTCGCAATCGTCTTCCGGCCGTTCCGTACGAGCTGGTTGATCGTCGGCATGCTTCGCCACTCGAGAGGATCAGCAATTCCGAGCCGGCCAGAGGCCATTTCGGGCAGAGCTTGCTAAGATAGTCTCGGTGCGAAACAGCGTCAACGGGGGGGGTGACCGCTTCCCCCGCGACTACTGCCAGGGGGCCGGAAAGGAGGAGCCGAAGGTGTTCGTGGTCGTGTTCATGTCCATCCCCATCGCACCCCCGTCGTTGCCGCCACCCTTGGCGGAGGTAGTGCCGATCCCGCCCCCCTGCTGCGCCGTCAGGAACGGGGGTGCGGAGAGCGCGCGGATGACCGGGGCGGCATAGACCGACGTCAGCGCGATCCGACGCAGAAACTCCCTGCGGTCGGTCGTCGTCTCCCGAGTGGTCCGGTCCTGATCCGTGGTGGCCATGGAGGAAAGATGACCCCGGAAGCACCCGAAAGCAATTCAATCGACGCCTCTGCGCTGCCGTTCATCGGTCGCTGATGCCGTTCACCCCGCCTACGCCGCCGTCCACCTCGAGGTCTGGAGGGCCGACCGGCTGGGCGGCGAGCCCATGCCCATGCCGCGCCTCTCCCCCCGCCCGCACGCTCCAGCGCCAGTGCCCCGGAAGCCCGTCCTCCACCTCGTCCGGTTCGAGCGTCACCTCGAGGGGAACCCCGGCCGGGACCGCCAGGGAAGGATGGACCGGAAATGCGTACTGCCCCCACGGCTGGGATTCCCCCTCCGGGCCGTTCGAGACGAGGCGACCGGCACCCAGCCGGAGGTCGAACCAGGCCACGAGGGCATGGACGGTGGCGTCGCGCTCGAGGATGCGGCGGTCTCTCACCCCGACCCGGTCGGGGGCGGGGGGCGGAAAGAGCGGGAAGAGCGGGCCGGCCGCCGGCTCCCCCAGATGGAATCGGGGGGCGACTTCGGTCCGGAGGGCCTCGTTCGCCAGGAACTGCCGCAGGAGGGAGGGCTCGAGGTGGAACTCGCGGAGCTCTTCGAGCCGGGGGACGAGCCGCTCGCCCAGCTCGGGCGACTCCACCGGAACGCAGGAGATCCGGCCCCCCTCCGGAAGGAAGCGCGCCCCGGGCGCGGCGTACCTCTCGAGCTCGCGCAGGAGCTGCCACGTCGGGGTGTCGAGGAGGAGTCCGGGGAAGTCCTCGAAGATGATCACGTCGAAGGTGCCGTCGAGTGCGACGCCCGGGACCCGTCCCCTTGCGAAGCGCACCCGGTCTTCCATCCCGTTCGCCGCCGCG
>JAVVEY010000019.1:0-31543 GCA_032250675.1 Longimicrobiales bacterium | reverse complement strand
CTTCGCCGTATACCGACGATCGCTTCAGGTCGGGTTCCAGCCCGCGATCGCGCAGGTCCTCGGGATCGACACCGACACACTCTCCGCCCGGTGGCGTCGCTCGGTGGCCGAGTCGTACGGGCCTCTCATGCGGGGTCGCGACGGTCCCGACGACATCGGGGGCACGCAGCTTCTCACCTCCGACAATGCGGGGCGGCAGAACGTCGCGCCCTCGCTCTCCCCGGATGGAACGCGGCTCGCGTACATCTCGGAGAAGGACATGTTCTCCTTCGAGCTCTACCTCGCCGACGCGCGCACCGGCGAGACGATCCGGCGACTCACGAAATCGATCCAGGATCCTCACGCCGACGCGATCCGTTTCATCGACGCCGCGGGTGCGTGGTCTCCCGACGGAGAGCGTTTCGCCTACGTGACCTTCGCCGAGGGGGACAACCAGATCAATATCGTGACGACGGAGGATGGGGACCTCGATCGACGGATTGATCTTCCCGGGATCGGCGCGATCAACAATGTGTCGTGGTCACCCGACGGCCGTAACCTCGTCTTCACGGGACTCGTGGGGGGGATCAGCGATCTCTACCTCTTCGATCTCCAGACCGGTCAGATGCAGCAGCTGACCGATGACCGGTACGCCGACATGCATCCGACGTGGTCCCCCGATGGCCGGACGATCGCCTTCAGCACCGACCGGGGTCCGCGTACCAACTTCGAAACCCTCGAATTCGGGTCCTTCCAGCTCGCGACGATCGATGTCGCGACCCGAGCGGTCACCGTTTTCGAGATCTTCGGAGATGTTCGGCACTCGAACCCGCAGTACACCCCGGACGGAGGGCGAATCCTCTTCCTCTCCGACGCGGACGGCTTCTCCGACGTCTACTCGATCGAGGTGGAGACTCGGGCGGTCCGGCGGCTCACGCGCGTGGCGACGGGGATCAGCGGGATCACCTCGATGTCCCCCGCCCTCTCCGTCGCGAGTCGCTCCGGCGACATCGCCGTCTCGATCTTCGACGAGTTCGGATACGAGATCCACACCCTCCCTCCCGACGCACCGGGGTCGGCGATCGTCACGACGGTCGCCGAAGCTCCCGCCTCTGTCTCTGTCGGACGCACGCTTCCACCCTTCGAGGTGAGCCGGCTGAACCGGGTCGACACCTACCTCGCCGACGCGAACACCGGTCTGGTACCCGAGGGCACCTATGTCGCGAACGACGCGCGCGAGTACTCCTCGAACCTCTCCCTCGACTTCGTCGGCCAGCCGTCGCTGGGCATCGGGATCGGCGACCGATTCGGGAATGTCATCAGCGGGGGGGCGTCCGCCTTCTTCTCGGACATGCTGGGCAACAATGTGCTCGGTGTCGCGGTTCAGGCGCAGGGCCGCGTCCAGGACATCGGGGGGCAGATCGTCTACGGCGATCTGAGCGATCGGTGGAACTGGCAGGTCGGGGGATCGCGCATCCCGAGCGTCTTCTTCCTGAACGGCTTCGATACCTTCGAGGGATCGGACGTCTTCACGCAGCAGCGCTGGACGATCTTCTCGAGCACCGTCGGCACCCAGTTCGCATTCCCCCTCTCGGAGACGCGCCGCTTCGAGATCGGCGCGGGGATGAACCGGATCAGCTTCGATATCGAGGAGGATCGATTTCTTCTCGACCCGTCAGGTCGGGTCGTGGACTTCGAGCGCCGCGACCGTCCCGACCTCGAGCCGGATGCGATCAACCTCGGGCAGCTCTCGGTGGCCTATGTCGGCGACACCTCGATCGGGGGGTTCGTCGGCCCGATCCGCGGCGGGAGGTTCCGCCTCGAGATCGAACAGTCGTTCATCGACGAGACCTTCACGACCGCGATCGCGGACTGGCGACGGTACTTCGCTCCGGCCCGTGAATTGACGATCGCGGTCCGCGCCCTCCACTTCGGGCGGTACGGGAGCCTCAACGAGGATGACGGAGAAAGCCTCTTCGGATCGATCTCCTCGGTCCAGCCGCTCTTCCTCGGATTCGAGACGCTGATCCGCGGGTACTCGGCCGATTCGTTCAGCGGGGAGGAGTGCGTCACCGCCGGTCCCGGGGCCGGCTTCGGCGACGACGGCTCCGCCTGCCCCGCATTCGACCGTCTCTTCGGGCAGAAGATCGCCGTGGTGAACCTCGAAACGAGGATCCCCTTCCTCGGATTCGAGGACTACGGATTGATCAACTTCCCCTTCCTCCCGACCGAGCTCAACGCCTTCGTCGACGCCGGCGTCGCCTACGACTCGCTCGACGATGTGGACCTGAGCCTCTCGCGCGACAGCGGGGAGCGCACGCCGATCGTCAGCACGGGGGTGAGTGCCCGCACGAACATCCTCGGCGTCCTCGTTCTCGAGAGCTACTACGCCTTCCCCTTCCAGCGCCCCGAGAAGGGGTGGCACTGGGGGTTCAGCATCGCACCGGCGTGGTAGTCGTGGTGTGTGTCACAACGGCGCGGGCGCTCAGAAGATCGAGAGCCGGACGAAGCGTCCCGGATCGGCGCGGAATTCGGTTATGAGACTGTCGAGGCCGGCGGTGAGCGTGATCAGGTTGTCGTAGAGCGCAGGATCCTCGGAGAGGCGCCCGAGCGTGCCTTCACCGCGGGCCATCCGGCCGAGCACGGTGTCGAGGCTCCGGAGCGCGCCGTCGAGTTGGGTTGTCGTCTCTCTCAGTTCGGAGACGAGCGCGCGGGCCTCGCTCGCGGTCGCCGTGATCTCGGGACCGGCCTCGCGCATCGACTCCAACCCTTCGGCCGCCGTCGCGAGGGACGTCGTGAGACGCTCGATCTCGTCCCGCTGCCCGGCCACGATCTCGCGGAGCTCGCGGCCGAGTCCCTCGAACTCCCGGACGCTCCCCTGGAGCGAACTGACGGTCTCGTCATCGAGGAGCGTCTGGATCCGCTCGAGCACCACCGTCGCGTCTCCCGCGAGCGCTTCGGCACTCTCGAGCATCCCGATGCCACCATCGTCTCCCGGGATCGTGTCCCACGGTTCGAGCCACGCATCCCCCTCACCCGGCACGATCTTCACGGTGCGCCCCCCGAAGATCCCCGCTTCGGCGAGTGTCACCGTGGATCCCTCCGGTACGCGCCACTCGTCGTCGACCTCGAGGCGGATATCCACACGCCCATCCTGGGTCATCGCGAATCCGCTCACCCGGCCGACATTGACGCCGCGCATCTGGATCGGATCACCGCTGCGCACACCCCCCGCGTCGGAGAGCGTCGTGACGAGGCGGTAGCGCCCACGGAAGGTCGCCGGATCGGTCAGGAGGAAGAGGACCGTGAAGAAGGAGATCACCCCGAGGATCACGAAGAGCCCGAGCCGCACATACCTCGTGCCCGTGCTGCGAGGGATATTGGCCTGGATCTCGGCGTCGGTGGTGGTGTTCGGTGAGAAGTCAGTCATGATGGGGCGTCGGAGAGATCGAGCGCTCGCTCTGCTGCGGCGCGGTCGACGAAGGCTTGAACAAGCGTATCGCTGCTGCCCCGAAACGCCTCGGGGCTGCCACAGAAACGAAGTCGGCCCGAGTCGAGCATCGCGACCCGGTCACAGATGTCGAGTCCCCCCTCGATGTCATGCGTGACGACGAGCGAGGTGACGTCGAGTTCGCCGGAGAGCCGAACGATGAGGAGCTCCACGGCAGCGGTATTGACCGGGTCGAGGCCGGTGGTGGGCTCGTCCCAGAGGAGGATCCGCGGACGGCCCACGATCGCGCGGGCAATCCCCACCCGCTTGCGCATCCCTCCGGAGAGCTCCGAGGGGAGCTTGGAGAGTACGATCTTCGGATCGAGGTTCACGAGTTCGAGCGCGCGCCAGACCTTTCGGGCCGTCACCTCGCGACGATCGGCATTCACCGTCTTCTCGGGGATCCCCAGGCTGACATTGTCGTAGACGTTGAGCGAATCGAAGAGGGCCGCGTGCTGGAAGACGTATCCGACCTTCTCCCGCGCCTCCGCCAGGGCCTGGCGACTCGCGTACACCGACGTGCCCTCGATCAGGACATCCCCGCGATCGGGGGTGATGAGATCGATCGTCGTCTTGAGGAGCACGCTCTTTCCGGTACCCGAGGGTCCGAAGAGCGCGAACATCTCCCCCTCATGCACGGTGAGACTCACTCCGGAGAGCACCGGGTGATCAAACGCCTTCCAGACGTCGCGGTACTCGATCATCGCCACGTCAGTTGAGGAGGAGGGGTGGGAAGAGTGCGTCGAGGATCAATATCGTCATCAGCATGAACATGACGGCATCGGTCGTGGTGCGACCAACCCCCTCGGCTCCCCCCCGGGTTCGGAGCCCCATGTGCACCGAGATGAGGGGAATCGCCGTTCCGAAGACCACCGCCTTCGTGAGGGAGTAGAAGAGGTCCCAGTTGTGCCAGAAAAGCCTGCCTCCGTAGAGGAACGCCTCGAATCCGAGACCCGAGTCGAGACGGGCCGCGATCATCCCTGCAAGGATCCCGACGATATTGGCGAACCCGACGAGGATCGGCATCGTCACGAGTCCGGCGAGGACGCGGGGGGTGGCGAGGATGCAGATCGGATCGCGCCCGAGCGAATGGTACGCATCGATCTGCTCGGAGACCTTCATGGTGCCGAGTTCGGCCGTGATACGTGCGCCCACGCGCCCGACCAGAACGATCGCGGTGAGCACCGGACCCATCTCGAGAACCACCGTCTGAACCACGAGCGAGCCCAAGATGTAGGCGGGCATCGAACTCTGCATCTGGTAGCCGCCCTGCTGGCTCGTGACGATCCCGGCGAGCGCCCCGGTCACGAAGACGATCGGGAGGCTCTCGATCCCCATGATCCAGATCTGTCGCAGGAAGTCGCGGACCGAGAAGCGCCAGCGGACGATCGACATGATGACCCGGACCACGAGCATCCCCAGCGCGCCCGCGTGATCGAGCACCAGCTCGACGCCCCGACCGAATCCACCGATCCAGCGCGTCACGGGCGTGCGAGGGGCGGAGGAAGCGGAGTCCAAGGCGAGGGCGGCTGCAGGAGGGTGATGAAAGGCGTGGAAAGCCCAATAGCTTCACGGTCTCCGCCCCGGAAATCAAGGCGCAACGGGCAGGGTCGCTCGGCCTCAGGCTTCGGTCTCGACCGGCGCTTCCGGGGGGGGCGCCTCGACCACCGGAGGCACCGCGGGACGGAAGTCGATCCTGAAGGTCGAACCCTCTCCGACGACACTCGTCGCGTCGAGCGAGAAGCCCATCATCGCGCAGAGGTGCCGCGAGATGGCAAGACCGAGACCCGTCCCCCCGTACTTCCGGGTCGTGGTGGCGTCGACCTGTTGAAAGGGATCGAAGATCTCCCGAATCCGCGATTCAGGGATCCCGATCCCCGAATCGACCACTTCGAGCCGACGCGGCGTGATCCCATCCTCGGTCGGGGTGACACGGAGTGTGATCGACCCCTCGTCGGTGAACTTCATGGCGTTGCCGACCAGATTGAAGAGCACCTGCTTGAGGCGGTGTCCATCGCCCTCGATCGGATGCACGCGCTTCGGGATTTCGAGACGCAGCTCCACCCCCTTGCGTCTGGCCTGCAAGTCGAAGGAGCGGTAGACATCGCGCGCGAGCTCCTCGACATCCACCGTCTCGATCACGAGCTCCATTCGCCCCGCCTCGATCTTGGAGAGATCGAGGACGTCGTTGATCAGCGCGAGGAGATGCTTTCCGTTCGAAACGATCCGGTCGACGTACTCGAGGTCGCGGTCACTGAACGATCCGTCCTTGTTCTTGCGAAGGATGTTCGAAAACCCGATGACGGCGTTGAGGGGCGTCCGCAGCTCGTGGCTCATGTTCGCGAGGAATGCGCTCTTCGCCCGATTGCTCTCACGCGCGGAGTCGGCCGCGTCGCGGAGCACGCGTTCGGCGCGCTTCTGGTGGGTCGCGTCCCGGAGCACCATGACCGCCACGCGTTCCCCCTCGATCATCGCGGGCCCCACCCGGATCTCGAGGGGGTAGGTCGTGCCGTCGGCGCGCACCCCGGTCGATTCGGCGGGCGCGTCATTCGCCACCGCCTCGGACCTCCCGTCGAGGCGGCTCGTGATCTCGCCGAGCGTGGCGTTCCGGCACTCGTCGTGAAGGAGAACGCCGAAGTCGCGGCCGATCAGCCTCTCCAGAGTCAACCCCGACATCTGTGCCGCGCGCTCGTTGGCGTCGCGAATCATTCCCTGCCGACTCACGATCACGCCTTCGAAGGCGGAGTCGGCGAGGCGCCGGAAGCGTTCTTCGCTCTCACGAATCGTCCGGAGCGCACCCTCGAGTTCGCGGCGAGCGTCTGCCTCGCCCCGCCGCGCCTCTTCGGTGCGGGCGAGCGCGCCCTCGAGTTCGAGTTGGCGTGCCTGATCCTGAAGGTGGAGGGCTTCGACGCGCTCGAAGGTCCGACGGCGCAGATAGAGCACGAATCCGGCGAGCACCGACACACCGAAGAGTCCGATCCCGACATTGATCCACACCTGCGGATCCTGGCCCTCCGGCGTTCGCGCATGGACGGCGTAGAGCCCGAGGAAGGCCCCCGTCGTCACCGCGAGAAACCACCGCAGATCGAGGAAGAGGATCCCGGCACCGAGCACGGTGAGGAAGAGGAAGCTCGCCTGATCGGGCTCCGGCAGCACGAGGAGCTGGACGAGGCTGTGCGCCAGGACGAGGAGCCCGATGATGCCGGCGACCGCGTGCGCGCGCTCGATCGGAAGCCGGTCGCGGGTGAGCATCCACCAGATCAGACCGATCGCCACCGCGACGAAGCCCGCCGTCGGCATCATCGTGTCGCGCGCGACTCCCTCCAGCCCCGAGGCGTGCGCACCCACGAGGAGGGTGAAGAGGAGGCCGAGCCCCGCCGACACCGGGCGCAGCGAGGTGTGAACGATCTCGTCGAGGGCGCGCTGCACCGTCGCGCGATCGGCCTCCTCCACGACCGCGTCGGCCAGGGAGACCGGAGCCCAGTCCGGCTCCGGGGATTTCGGTGTGTCGGTCGAAGTCATGAGCCTCGTGAGGGAAGGCGACCGTCTCCGGTAGATCGGAGCCCGTGCGGACCTCCGGTGAACACAGTATGCGGCTCGTCGGGGATCCGCTACGCGCGCGTCAGGCGCCGCCCGCCGGCTCCATCTTCCAGAAGGTGATCCCGCCAGCCTGCTGTCCGACCTCCACGCTCCCCACGCGTTCGAAGGAGCGCAGGTCGTAGATGTCCACCTTCCCGGGTTCGGCCCCGACGCCTTCGGCACTCACGAAGATGTAGCGCGAATCCGGTGTGACGACCAACCCGTGCGTGACGGTGGTCGTCGATGGGGTCACCGCGAGGCTCTTCCCCTCCTCGAGCGAGAAGAATTCGACCGCGGCTCCCCCCTTGAGTGTGGCGACCAGGAGACGTCCGTCCGGAGTGACCTCGAGATTGTAGGGAGCCCGTCCCGCGTCGAATCGTCGCAGCACTTCAAATGAAGCCCGGTCGACCTCGAGAATCTGATCCGCCTTGTTGCAGGCGATGTAGAGGCGGGACCCATCCACCGAGGGTTCGACCCAGGTCGGCGAACAGGCGTTGGACATCGGAAGCGCGCCATGAGCCATCCCGTCCGCACCCATCGCCATCCCACCAGCCTCCGATCCGCGAGGATGCATTCCCCCCCCTGCCGGATCACCGGGAAGCGTCAGCGGCCCCTCATGCCCGGGCCGAACCGAGAGCATCCGCGTGACTTCGAGCGTTCGGGTGTCGATCTCGACGGTCAGATCGTTCATCATGCAGTTCGAGTAGAGGTGCAGCCCGTCCGGCGCCATCCGCAAGCCGTGCGGCATCACACACGTCTCGATCTGGTCCACCTCGATCATCTCGGGTGTGTAGACGACCGAGACGGTGCTCGGCACCATCTCTCCGTGCAGGTTGAAGTTGGCCACGAATGCGTAGAGGCCGTCCGGCGTCAGGTCGACGGTCGCCGGGAACCATCCGAGGAGCGTCGGCGCGCCGACGAGGGTGTCGGGGCCGGCATGGAACTTCCAGAGCTTGCCGTCGGGCACACCATGTCCCGTCGTCATGTAGAGGTAGCGACCGTCCCGGGAGGTGGTGAGCGCGTGCGGGCCTTCGGTCTCCACCGGGATCTCGCCCACCGGGATGCTCCGTTCCACGACCGCTCCCGCCGGGCCGAAGCTCACGCGGTGGATGAGGTCCGCCGACTCTGCCCCCACGTAGACATGATAGGTGTGATCGGGCGTCTCCTGGCCCACCACGGGAGCGGCGACGACCAGGAGGCCGAGGAACGGCGCGACAAGATCCGGGATTCGGAAGGCAAACAGAGAGCGCGGCATGGTACGCTTGAAGATCGGGAGCCGTCGGGCTCGTGAAGTTCGTGCATGAAGAGGATGCACTCCCTATACTCTATCGGGACCCCTCAGGAGCCGCCACACGCCGTGACCGGCTCGCATCACCCTCGTTTACGCCGTATCGCTTCGGCGAACGCCGCAGACCTCTCCGAAGACGGAGCACACGACCGATGACCCTCCTTCGAAACACTCTTCTCATCGCCCTTCTCGCGATCGGCGCCGGGATGCCTCTGGCAGCGCAGAATGCCGCCACACGCGTGACGTCGATCACCGTCGACCCCGCCGAGCCCTCAGTGGCCGTCGGAGAGCGCACCCCGATCGCGATCGTGGCACGCGACGCCACCGGTGCGGTCGTCGAGGGGGTGGACTTCCGCGTCTTCACCCAGGGCGGGCTCGACTACGACGACGGGATGCTCGTCGGAACGAGCGGCGGCAACGCCAACCTCATCATCTCCGTCGTCACGCCCGCCGACTACGAGGGCACGCCGGCCCAGCTTCGTGTCCCGATCTCGGTCCGCTGGCCGCCGGTGACCCGCGTGGAGATCTCGGCCGATGAACCCGCGACGCTCTACGCCGGCACGTCGATCGGGCACTCCGCCTCCGCATTCCATGCCGACGGCTCGGAGCGTCCCGATCCTGTCGTGGCGTGGAGTTCGACGAACCCCTCGGTCGCCTCGGTCGACGCCTTCGGGACGCTTCTCGCGCACACGCCGGGGAGCGTGACGCTCCACGCCGACGCGGAGGGCACACGGAGCTCGCTGACCTACCGCGTGACGGAGCTCCCCGCGACCTCGATCGAGATCACGGGGGGCGCCGCAACGGCACGACAGGGTGACGTCCTCACCTTCGAGGCTCGCCTCACCGGCCCCTCGGGCCCGGTGAACGACGCCAGCGTCCTCTGGACGACGACCTTCGTGCCCGACGACTCGATCCACGCTCCCGGCGCCTCGGGACTCGTCCGCAACGGCAGGTTCGTCGGAGAGACGCCGGGCGTGTACACCGTCGTCGCCTCCGCCGGAAACCTCGTCGCCCGGAGGAGCATCGACGTCCGACCGCGCGAAGCGGTACGTGAAGTCGAGGTAATGGGACAGGGCTCGGTCAGCGATGTCCACACCTCCGATCTCTGGGTCTTCGAGGGTGTCGACGGACGGGACTACGCCGTGACCGGCACCTGGGGCGGCGACGGATGGGCGCGCTTCTGGGATGTCACCGACCCCGCGTCGATGCAGCTCGTGGGTGAGATCCAGGTGGATGCCCGAACCGTCAACGACGTCAAGGTCTCCCCCGATGGTCGCTACGCGGCGCTCTCCCGCGAGGGTGCGTCGAACCGCCGCAACGGCGTGGTCCTCCTCGACCTCGCCGATCCTCGCAACCCCCGCATCGCAGCGAATTACGACGACGGGCTGACGGGGGGTGTGCACAACATGTTCGCCCAGAACGACTACCTCTTTGCCCTCTCGGGCGGCGACAAGTACGTGATCCTCGATGTCACCGACATCTACAACCCCCGCTATGTGAGCGAGTACAACCACCCCGACTCGCGCATCCACGATGTCTGGGTCTTCGACGGGATCGCCTACTCCTCGGAGTGGGGCAACGGCGTGGTGGTGGTCGATGTCGGAAACGGCCGCTGGGGAGGATCGATCGACAACCCCGTCTTCGTGACGAATGTCCCCTACCCCGTCGGAGCGACCCACGCCGCCTTCCCCTACTACCAGGAGGAGACCGGCAAGGTGTATCTCTTCCTCGGTGACGAAATCATGGCGCGTGGAGGTGCCGCCTGGTCCGGCGCCGGACTGCCCCGGATCCCGCAGCAGGGGGGAACCCCTTCGGTGACCGACGGCTACGTCCACATCATCGACTTCACCGATCCCGAGAACCCGAAGGATGTGGCGCGCTACCACGTCTCCGAGTTCGGCACGCACAACCTCTGGGTGGAGGATGACATCCTCTACGTGGCGTACTACGAAGGCGGCGTGCGCGCGGTGGATGTGAGCGGCGAACTGATGGGGAACCTCGCCACGCAGGGCCGCGAGGTCGCGGTCTTCAAGGCGTACGATCCCGACGGCTACGTGGCCAATGCGCCGATGGCGTGGGGACCCCAGCCGCACAAGGGCCATCTCTTCTTCACCGACTTCAATTCCGGGCTCTGGTCGATCCGGATCCAGCCGCGTTCTCGACCCGCGATGTGATCATCGGGATCCCCCGCACGTAGCGGGTGGAGTCCGGGGCGGCCGGCACATCCTGCGGGGTGCGCCGGCCGTTTTCGTGTCGGACGAAGGGGGTTAACATATCGTGCAAGTTGTTGTATAATAAGATCTTGCGAGATTCTTCATACACGACAAGGGAGAGACACTGCATGGGACGTCACGACGCCACCCTCTTTACCAAGGCGCGCGACGAGTTGATGAGTCACACGATCCGCTGCGACGTTCTCGAGGCGCACCTCGACGACCGCATGAGCTGGCTGAGCGACACGCTCGACTACATGGCCGGGCGCTACCCTCAGCTCAGCGATCTCGAGCTCTCCCGCCTCGAAGCGATCGGTCGGGAGTTCATCCGGCCCGTTATCCCGCACGGCGCGAAGTACACCGCGGTGGAGATGGATCGCGAGGCCGCATGAGGTAATCCGTCGTAGCGACCCTGCGACGCTCGGGACGGCGAGGGGTTGTCGGGCCCCGCACACACCCCCGAGATTCCGGACCGAATGACCACTCTGATATGGGTTCTGGCGCTCTCCCTCTCGATCTCCTTCCTCTGCTCGATCCTGGAAGCGGTCCTCCTGAGTGTGAGCCACAGCTACGTCGGGGTCCTCCGGGACCAAGGGGTGCGCGCCGGTGAGCTGCTCCATCGGATGCAGCTCAAGATCGACGAGCCGATCGCTGCGATCCTGACGCTCAACACGATCGCCCACACCCTCGGTGCCTACTACGGAGGGAGCCTCGCCCTCGAGGTCTTCGGATCTCTCTGGGGAGGCGTCTTCGGCGCCGGGCTGACGCTCGCGATCCTGATCTTCACCGAGATCATCCCGAAGACGCTGGGTGCGACCTTCTGGCAGCAGCTCGCGGTCCCGGCGGCCTATGTGTTGCGCGCGATGATCGTGGCGATGAAGCCCGTACTCCTTCCGCTCAACGGCATCTCGCGCTTCTTCGCCGCGAGCACCCGCGGCCCGACGGTCAGCCGCGCCGAGATCGAGGTCCTCGCCGAGATCGGACGTCGCGAGGGTACGCTCGACGAGGACGAATGGCGCGTGGTGAGCAACGTCATCCGTCTGGATGAGCTGACGATCGGAGAGGTCATGACGCCCCGCACCGACATGACGGCGGTCCCGGTCGACGCGACGGTGGAGGAGGCGAAGGATCTCATGCTGGATCAGGGACACCTCCGGCTGCCGGTCTATGACGGCAACCTCGATGCGATCGTGGGGATCCTCCTCGCGCGGGATCTCTGGCGCGCGGACCGCGGTGGGGAAAAGGACATCCGCAGGATTCTCCGCACTCCGAGCTTCGCCCCCGCTTCCAAGGCGGTCGAGGATCTCATTCCGGAGATGCGCGCCCATCGCAACAAGATGGTGATCGTCCTCGACGAGTTCGGAGGGACGGCGGGACTCGTGACGCTCGAGGATCTCATCGAGGAGATCATCGGAGAGATCCAGGACGAGCACGAGGGCGACGAGCCGGAGGATTTCCAGCGGCTCGAAGACGGGCGCTGGCGGGTGTGGGGCGGCGTCCCGCTGCGTGAAGCCGCCGAACGCCTCCATCTCGACCTCCCGGTGGATCGGTACGACACCCTCGGAGGCTACCTCTTCGGTCGCCTCAGTCGAGTCGGGCGCATCGGTGACCGGATTCCCGAAAACGGCGGTGCCTTCCGGGTCGCGCGGATGCGCGGACGACGCATCGAGTACACATTCTGGGAGTCGGAGCCCCGCGACGAGGGGTAACCCACCCGCCCCACGACACACTCCGCGGTGCGCGGCGTCACGATCCCGGGATCACCCCTCCGCGCGGATTCAGGAGGACGCGTCCCCCGGCGCCGTACCCACGAGGTGAATGCTCTGTGTCGGGAAGGCGAAGGGGATCCCCTCGCGCTCGAAGCTCTCGTACACCCCGAAGTTGATCGCCTGCTGCGTATCCATGTACGCATCGTAGTCCGGCACCGACATGAAGTAGACCGTCTCGTAGTCCAGCGAGAAGTTGCCGAAGGCCTTGAAGTGACAGCGGGCGAAGCGGGCGTTGTCCTCCCCCTCGACCGCGGCACGCACGAGCTCGGGGATGCGACGGAGCTTCTCGGCCGGGAGCCCGTACTCCACCCCGATCTGGAAGACGACCCGTCGCTCCGCCATCCGCTTGAAGTTGCGGATCCGGCTCGAGAGGAGATCGGAGTTCGAGAAGACGAGTTGCTCGCCGCTCAGCGAGCGTATCCGGGTGGTCTTGAGTCCCACACTCTCGATCGTGCCCGAGAAGTCACCAATCACCACGAAGTCGCCGATCACGAAGGGCTTGTCGAAGATGATCGAGAGCGACGCGAGGAGATCGCTGAAGACATTCTGGAGAGCCAGCGCCACAGCGAGCCCGCCGATCCCCAGAGACGCGACCATCGCGGTGATATCCACCTCGAAGGTGGCGAGCGTCGTCAGGAGGAGCACCGACCAGAGGGCAAGGTGTGCCACGAAGCCGAGCGCGCCGATCGCGGTCGCCATCCCCGGATCGTCATCCCGGGTCCTCCGCTTGTAGCGGGCGACGCCGTAGCTGATGACCCCCATCCCCCACAACCCGAGCTGGAGGAAGAAGACCGCGGTGATCACCGCGGTCATCGTGGCATCGATCCCCTCCGGAAGGTCGAGCGCCTGAGCTCCCGCATAGAGCGCCACGAGGAGATAGAAGAAGAAGCGGGTCTTCTCGAGGAGTTCGAGGACGAGATCGTCGAGGTCGGTCTGCGTGCGTTCGGCCACACGCCGGATCTGACCGATCGCGATCCGCAGCACGAGCCGAACCGCGAAGACGGTGCCTGCGCCCCAGGCGAGAGCGAGAAGCCACTCCCGGAGAGAGATTCCGAATACGATCGTGTCGAGGCTCATGGGACAGTCATCGGGAGGAGAAGATCCAGCGCGGCTCGGGCGCCGTGCCGGGACTCACTCGGAGGCACGACCCGGGAGCGATGACGGGTCGACGCCGGGATCCGACGCACGACGAGAGCCTCCCTCCGGTCGCGCAGAAGAGGACGGCTCGCGATCTCCCTCCGTCTCGCGATCTTGCCGTTCCTCGATCCAGAAGGAGAGGGCGAGCATCATCGCGCCGGTGGTGATCGCCACGTCGGCGACATTGAAGATCGGAAAATCCCAGAAGCCGAGGTCGACCGGACCGAGAAAATCCACGACCCCGCGATCCCACCGGACCCGATCCCAGAGATTCCCGAGCGCCCCGGCGGCCACGAAGGCGAGGGCACCGAGCCGGAGGAGATCGTCGGACTCCGCCTGACGGTAGAGCGCCACGATCAGGCCGAGCGCGAGGATCGTCACCGGCACGAAGAACCACCGTGAGTCGTCTCCGATCGAGAGACCGAACGCCGCCCCGCGGTTGAATGCGAGGGTGAGGGGGAGGAGCCCGCCCAGGAGCTCCTGGGGGTTGTTCGGGAGTGCGTCCAGCGCCCATCGCTTGGTCAACCAGTCGAGGACGAGGATCGGTGAGACGACCCCGAGCAGGACCGGCGTCTTGTACGAATGCGGCACGCCTTCACTCCCCTCTTCTCGTGGCTTCTGCATCGCGGAACGTCCGGTCGGGTCACTTCGTGGAGGAGCCCGGGACGAGCCGGAGCAGTCGCGCCTGTTCCCCACCGATATCGGTGAGGAGGTAGAGGTACCCGTCCGGCCCCTGGCGCACGTCACGGATCCGCTGTCCGTACTCGCCGAGGAGCACCTCCGCCGAGGTCGACCCATCCGTCCCGAAGGAGACGCGCGCGAGCTGCTGGCCCGCGAGTCCGCCCACGAAGGCACTCCCCCGCCAGGCGGGGAAGGCGTCGCCGTCGTAGAAGGTGAGCCCCGAGGTGGCGATCGAGGGCACCCAGTAGTGCACCGGCTGCGCGAGCCCGGGGGCCTCGGTGATCCCGTCGCCGATCGGGCGCCGCTGAGGTCCGTAGTTCACGCCGTAGGTGATCACCGGCCACCCGTAGTTGGTGCCCCGGGTGACGAGGTTGAGTTCGTCTCCCCCCTGCGGACCGTGCTCGCCCTCCCAGAGCTCACGCGTCCGCGGATGGATCGTGAGTCCCTGCGGGCTCCGGATCCCCCACGCCCAGATCGAGGGCTCGAACCCGCTGCGACCCACGAAGGGGTTGTCGGCGGGGATCGAACCGTCGTCGTGGAGCCGACTGATCGTCCCCTGGTGATTCGAGGGGTTCTGTGCCTGCTCCATGACGCCGCGATCCCCGACGGTGACGTAGAGATATCCGTCGTCGTCGAAGACGAGACGAGACCCGAAGTGCTGCCCTCGATTCGTGCAGGCGTCCGCCACGAAGATCTCCTCGAGCCCGGTGAGCGCCCAGGCGTCGAGATCGAGCCTTGCCCGGGCGACGGCCGTCGTGGCACCGGCGTCTCCACCCTCGGTGGTGCACGCCTTCGAGTAGCTCAGGTAGACAAGCGAGTTCGAGGCGTACTCCGGGTGAAGCCGGATGTCGAGAAGCCCTCCCTGTCCGCGCACCGCGACCTCGGGCACCCCGGTGATCTCCCGGGGATCGAGCACGCCGTCTCGAACGATGCGCACTCTCCCGGGATCCTTCTCGGTGACGATGACCTCACCGCCGGGGAGGAACTGCATCCCCCAGGGGAAGTTGAGCCCCTCGACCACCGTCTCGACCACGTAGGGGCCGGCTTCGGAGGTATAGACCGGCCCTTCCTGCGCAGCGATGGGAAGCGCGAAGAGGAGTCCGGCAAGGAGTACGACAGGGGCGATCCGGTGCATCTCTCATGCCTCCGACGGAGTACGATGTGGGGAGAACCCCGACGCTCGGGGGAAAGGTTGAAGTCATCAACCCCGATCACCGGTGTCAAGGTCCCTCGATCCATCGAGGGGGTCCGGCGCCGGAGCTCGGGCCCGGATTTCGGGCCCGGATCTCTGGCCTTTCGACACGAATGGCGTGAGTTTCCTTCTCCAACCTGAACCATGTCTGTCATCGGATCGAACCCGTGAATATCATCCTCTTCGCCGCGACCGTTGCGCTCGCCCCCCTTCAGGAAGCGCCCGACACCGTCACGCCTCGCTTCGCCTGGGCACCCGGGACGATCCTCGAGGGGCAGGTCGAGGTGGAATCCATGCAGTCGCAGGGGGGTGAGGTGCTCCCCGCCCAGAACCTCGAGGTTTCGCTGACGCGCTCGATCTCGGCGGACCCCCGGGGACTCCTGATCACCTCTCAGGTGGAGGGCCCCGCGGGTCAGGCGCTTCCCGCCTACGTCATCTCCGAGGCGGGAGACTTCGTCGAGGTCGACGGTGTCGAGGAGATGGTGACCGAGATGCGTGAGCAGCTCCTCGCCGCGGCCCGGGCCCAGAATGGGGGTGTGGTGCCGCCTGAAGCCCGGGGGCTGGCCGAACAGATGTTCAACCGCGAGACGATCGAAGCCTCGGTGCGACAGGAGCACGAGATGCTCGTCGGGTTCTGGAATGATCGCACGCTCGACCGAAATGCCGTCGAGGTGCGACGCATGCTCACGCAGGACGCGATCACCGGAGAGATCCTCCCGACCGAGGTCGAGATCGTATGGCGCGGCTACACCCCATGCGTCGAGGGAGACGCCGAAGCGAAGTGCCTCGATCTCGAGATCAGCTACTTCCCCGACAGTGACGCGCTCGCCACGGCGTTCGAGGGGGTCCTGGGCGCACAGAACCAGGGTGAGATCTTCGTGACACGCGCGTTGCAGGAACGGATCGTGCGGCTCCACGTCGAACCGGAGAACCTGATTCCGCGCTGGATCGAGGAACACTCCGAGTCGGAATTCGATGTCGAGGCGGAAGGCGAGATCGTCGATCTCGCGATCCAGCAGGTCGAGACCACCACCTTCCAGGTACGCAGCGGGCTCAACCCTCTCCGTCCCTGACCCCGGTCCCCCCGGGACGCTGACGGGCCCGGGCCTCCCGGGCGGCGGAGAGCGCTCCGGGGGCGCGATCGAGCGCCCGGACGACGCGGAGGATCGTCTCGACCGAGGCTCGATACCACCCCGCGTCGACCCGTACCGCATCGTCCGAGGGGCGGTGGTAATCGGCGTGGTCCTCGACCCCGAAGTAGAGGAAGGGAACCCCGGCGTCGTGGAAGGGGCCGTGATCCGAGGCGTGCGTCCAGTTGTCCGCACCCACCCACTCGGGGCCGTCGTGTCCGAAGCGCAGGACGACGCCGTCGGCCTCCTCCACCCCCTCCACGATCGGGCGCAATGCGGGGTTCTGATGCGTCCCGGCCACCCAGAGATCGCGGGAGGACCGACTGACCATGTCGAGGTTCAGATTCAGGGCGAAGCGATCGGCCGCGCCCCCACCCGCCGCCTGGAGGAAGGCGCGCGCGCCCTGGAGTCCGCGCTCCTCGGCGTCGAGGAAGAGGAGGAGGACGTCGTGGTCGAGCGGGGCGTCGCGAAGCGCTCCGGCGAAGGCGAGGAGCGCCGCGCTTCCCGACGCGTTGTCGTCGGCACCGTTGTAGATCTCGCCGTCGCGTACCCCGAGGTGATCGTAGTGGGCGGAGATCACGAAGGGGGCCCCGCGCGAGGGATCCGCTCCGGGGAGGCGCGCGACGAGGTTCACGCCGCGCAGGTCGTCCCCCCCTCCTGCACGCCCCACCACGAAGTCCTGCGAGTCGACCTCGACCTCGAGCCCGGCGAGGCGGGACACGATCCAGCCGCGCGCCGCGGCATTCCCCTCGGTGCCGACCGCCCGCCCCTCGAGCGAGTCCGCGCTGATCACCTCGAGGTCGTGCATGAGGCGGACGCCATCGATCTCCCCGGCACGCTCCGCCTCTGCGCAGGCGGAGAGGACGAGGACGCATGCCACGGCGAATCGGAGCGAGCGGAGCTTCATACGAGACGAGGGACGAAGGGGAGATGACCTTCCGGTGGGTACGCCGATCATACGCCGGGCGCGCGAGCGCCGCGAGCTCTCCGTGCGCGGCGGCGGGTTGCGCGGACCGCTCCCTCCCTCCTGATTGCCGGCATGCGTGCACTCACCTTCCGGGCCGTCGAAGAGGTCGGCGTCGAGACCCTCCCCGACCCCACCCTCGAGCACCCTCGCGACGCCCTGGTCAGGGTCGAGTTCGCCGGACTCTGCGGCTCCGATCTGCATCCCTGGTCGGGACGTGAACCGGGGCTCGATCCGGGCACGGTGATGGGGCATGAAGTCGTCGGTGAGGTCGTGGCACTCGGGAAGGAGGCGGGGGTGCGGGCCCCGGATGAATCGCCCCCGCTGGAGGTGGGCGCGCGCGTCGTCGCGCCCTTCACGACGTCGTGCGGCGCCTGCGTTGCCTGCGCCCGCGGACTGACCGCCCGGTGCGTCGCGGGCGAACTCCTCGGATGGCGCAGCGGCGGGCGCGGCCTGCACGGCGCACAGGCCGAATTCGTGCGCATCCCCCTGGCGGACACGACCCTCGTGCGGGTCCCGGACTCGATCGCCGATCCGGCGCTCGCCATCCTCGCGGGCGACATCCTCTCGACCGCCCTCTTCGGTGCGGCACTCGCGGAGATCGGTGAGGACGACGTGGTGGTGATCGTGGGGTGCGGTCCGGTCGGACTCCTCTCGATCCTCGCGGCCCGCGCCGCGGGGGCCCGAAGCGTCGTCGCGGTGGATCGCGTCCCCTCCCGTCTCACGCACGCCGAGCGCTTCGGGGGGATCGGCGTCGCGCTCACCCCGGAGGGCGGAATCGAGGCCGCCCGCGCCGCCGTCGATGAGCTCACCGCGGGGTGGGGGGCGGACGCCGCGATCGAAGCGGTCGGGAGCGCCGACGCCACCCGCACCGCGGCCGCGCTCCTGCGGCCGGGCGCGCGCCTCGCGGCGGTCGGCGTGCATACCGAGTCCCACCTCGCGCTCGCCCCCGGCGAGATCTACGACCGCAATCTCACCTACGCCGCTGGCCGCTGCTCCGCCCGCCACTACCTCCCGGCCGCGCTCGACCTCACGGCTCGTACGCCGGAGAGCCTCGCCTCGCTCATCTCCCACCGCCTCCCCCTCTCCCGCGGACCCGACGCCTACCGTTCCTTCGCCGCGCGGGAAGAGGGGTGGATGAAGGTGCTCTTCCTCCCCTGAGCGAGCTTCTCCTCCGGTCTCGACGCGTCTCGTACGCTACATCACCACGGCGCGCATCTGCATGATCTTGGCGAGGTACTTCTCGAAGAAGTACCGGTGGATATCCATCATGTCGATCTCGCGCCCCTGGATGTAGGCCTGCTCGATATCAGTCATCGTGTCGAGCGGGTTGCCCGTCGTGATCAGGAGGGTGGCATCCTTCCCCGGCTCGAGCGTCCCCACGCGGTCGCCGATTCCCATGATCTCGGCGGCGTTCTGCGTCACCGCGCGGATCGCTTCCCGCTCGGGGAGGCCGAAGGCGACGGCGACACCCGCCTCCCAGGCGAGACGGTTGGTGTAGGCGGCCCCACCTCCCCCCGAGATCGCGAAGCGCACCCCGGCCTCGTAGAGCTCGGCGGCTCTCGAGTACGCGGCGTCGTACCCTTCGTACTCCCGTTCGGGGGGCGACATCGTCGCGGTGAGGATGACGGGGATGTCGTTGGCGACGAGGCGGTCCGCGACGTGGATCGCATCCGCGCCCCCGCGGATCACGATCTCGATCCCCTCATCGACCGACCAGTTGATCGCGTCGTTGATCTGACTGATCCCGTCCGCAGCCACGATCACCGGAATCTCTCCATCGATCACGGGGATCATCGCCTCGAAGCGGGAGTCGCTTCGCACCCGCTCGCCGGCCGCCTTCGCATCGCGGTACGCGCGGGCATCCGCGAAAAAGGTGCGCAGCTTCTGGACCTGCTCTTCATAGGTGGGCCGATCGGCGTCGTTGCGACCGCCGAACCCCGGGAAGCCGGCGAAACGACCGCGCCCCGGGCGCGGGTTCGGCCAGTTCACATTGAGGGCCGCTTCTCCCTCGAGCGACATCTCCTCCCACGTCCACCCCTCCATCTGCATCGCGGACGACATCCCGGACACGAGGCCGCCACCGGGCGATGTGAGCGTCACCAGCACACCCGAGGTGCGCGTGGTGCCGATGTGCCGGCTCTCGGCGTTCACCGCCAGCTCGGCGCGTACATTCGGGTTGAAGTCGCCGAGCTCGTTGGTGTCGTTCGACACATCGACCGCGCCGATTTCCTCGATCCCCACCGTGCTCCAGGCGTCGATCAGGCCCGGGAAGATATGCTTGCCCGTGCCATTCACGACCCGGGCTCCGGACGGTACCTCGACATCGGCCCCCACGGCGGTGATCACGCCATCCTCGAAGACGATCGTGCCGTTCTCGATCAGGCCGTTCGAGACGGTGTGAATCGTGGCACCGGTGATCGCGACCGCCTGCGTCTGCGGGGGCGTCGTCCTCCGGACCTGCGCTTCGGTATCGAGGGGTGCGCCCAGAAGAACGACCCCGGCCGCCACGCCCGCCATCAGCGATCTCTTCATCGTCATCGTATCGATCCTCATCTCTCGTCGGCAGCTCATCGACCGTTCTCCGCGTCGAGGGCGGCCTGAATCAGAAGGTTGCGCTCACGCGCGATCCGCTCTCTCAACTCGGCATCCTTCTCGAGCGTGAAATACGGGCGTCCATCGAGCCAGGTCTGTTCGGCCCGGGTGAATTGGGAGAGGGGGTTGCCACTCCAGATGACGAAGTCTCCATCCTTGCCGGGCTCGAGCGATCCGACGCGGTCGTCGATCGCGATCGCGCGGGCCGACTGGATCGTCACCGTGCTCAGCGCCTCCTCCTCGGTCAGCCCGGTACGGAGCAGTTTGCCCGCCTCCCAATTCATCCGGGTCGAGAGCGCGCTGTTGTCGGAGTGGAGCGAGGTCGTCACTCCCGCCTCCATGAGGAGGCGCGCGTTGTAGACCGTCGCGTCATACGCCTCGAGCTTGAAGGACGACCAGTCGGACCAGACGACCGCCGCCACACCCGACGCCGCCAGCTCGGGCGCGATCTTGTACGCCTCCACACCGTGCTGCAGCGTCTGCACCCGGAAGCCGAACTCCTCGGCGAGCCGCACGAGGGCGAGGAATTCGTCCTGTCGGTACCCGTGGGACGAGATCAGGAGTTTCTGGTCGAGGATATCGAGGAGCGCGTCCATCCGGAGATCGCGGCGCGGAGGAATCCCCTCGCCGGTCGCCTCCCACCGCTCCCATTCGTCGCGGTAGTCGAGCGCGGCGCGGAAGTGATCGCGGATGATCTCCTGCGTGCCCATGCGGGTGTCGGGGTAGCGCCCCTGGCGCCGCTTGGGGTTCTCACCCAGCGCGAACTTCACGGTGCGGGTGTCGGTGTCGAGCTTCATCTCGTCGGGGAGCGCGCCCCACCGCATCTTCACGATCACATTCTCACCGCCGATCGGGTTGGCCGAGCCGTGCTTGACCATCGCGGTCGTGAGCCCTCCCGCGAGCTGACGGTAGACCCAGATGTTGTTGTGGGTGAGGACCTCGCCCATCTGCACCTCGGGCACGATCGCGGACCCGCTCTCATTCACCCCACTGACGCCGGAGTGGATGTGCGGGTCGATCAGGCCGGGGGTGACATGCTTCCCCGTCGCGTCGATCTCGATCGCACCCGACGGAGCGTCGAGGCCCTGCCCCACCTCGACCACCCGGCCGCTCCGTACGAGGAGATCGGCGTTCTCGAGCCGTCCCTGCGGCCCCTGCGTCCACACCGTGGCGTTGCGCACCACGACCGCCTCGGGCTGAGCCGGGATCGCGCTCACCCCGAACTCCATCATCGGACGGATGAAGGGGAGGTCGATCTCGGGGACGTCGGAGGCCACCACGCCGCGCATCGGCCCTTCCCATGCCTCGATGCGCTCCCCGCGGAACTGCGGCTGGGCGCCATTCGGGAGGTTGCTCCATCCGTAGTAGTTCTCGCCCTCGATCGAGGCGCCGAGCAGGATATCGCCTTCGTACCCGAGCTCCTCACCGTCGAAGCGCAGATCGAGGCGACCCGTCTCGGCTACGGCCGAGGCGCTCTCCAGATCGATCCGGACGACCTCCGGACCCTCGGCGATCTCGACATGACCGCGGAGTCGGTTGAGCGGTCCCTCGATCTGGAGCATCGCCTCGAAGCCCCACTCATCGTCGGAAGCGATCCGCCAGGTGCCACGCGGATCGATCCGGGGCGGCCGCGTCACGCCATGCACGCGACCCTCCACCCAGACATCGCGGACGGTGGCCTCTTCGGTGAAGAGGTCCCCCTCCGTCACCACGAGATTGGCCACCTTCCCTTCGGCGATCGTTCCGTGCGTCCCGTCCACACCGAGGTACCTCGCGGGGACGGTCGTGAGCGCCGCGAGCGCGACATCGGGAGAGAGACCACGCGAGACCGCCGCGCGGAGATTCGGGAGAAAATCGGAGAGCGAGGAGAGTCCATCCGTCGTGATCGCGAACTCGACGCCCGCCTCGGCGAGACGCGCGGGAGACGTCGGCGCGAGGTACCAGTGCCGCAACTCGGCGAGCGAGGCGTTGAGCGCCTCCTCCGGGTCGCTCACATCGGGAGCGTCGGGAAAGTCGAGCGGCACGATGAGCGGCTCGGTGCGTCCCTCGAGGACGTCGATGATGCGGTACTCGTACCCACTTCCACGGTACCACGCGTCGAGCGCATACGTCTCGGCCAGCTTCGTGGCGCGCAGATAGTCCTCCTCGGAGCGGGTCTCGAATACCACCGGCTTCGAACCGGTGACCACCTCCTCGAGCGCCGCGAGTGCGGCGCTCGTCTCCGGGGGCAGGAAAGCGCGGCCACTCGCCTCCCAGGCGTCCCAGGCGCGGATGTACCACTCGGCATCCATGAAGGTCTGTTCCAGGAGCGCGATCGTTCCCATCGGCGAGTTCGGGTACGACCCGCCGAGCTCGAAGGAACGCTGGAAGCCGATCGCCTGCACGAGGCCGGGGCGCAGGATCCGTTCCCGGGCGCCCTCCTCGCTGAGATCCACGAGAGCGGCCTCGCCCCGGAAGATCCCCTCCACCGGTACCGCCAGGGCGGTACCGAAGCCCTGGGAACGCAGCGCGGCGCGGCGCTCCGCGTCATCGGTGAGCGTCGCGCCGGTGTGGTACCAGGCTCGGACCTGGGGATTCCAGTGCGTGGGACCGAGGTCGCCTCCCTCCGGAACGTCCGACATCCCGAGATCGGCATGCGCGTCGATGAAACCGGGATAGATCGTGTGACCGGTGAGATCCCAGACGCGGGCGCCGGCGGGGAGGTCGACATCGCCGACTGCCTGGACGATCCCGTTGCGGATGACCACGGTGGCGTCGTCGAGGACGCGCCCGGGCTCGACCACGACACGCGCATGCGTCAGCGCGTGGTAGCCGGTAGAGTTGTCCCGAATGCCCTCGACGGGCTGGGTCCGGGTCGCCTGCTGAGCCTGGAGTCCGGCTGGAACCAGGAGCGCCAGGCCGAGGAGTACGGGAAGCCGCCTCACGGTGTACCTCATGCGGAAGGGTGGATTACTCTTGAATCACGGATCGCTCCGCGGAGCACTCGTGCTCGATGCGGAGCGCCCCGGCATCAACTGAACGAGTAGGAGGGAGAGGGGCCGGAGTCAAACGGCACCGCGGTCTCACCCTCACCCTCCCACCCCGGACCCGCCGACCCACTCCAACGTTGCGCACGGGGACTCCACCCTCCTACCCTCCCGAAGTCCCGACCTTTCGTGATCGTGCCCTGAACCCCGGACCTCCTCGATGCACCCCGCCCCGGCGCCGCGCCGCATCCCCCCGATCCGGAGGAGCCTCATCCTCCTCCATCTCCTCATCGGCTCCCTCCTTGCGGGTCCCCTCGTCGCCCAGCAGCGCATCGACGAGGAGTACACGCGCCTCATCGCCGAGCACCTCACCGACCCGCGCATTTCGACCGAGCTCGTCGACCATCTCCCCTGGTCCGACCGTGTGCCGACGCCGCTCGAGTTTCCGGGGATCGAACGGATCGTCGGCACCCCGGGAGAGCTGACGTACGCACGCGATATCCACCGCTACATGAGGGCGATCGCGGCGACCGCGCCCGAGCGGGCCCGCATCATCCCGATGGGGAAGACCGAAGAGGGACGGGAGATGCTCGTGATCGCGATCGCGAGCGAGGAGATCATCGCGAATCTCGACACCTACCGCGGGTACCTTCACGAACTCACCGACCCGCGCGCCACGACCGAGTCACGCGCCCGCGAACTCGAGGAGATCGCGCGCCCCATCTACTGGATCACCACCGGGCTGCACTCGGGCGAGCGCGGCGGACCCGAGATGGTGATGGAACTCGCCTACCGACTCGTCGTGGACGAGTCGGAGTTCATCCGCGACATCCGCGAGAATGTGATCACCTTCATCACGCCGGTCCTCGAGGTCGACGGCCGGGAGCGGATGGTGGACACCTACTACTTCAACGAGCTGCAGGACTCGATCTGGGAGGCCGAGGAGCGCGAAGGCGAGGCGCCGGAGCTCCCCCTCGTCTACTGGGGGCGGTACGTCGCGCACGACAACAACCGCGACGGGATGGGACAGTTCCTCGCCCTCACCCGCAACACCACGAAGATCGCGCTCGAGTGGAAACCCACCCTCATGCACGACCTGCACGAGGCGGCCACCCTTCTCTACAGCTCCACGGGTACGGGGCCGTACAACGAGAATATCGACGCCATCACCGTGAACGAGTGGTGGATGTTCGCCCAGAACGACGTGATGGAGATGACGAAGCGCGGGGTGCCCGGGGTGTGGACCTACAACTTCTACGACGGGTGGACGCCCAACTACCTCTTCTACGCCGCGCACTCGCACAACGCGACCGGGCGCTTCTACGAGGTGGCGAGCTACGGTCCGGACAACCGCACGATCCGCGCAGACCAGAGCCGGGAGTGGTACCGACCGAACCCGCTGCAGGGCGAAGTCGAGTGGGGGCCGCGCGCGAACACCAACATCCAGCAGTCCGGGGTCCTCTTCTCGCTCCACTTCATGGGCCAGGAGCGCGAGCGATGGCTCGAGAACTACTGGATCAAGAACCGCAACGCCGTCGAGCGCGGCCTCGAGGGACCGATCCGCGGGTGGGTGGTACCGGCCTCCCAGCTCTCGAAGGCGGATGCGGCGGAGGCCGTCAACGACCTGATCGCCCAGGGGCTCGAATTCCACGTCGCGACCGAAGATCTCGAGGTGCGCGTCGACCTCCCGGTCGATCGGGGAGATGCCGCACGAGACGACGAGGACGAGGAGGAGGAGGACGAGGACGAGGAGGAGGAGGAGGTTTCGACCTTCGAAATCCGGAAGGGGGACTGGATCGTCCGTGGGGACCAGCCCTACCGGACGGTCGCGGACATCTACTTCTCCCTGCAGCGCTTCCCGACGACGAACCCGCGCCCGTACGACGACCTCGGCTGGACCTTCCCACTCATGCGCGACATCGAGGTGGTGGCGGTGAGTGACCCCGCGCTCCTCGAGGCTCCGATGGAGCCGGTGGCGGGTCGGGTCGTCGCGTCGGGCGGGATTCGCGGAGATTGGGTGTCGGCGGGCTCGCGCACGATCGTCGTGCCCCACACCGGCGACAACGCCCTCGTCGAATTCCGATTCCGCTTCGCGGAGACCCGGATGCGCGCCGTCGAGGAGGCGTTCGAGATCGACTCCGAGCGCTTCCCCGCCGGCTCCTTCCTGATCTCCACCTCCGCCGGTGACATCTCGGCGATCGATCAGGCGCTGCGCCAACTCGGACTCGACGGCGTCGTCATCGATCAACTCCCCGCCTCCGTTCCGACCCACGAGCTCGACGTGCCCCGGATCGGCTACATCCACTCGTGGCGCCGCACGCAGGATGAGGGGTGGGTGCGCGCCGCGCTCGACCGCTACGGGATCCCCTACACCTACTTCGGGGAGAATGAGGTCCACCGGCGTGATCTGCGCGCAGAGTTCGATGTCATCCTCTACCCCCACGGCGGCAACGTCGGCGAACTCGCGGATCCGGAAGACCCTCCCCTCCCCTACCGTGCGACCGATCGCTTCACCTCCTTCGGACGCCCCGACGCCACCGACGACGTCCGTGGCTCCCTCGGGGAGGAGGGCCTGCAGAGTCTCCTCGACTTCGTGCGCTCGGGGGGCACCCTCATCGCGGAGGGAAACACCGCGGGAATCTTCCCCGAATACGACCTCACGCCGGGCCTCGAGGTCGCGGATGCGGACGACCTCATCGCCCGCGGGTCGGTCTACCGGGGGATCCTTCACGACGAGAGCTCTCCGATCCGGTACGGGATCGCGGGAAATCAGATGCCCGTCTACTTCAAGGACGGAACGATCCTCGATGCGGGACTCCGCCCCGCCGACGCGGCGCCCGACGAGCTCCTCCCCGACCTCCGGAGTGAAGACGCCCGGGCACGCCGCCGCTTCGATCCCGGTCCGTGGCAGAACACGAGCCCGATGGCCTCACCGGTGTGGCTCTCCCCCTGGGAGCACGGCACGACGTGGCCCCAGGCGGGAAGCGTGGCGGCACGGATGGCGGCGCGCGGCACCGCCGCCGTACGCGACAGCGCCGCGGTCCTCAGCGGGATGGGGCCGCGGGTGATCCTGCGCTTCCCGGCGTGGGAACCCGACATGCTCCTCTCGGGGGGGCTGGCCCACGGACAGGCGCTCTCGAACCGGGCGCAGGTCGTGGATCAGCCGGTCGGCGCCGGCCACATGGTGCTCTTCTCGATCCGGCCCTTCTGGCGATGGCAGACGCACGGAACGTACATCCTGGGCTTCAACGCGATCCTCAACTGGAACGACCTCGACGCGGGGCGCTGATCGGAGGCTGCACCCCGCGGGCCGTCGTCGCGATCAGAAGTAGGTCGCGATGCCGACCTGAATGCCGGCCACCTGCGCCGGATCGTTCCCGACGAAGTCTTCGACCCATTCATATCGGTAGTTGATGCGGAGCACCGAGCCGGGGCGCGGGCGGAAGGCGATCCCCGGCGAGAGCACCGTGACCTCGTCGCCGATCGAGCGGCCGGTCGAGCTGAAGCTCCCGTCGTTGAAGTCCACGCGCTCGACGCGGAGTCCGGCGGAGAGCCTCGCTTCGGACCCGTCGAGCTCGCCGGTCCAGAAGGGGACCACGATATCGAGGTGACCGCCCCACTGGCGAGAGCCGAAGAGTTCCGCCATCCCCGGAGGGATATCGATCCAGGCTCGGGCCGCCTCACCTCGGAGTTCGACACGGCCGAGGGTGAGGCCGAGATCGAGCGCGGCGAGATCCACCCGCCGCCGTGGGGCGACCTCTTCTCCCTCGACGCGGAAGTCGTTGTAGGCGCCCCCGTAGTACGACACGCCGAACTCTCCCCTCCCGGGTCGGATGAGCGCGAGGCGGCCCGACACCGCCGGACTCCCGTTGTTGTCTTCGGAGAAGATCTCGTCGGACTTCCCCGCGGCGAGATCGGTGCGACCCTCCTCGGATCCACCCACCACCCCCGCGCCCAGGCCATTCGTCAGGTAGGCGTCCCATGTGAGCGCCCACGTCGGGGAGAAGTCGAAGCGCCCGTAGGCTCCGACTCCCGGTTCCGAGAGCGTCGAGGGGATGATCGCGGTAGTGACGAGGGGTCGCTCCACCCAATCCCAGCGAGGGCTGTCGTGGTTCTGGTTCAGGAACCCGATCGGCGGGAGGATGACACCCGCGCGGAGGACGAGTGCGGAGGAGATCCGGAAGTCCACGAGCGCGGTCTCGAGGGTGATCTCCTCGGTTCCGTCCTCGAATTCAAGCTCGGAGATGAAGCGCAGTCGGTCGGAGAGCGACGCGAAGAAGAAGAGGTTGAAGCGCCGCATCTCGAAGGAGAGCCCGTCCTCCACTCCCTCATCGGAGAACCACTTCGAGTTGGCTTCGGCGTACCCCCCGAAGGAGGCGGACGACTCGGCTCCGATGAAGGGCCTCGCGTAGATCCCCTCCTGGGCGCTCGCCGGTGTCTCCTGAGCGCCCACGCCGGAGACTCCCGCAAGGAGCGTCGTGAACGACGCCAGGCCCACACCGACGGCCGCGCGCACCCACGACGCGGCGCGGCATCCACACCGCCTCATCATCGCCCGCTCCCGATGTCACGCCCACGCTCCGCGACGTCGAGAACCAGGTCGTCCCCCTCGATCCGGGCCGGCACCCGCTCGAGCGGGTCCTCGGCCGGACCTTCGAGGACACGCCCCGATCGGTCGAATGCGCTCCCGTGGCAGGGGCAGACGAGACGTTCGCCGGCGGGCTCGACCTGACATCCGCGGTGCGTGCAGCGCGACGAGACGGCGTGCGGATCTCCCGCGGCGTCGAGCGAGACGAAGAGGGGTTGCGCCCCTCCGGTGCGGACGAAGGCGCCCCCGACCGGGATCGCGCCGAGGGGAACGCGGAGGTCACCGGCCGCGGTGATCGGGGAGAGGTAGGGTGTGGAGACACACCCGCTCAGCCCTGCGGTGGAGAGCCATCCGGCCGCGAGAGGGAGTCGGATCACGAAATCACGTCGAAGCATGGCAGGTTCGGTAAAGTGGCGAACGAGGTGGGGGACGGAGGACGAGCCCGACCGGGGCCCGGATCAGAGCGATTCGAGGAAGCGGATCAGGCGTGCGCGATCGGCCGGATCGAGATCCCGGAAACGCTGTCGGGACGCCGACGCCTCACCTCCGTGGGATTCGATCGCCTCCTCGAGCGTCGACGCGCGCCCATCGTGCAGGAAGAAGGGTTCTCCACCCTGCAGCGACGCGGCGAGACCGAGCCCCCAGAGGGGTGCCGTGCGCCACTCCGAGGTGGTCGCCCGTCCCTCGGTGTATCCGTCGTCCAGCTCGGGACCCATATCGTGCAGGAGGAGGTCGGTCCACGGCTCGAAGGTGACGCGGTCGAGGGGGGCGACCTCCGAGACCCCCGTGGTGAGGGAGGGGGTGTGGCACCCCGCACACCCGATCTCCCGAAAGAGCGCCTCCCCGGCGACCACCTCGGGCGCGTCGGCGTCCCGCCGCGGCGGCGCGCGAAGGGTACGGATGTAGAAGACGACGTCGGCGACGTCCGCGGTCGACACCTCCGGATCGGCGACGGCGTCGCCTACGCGCGCGCCGACGCCGGGGTGGAAGAGATCCTCGAGAAGGAGATCACTCGTGATCCCCATGTCCTCGCGGTACGCCAGCACCGTCTGGTGCAGAAGGTTGACCGCCCCCGCCTTCTTCCCGAACCGACCGATGCGCCGACCGTCGACGAGGGTGCCTCGCCCCGCGCCCGACGGGAGTCCAGCCGTTTCGAGATCCACCACCGTCTCCACCAGCTCGGTGCGCTCGATGAGCTGCACCCGGCCCGAGATCCCGTCGTTGTCCGCGTCGTCGGGATCGGCGAGCGCGAGGAGGGTGATGTCGTCGACCGCCTCCAGAAGCCCGAGGCCGGTGACGGCGGGTGGGTTGAATCGCGCGACACCCGTCGCTCCGGCGGGAATCTCCTCCGGGAGGAAGCCGGGTATGCTCCGATTCTGGAGCTGCGGGCCTCCATCCTTGAGCATCGGATCGAAGCCGGACGCCTCCAAACGTCCGAAGCGGGTGAGGGTGAAGACCGGAGCCCCCTTCCCGTCGCCCGCATGGCACTGCTCACACCCCGACGCGACGAAGAGCGGCCCGAGCCCGTCGGTCACCGTGAAGCGGCGCGCGAAGCCTTCGTCACCGGCGATATGTCTGCGGAACTGTGCCTCGGAGAGGCCCGCGATCGGCCCCTCGAGGACGGACTCTTCGGCGGGCGCGCCCGGCGTCACCGCGTCGCACGCGGAGAGCATCGAGAGCGAGAGGATCGGAAGGGCGACGAGGCGAAGAGTCGGACGCAGAGAGCGCAGGACGGTGCACGGCATCGGCAGGGTCCGGATCGGTCGAAGATGGAGGGTGCAAGATCGTCGGAGGAGCCGGCGCGGCTCCTCCGACGAAGCGTTCGCGGGTCGTCGGCATCGAGATCGGGAGATGCCTCGCTTTAGCTTAGCCTAATTTACGGTTTTGGCAAGCCTAACTTCTGCGCCGTACGTCGATCCCGCAATTGCGCGGAAGGGGGCGTCGGGCGTACCCTCTCTCCTCCTTCGCCTCGCTTCACGCCGAAGGGATCCATCCCTCATCCGGGGAGCCCGGCCCACTCGGACCTCCTCCCCTCCCCCACTTCGATCGTCATGAGACTCCCCGCCGTCCTCTCCCTCCTCTTCGCGCTCCTCCTCACCCTCCCGCCGCGCGCGGTCGCGCAGGCCCCCGGGGGCGAGGCCCCGGACACCGCTTCGGAGACGAACCCCTTCCAGGAGGGGCTCCCCCTGGAGCCGACGCGCGTCCTCGAGTTCACCGCCACCGAGGGGTCGTGGATGTCGGTCGACATCAGCCCGGATGGGGAGACGCTCGTCTTCGACCTCCTCGGCGACCTCTACACGATGCCCGCCTCGGGAGGGCGAGCCACACCGCTGACGCAGGGGATGGCCGTCGACGCCCAGCCCCGCTTCAGTCCCGACGGAACGAAGGTCGTCTTCACCTCGGATCGGAGCGGCGGCGAGGGGGTGTGGATCCTCTCGCTCGACAAGTCCGACACCACCCAGGTCACGAGCGGCAAGGAGACGAAGTACGACTCCCCCGAGTGGACGCCGGATGGCGAGTTCATCGTCGTGACGCGCGGGATCAAGCTGCAGATGTATCACGTCGACGGCGGATCGGGCGTCCAGCTCATCGAGGAGCCCGACAACCTCCGCACGCTCGGGGCCGCCTTCGGGGCGGACGAGCGCCAGATCTGGTTCGCGCAGCGGACCGGGTCCTGGCGGTACAACACCGACCTCCCCGACTACCAGCTCGCGGTGTACGACCGCGAGACGGGAGAGACCTCGACGCGCTCCTCGAATGTGGGATCGGCGTTCCGCCCCACCCTCTCGCCGGACGGCCGGTGGCTCGTCTTCGGCACGCGTTTCGACCAGGAAACCGGGCTGCGCATCCGCGACCTCGAGACGGGCACCGAGCGGTGGCTCGCCTGGCCCGTGCAGCGCGACGACCAGGAGTCACGCGCCACGCTCGACACCTACCCCGGGATGACCTTCACTCCGGATTCGCGCTCGCTCATCGCCTACTACGGCGGCGGGCTCCAGAGGATCGATGTCGAGAGCGGGGAGGAGACACGCATCCCCTTCGAGGCCCCCGTCGTCCAGCACATGGCACCGCACGTCGGGTTCGACTACCCGATCGAGGACACCCCCACCTTCGTGGTCAAGCAGATCAATGAGCCGGTCGCCTCACCCGACGGACGAGAGGTGGCCTTCATCGCCATGGACCGGCTCTACGTGATGGAGTACCCGGGTGGCGATCCGGTGCGACTCGACCCTCGCGAGGTCGTGCAGATGAACCCCTCGTGGTCCCCCGACGGCTCGGCGCTCACCTACGCCACCTGGAGCGATATGCAGGGCGGCCAGGTGTGGCGGGTCGATGCGGATGGAGGCACCCCCGTCCAGCTCACGACGACGCCCGCCCTCTACACCGATCCGGTCTGGGCGCCGAACGACCGGATCGTCTTCACCCGCGCGCCGATGGACGCCTGGGTGGCGGCGGAGAACCGCGGCCCCTCCGCCTTCTGGTGGGTCCCGGCCGCCGGGGGAGAGGCGACGTGGATCGCCGAGACCGAGGGACGACGGAATGTGCACTTCGTCGCGGGCGACGAGCGGATCTACGTCTACGGCCCGGACGGGGTGAGTTCGCTGCGCTGGGACGGGACCGATGAGCGCGTCCTCTTCGATGTCGACGGTGCGTCCGAGGTCACGCTCTCCCCGAGTGGCCCGCGCGAGGCGCTGGCCGTCGTCGGACGGGACCTTCACGTCGTGACCGTCCCGATGGCGCGTGCGGGCGACGGCTCGCCCCTCGAGCTCAAGCCCGACGACAAGGACTTCCCCTCGGTCACGATGACCGACGAGCTCGGCGGGCAGGACGCCGCCTGGTTCGGCGGCGACCGCGCCGTGAGCTGGGGGATCGGCAACGCACTCGTCGTCTACGACCGAGACGCCGCCGAAGCCTTCGTACAAAAGGCCGGCTATCAGGTGGTCCCCTTTGACAAGGCTGCTGACCTGGTCA
>JAVVEY010000148.1:0-5697 GCA_032250675.1 Longimicrobiales bacterium | reverse complement strand
ACGGCAGCGCATCACCCTCAAGCAGGGGATCGACAGCGAGACGGCCAAGCGGATCGTCAAGGCGATCAAGGAGCAGAAGCTCAAGAAGGTGCAGGCGTCGATCCAGGGAGAGGAGGTGCGGGTGTCGGCCCCCAGCCGTGACGACCTCCAGGCGGTGATCGCCTTCCTCAAGTCGGAGGACTTCGGGCTCGAGCTGAGCTTCGGCAACTACCGCTGAGCCGGGAGTCCGCGGCGTGCATGTCCAGATCTTCGGCACCAAGTCGTGCCCTGATACGCGCAAGGCCGAGCGCTTCTTCCGGGAGCGGCGCGTCCGCATCCACTTCGTCGACCTGAAGCAGAAGGCCGCCACGAAGGGCGAACTGCGCCGCTTCGCGCAGAAGTTCGGCGTCGACGCGCTCCTCGACCGCGACTCGAAGCGCTATCGCGCCCGGGGCCTGCACGCCGGGTCGTACACCGAAGCGCAGCTCCTCGACTACCTCGAGGAGGAGCCGATGATGCTCGTCACCCCCCTCATCCGGAATGGGAACCGGCTGACGCTCGGCCACGACGAGGCGGAGTGGCGCCGGTGGGTGGAGGGGGAGTGACCACGCATCCGATGCAGGCACTGAACGGATAGGGAGAGGATGAACGACCACATTCCTGAGATGCCTTTCGGCCTCGGAATCTTCCGGAGGTTTGCCCTCTTCGTTTCAGCGATCTCCGGGGTGGCCAGCGTCTTCCTCCTGCTCGTCGTGTTCTTCGCCCCCGGACCGGTGCGGATCAACGGACAAGCAGTCGAGTTGGTGCAGTTCCGAGTCCTCGGTCTCGCGATGGCGGCAGGTGCGGCGGTGGTCTCGATCTGCTTGGGTCTATCGCTGGTGGGGCTTGCGAGGCGTGCAGCCTGGTTCAGGACTGTCGTGATGATGCTGGCTACGGCCATACTCGGCGGAGGCGTAGTGGCGAATCTGATTGCCGGCAGGGCGGATCTCGCAATTGCAGCTGGCGTCTTGGCGATTCTACCACTTGCCGCGATGTGGTGCTTCTTCTTCAGAAACCCAGACGTCCTCGAGTACCTGGCCGAGCGCGTGCAGGGAGAACACCCGGCTACGCACCTGCAGGATTGACGGGCACCGCGGCGGCCAGAGGAGTCAGCGGCGACGCAGCCGGGGGAGTCACCCCCCAACACTCCCGACCCCGCACGGGTCCCCGAGGGGATCACGTGACTCACCCGCCATCCCCTTCCCTGGTGGACACCATGCGGCATCTCTTCGCATCGGCGGCGCTCGCCGCCCTCTTCCTCCTCCCGTCGGCGCCCGCTTCCGCCCAGCTCTCCGGCCCGATCGATCCCGCGACGCTCGACGGCTTCGAGTGGCGCAGCATCGGTCCCGTTCACATGGGTGGGCGCGTCACCGATATCGAGGGGGTGCCGGGCACGCACACCTTCTACGTGGCGACGGCGCTCGGCGGGATCTGGAAGACGGTGAATCAGGGGACGACCTTCTTCCCCCTCTTCACGCACGAGCGGGTGATCTCGCTCGGCGACATCGCGATCTCTTCGTCCGACCCCGCGATCGTCTGGGCGGGCACGGGCGAGGAGGACTCGCGCAACTCGATCACGGCGGGCGGCGGGGTCTTCAAGTCGACCGACGGCGGGCTCACCTGGAGCGACATGGGGCTCGAGGAGACGCAGGCGATCGGGCGCATCGTGATCCACCCGACGAACCCCGAGGTCGTCTACGTGGCGGCGCTCGGCGCGCCGTGGGGCTCGAACCCCGAGCGCGGTCTCTACCGCACGCGCAACGGGGGGGAGAGCTGGGATCTCGTGAAGTTCATCTCGGACGAGGCGGGCTTCGTCGACCTCATCATGGATCCGGGCGACCCCGACGTCCTCTTCGCGGCGAGCTGGGAGCGGGTCCGGCGCCCCTACTTCTTCAAGAGTGGGGGACCGGGGAGCGGGCTCTGGAAGACGACGGACGGCGGCGACACCTGGAGCGAGGTCGCGGGGAACGGCTTCCCCACCACCGAGAAGGGGCGGATCGGCCTCGCGCAGTCACCGAGCGACCCCGACGTGATCTACGCGATGGTCGAGGCGGCGCCCGAGGGGATCACCGCCGTGGATGTGCTCGAGGGTCATGTGGAGTACGGGCAGGCGGGGTACGTCTCGCGCTGGGACGGCCACGAACTCCCCGACGACGTCACCGAGCGGCCGCGCCGCCTGAGCGGGCTCTACCGCTCGACCGACGGCGGCGCCTCGTGGGAGTGGATGAATATCAACAACAACCGTCCCTTCTACTACTCGCAGGTGCGCGTCGACCCGAAGGACCCCGATCGCGTCTACAAGCTCTACTCGCGGTGGGAGTTCTCGGACGACGGGGGGCGCAGCTGGAAGCGCGGCGCCGAGGGACATCACGTCGATCACCACGCGATGTGGATCAACCCCGATGACCCCGACCACTTCATCATCGGGAGCGACGGCGGCGTGGCGCAGACCTTCGACAAGGGGGGGAGCTACGACGTCCTGAACCATCAGGCGCTGGGGCAGTTCTACCAGGTCAGCTACGACATGGCGGTGCCGTACCGGGTGTGCGGCGGGCTGCAGGACAACGGCTCGTGGTGCGGACCTTCGCGCAAGCAGTCCGGCCCGATCCGCGACACCGACTGGTTCAACGTCGGCGGCGGCGACGGTTTCTGGACGCAGCAGGACCCGACCGACCCGAATATCATCTACGCCGAGTCGCAGGGCGGAAGCATGTCACGGCAGAACATCATGACGGGCGAACGGAGCACGATCCGCCCCGAGCGCTTCAATCCCCGGCAGTGGGATCAGCGCGAAGAGCAGCTCGAGGCAGGGGATCTCGATGCCCTCCGCGAGCTGCACGCCGAGCGCGCCGCCGACTCGGTGGCCAACTACTCGCGGTGGAACTGGAACACCCCGATGGTGCTCTCGCCCCACAACCCGAGCATCGTGTATGCCGGGGGCAACCAGGTGTACCGTTCGATCGAGTACGGCGACGAGATGCGTGCGATCTCGCCCGACCTCTCCGATCAGGACGAGCGCGAGATCCGGGTCAGCACGACCTCGACGGGGGGGATCACCCCCGACGTGACGCAGGCCGAGACGCACAACACCGTCGTCGCGCTCGCCGAGTCGCCGAGTGTGCGCGGGCTCCTCTACGCGGGCACCGACGACGGCAACCTCTGGGTGACCGAAGACGACGGCGCGACGTGGACCGAGATCTCCGACAATCTGAACGCAGCGGGCGTGCCGGCGGGGACGTGGATCACGCACGTCGAGCCGTCGCGTTTCGCCGAAGACCGAGTCTACGTCGCGGCGGACAACCACTTCCGTAACGACTTCACCACCTACGTCCTCGTCTCAGAGGATCGCGGCCGCACCTTCCGGCCCCTCTGGGATCGGATCGACGTGCGCACCACGCGCTTTCCGCACGTGCTCCGTGAGGACCCCGTCAATGAGAACCTCCTCTACATGGGGACCGATCTCGGGATCTGGGTCTCGCTCGATCGGGGCGAGAACTGGCAGAACTTCAACCAGAACCTCCCCACCGTGCCGGTGCACGACCTGCAGATCCACCCGCGCGACCGGGAGCTGATCGCCGGCACGCACGGGCGATCGGTGTGGGTCGTGGATGTGGCGCCGCTGCAGCAGCTCACCGACGAGGTGATGACCGCGGACGCGCACCTCTTCGAGGCGGCGCCGCAATTCGAGTACGCCGAACTGCGCGACCGCGGCCCCGGCCTCGACGGGCACCAGACGTGGAGCGGCGACAACCGGTCGTACGGCGCGTCGATCCGCTACCGCCTCGCGAATGAGGTCGACGACTCGGTGCGCGTGACGATCTCCGACGTGCGGGGCGAGACGCTCGCCGTCCTGAAGGGGTCGGGCGAGCGCGGGCTGCACGAGCTCGTCTGGAACTTCCGCGCCACGGGGGATCGTCCCCCCCCGCGCTTCCCCTTCGGTTTCGGTCAGGATGAGGGCGGAGCGGTCGACTTCCCCGGATTCCCTCCCGGCTTCAACGCCCGACCCGGCGAGGCGTCGGGTGAGCCGAGCACCGACGGCGATCCGAACGATGTCCCCGAAGAGGGTGAGGGCCGCGGACGCCGCTTCGGCGGATTCGGCGGCTTCGGTGACATCGAAGTCGTCGGGAGTGGCGAGTACCTCGTGACGCTCGAGGCGGGCTCGACCACGGTGACGCAGGTCGTCCGGGTCGAGGCGCTCGGACCGGTCGATCCGCGGGAGGCGGTGCTGCCGGGGAATTGAGGCGCGGGCGTCCTCGAGCCCAGGCGCCGATCCGGCCGGAGCGGTCTCGTGACCCGCGAGGCGGTGGAGGTGTACCGGTGGCTCTGGCGCGAACTCCTGCGAGAGCGCGACGGGGCGGTGATGCCGAGCGCGGGCGCATTCGTCGGTGTGGCGACGGTCGATCTCCTCCGCGCCGCCGAGCTGACCGTGGCGCGGGTCGGTGCCTCGACCCTCCATCGGGTCCGCCGGGTCTCGCGCCGCGAGGTGGCGGCAGCGGGCATCCGGACGCTCTCGACGATCGCCTTCTCTCTCCTCCTCTTCGGGCCCCTCACCTTCGCCTTCGTCGCGACCCACCCGTCGGGGATCTGGCTCGGCGACACCGATCAATCGGCGATCCATCTCTTTGACCGGGAGGGACTCTCCACGATTGTCCGGTGGGAGGCCGAGCCCACCCCCCGGACGGCAGAAGATGATGCCGCCTACCTCGCGGCGATCGAGGCGGCCGCTCCCCCGGGGACGCCACCCGGGATGCTCGAGCAGGTGCGGGAACTCCTCATCGTCGAGCGGATGCCTTTCTGGGGACGGATCCTCGGCGACGACGAAGGCAGCCTCTGGATCTCCACCACCGTCGAGATGGGGATGCCCTTCCAGGTCACCGGCCCGGCCCCGGAGCGGGAGTGGGTCGTGCTGACCCCCGAAGGTCTCCCGGCCGCCACGGTACGCACCCCTGAGGGCTTCGAGCCGGCCGATGTGCGCGGCGGGATCGTGATCGGGGTCGAACGGGACGCCCTCGGCGTCGAGCGACTGCGAGCGTTCCGGGTGGTCGCAGGGGGCGCCGGGGACTGAGGGGCGCGGTGCGCGGGGCGGGTGGGTGCGGGTAGGGGTGCGGGTGCGGGTGCAAGCCGGGACGACCTGGAACGACTTGGGACGCCGTCCGCGGCGTCCTCCCCGGGGGCATGGACTGCGGGCGCCTCCTCCATGGGCGTCTCCTCTATGGGCGTCTCCTCAGTGGACGCCTCCTCAGTGGGCGCCTTCTGTGCGGGCGTCCCCTCGACGGGCTCCCCCTCGACGGGCTCCCCCTCGACGGGCGGGTGGCCCAATCCCGCCGATCTCTGTCCCGATCCCCCCTTGACAGCTTTCTGGTCGCGCTCTGGGACGACCCCGGGATCCCCCGCTCGCGTCCGCAGCGACGCCCTCAGGCCGCCGCCTGACGTTCAAATTCGGACAAAGCCTTTGTCGGAGCCCTCCGAAGGGCCTTTCGGGGCTTCTGAGTATCCTCCAGGGCGCCGCCAACCCCGGGGTTATATTTCGGTGTTACTTCGGCGTTTGTTCGGTGGTCAGGTGAGGCCGAATCTCCCCTCGATCCTCGCCACCCTCCTGCCGATCTCCTTCCGACCTCCAGCCCATTTCCCTCTGACAAGGAGCCGACCCATGATCCGTTTTGCGGAGTCGATCACCCC
>JAVVEY010000147.1:0-5706 GCA_032250675.1 Longimicrobiales bacterium | reverse complement strand
CGAGAGGCGCTGCTCGGCGACGAGCGCTTCGAGCACGAGCTCGCACGCCGCGACGCGCTCGCCTTCGCCGGCGCCCGAGGGCGCGAGGCCGCGCGCCGTGACGAGGTCGAGGAGGCCCGGGACGAGCTCGAATCCCTTGAGGCACGCGCTCGCGGCCGAGTCCTCACCGAGCTGGAGCGCGCCTCCCTCCTCGAAGTACTCGACGATCCGGTCCTCGTCCTCGACCACCTCGCCCGCGCGCGGGCGGTAGGTGGTGAGCGCGGCGCCCGCGATGAGCTCGCGCGCGATCTTGTCGTGCCCGTGCAGCTCGCCCTCGTACTCGAGCTCCATCTTGCCGGTGATCGCCGGGAGCGAGGCGTAGATGTCGGAGATCCGGGGCACGGCGTGATCCTCTCCGAGGAGCACGGCGCGCCGCTCGGCGTTCGAGATGACGCTCTCGAGCATCGTGATCGGCATGCGCTGGCTCACGCCGGAGCGCTGGTCGACCCGCTTGTCGCTCCGCGCGAGGAAGGCGATCCGTTCGATCATCTCCTGGATGACCTCGGGGACGACGACCTCCGGGCCGTCCCGGTCGATCCACGCCTCCTGCCGGGTGATCCGGATCGCGGTCTCGATCTCGACCGGATAGTGCGTGCGAATCTCCGAGCCGATGCGGTCCTTGAGCGGGGTGATGATCTTGCCGCGCGCGGTGTAGTCCTCGGGGTTCGCGGTGAAGACCATGAGGACGTCGAGGGGGAGTCGGATCGGGTAGCCCTTCACCTGCACATCCCCCTCCTGGAGGACGTTGAAGAGGCCGACCTGGATCTTCCCCGAGAGGTCGGGGATCTCGTTGATCGCGAAGATCCCGCGGTTGGCGCGCGGGAGGAGCCCGAAGTGGATCGTGAGCTCGTCGGCGAGGATGTGCCCGCCGCGCGCCGCCTTGATCGGATCGACGTCGCCGATGATGTCGGCGATCGTCACGTCGGGGGTCGCGAGCTTCTCGACGAAGCGCTGCTCGCGAGGCACCCACGCGACCTCGGCGTCGTCCCCGCTCGCGTCGAGGAAGAGCCGGCCCTGCTTGGAGATCGGCGCGAAGGGGTCGTCGTTGATCTCGCTCCCCGCCAGGATCGGAACCTCGTCGTCGAGGAGGTTCGCGACCTGCCGCAGGATCCGGCTCTTGGCCTGACCGCGCAGCCCCAGGAGGATGAAATCGTGCCGCGCCAGGAGGGCGTTGACGATCTGCGGCACCACCGTCTCCTCGTAGCCGTGCACCCCCTCGAAGATCGGCGTGCCGCTCTTGAGCCGCGCGAGGAGGTTCGAGCGGATCTCCTCCTTGACGGGGCGTGAGCGCCAGCCCGAGGCTCGAAGGTCACCGACGGTGGTGGGGCGCGATTTCGACATCTGGTTTCGGGTGTTGAGGCGATCTTGCGGAGCGGTGGCATCCTCTCCCGTGCCGGGCGGGGAGTCCCGCGTCGGGCCGGGGATCGGGTTATCTTTGGACCATTCCGGCGTGGGCCCCGTACCCCCTCCGCGGAGACGGGGTCCTGCGTCCGACTTCACGAACCATCGCAACGAACCATCACGGGAGCAGGGATGCCGCAGGACACCCCCACGACGAGTGCAGCGATCGAGTTGAAAGACACCCTCCGCCCGCTCGATCACCAGCCCCCCCTCCCGAAGGACCGGCTCATCCGGGAAGACGCGCCGGACGACGAAGCGGTTCCGATGGATGTCGTCTTCGTCGGGGGCGGCCCCGCCGGGCTCGCGGGCGCGATCGAGCTCGCGCGCCTCGTGCGCGAAGACAACGAGGCGGGCGGCGGCCTAGGCGAGATCGAGATCGGGGTGCTCGAAAAGGCCGGGGCGCTGGGCGAGCACACCCTCTCGGGCGCGGTCATGAATCCGCGCGCGCTCCGCGAGCTCTTCCCCGGGAAGTCCGACGACGAGCTCCCCCTCGGCACCCCCGTCACGAAGGAGGCGGTCTACTTCATGACCGAGGGCCGCGCGCAGCGCATCCCCACGCCTCCGACGATGAAGAACCACGGCAACCACTCGGTGTCGCTCTCCGAGGTGGTGCGCTGGATGGGCGAGCAGGCCGAGGCGATGGGCGTGAATGTCTTCCCGGGCTTCCCGGTCGAGTCGCTCCTCGTGGAGGGCTCGAAGGTGATCGGGGTGCGCACCGTCCCCTCGGGGCTCGACCGCGACGGCAACGCGAGCGGCCCCGACGCGATGCCCGCGATGGACATCACCGGCCGCGTCACCGTGCTTTCGGAAGGCACGCGCGGGATGCTGAGCCAGGCGTGGTACGACTGGCAGGGCGTCGACTCCGACAACCCGCAGATCTACGCGCTCGGGGTGAAGGAGCTCTGGGAGGTCAAACGGCCGCTCGACCGCGTCATCCACACGATGGGGTGGCCGCTCCCGCGGGACGCCTTCGGCGGATCGTGGTGCTACCCGCAGGGCGAGAACCTCGTCTCGATCGGGCTCGTCGTCGGGCTCGACTACGAGGACGCGCACCTCGACGTGCACGAGCTCCTGCAGCGGATGAAGCTCCACCCCCTCTTCCGCGAGATCCTCGAGGGGGGTGAGATGGTCGAGTGGGGCGCGAAGACGATCCCCGAGGGGGGATTCCACGCGCTCCCCCACCGGATGCACGGCGACGGGATCTGCGTGGTGGGTGACGCCGCCGGCTTCGTGGACGTCCCCTCGCTCAAGGGGATCCACTACGCGATGCAGTCGGGGATGCACGCCGCGCGCGCGATCTTCGAGGCGCTCAAGGCGGACGACGTGAGCGAGGCCGGGCTCGCCGGCTACACCGCCGCGATCCGCGAGAGCTACGTGACGAGCGACATGCGAAAGACCCGCAACATGCGCCTCGCCTTCAAGGACGGCTTCTGGAGCGGGAGCGTGAAGGCCGGGCTGATGACGGTGACCGGGGGGGCGGTTCCGGGCGGCCGCATCGACCACGACGAGGACGCCGCCGACGTCAAGCGGCTGAACGGCACGGGCGCGCCCTTCGTGCCCGACGGCACGCTCACCTTCAGCAAGGTCGACGCCGTCTTCAAGTCCGGAAACCAGACGCGCGACGACATCCCCTCGCACCTCGTCGTGGGCGAGGACGTCTCCCCCGAGATGGCCGAGATGCTCGAGAACCTCTGCCCCGCCGGCGTCTACGAGCGCGACGGCGAGAAGCTCATCGTCAACGCCCCCAACTGCGTCGACTGCAAGGCGACCGATGTGCTCGGTCCGCGGTGGACGCCGCGCGAGGGCGGGGCGGGGCCGGCGTACCGGAGGATGTAGCAGAGCGTGCAGACGGGCACCCCGCCGCGACGCATGGGGTAAAGGATCTACACGCCGGAATACGGTAGTTGGGCGGGTGAGCGCCCCACGCGGGACAAGGGGCTTCGGGCTTGTCCCGGGAGAGGTCGGAGCCGTAGGATTCCTGTATGGCTGGCCCCGGCAGAACGATTCGCGTCTACGTCGACACCTCCGTGATCGGAGGATGCTTGGATGACGAGTTCCGGGCGGCATCACTTCGGCTGTTTGATCGCAGCCGCGCTGGAGCGGCGCTCTTGGTAATCTCCGACACGACCCTGGCAGAACTTGCGTCGGCTCCGGCAAAGGTTCGCGACGTGATCGAAGATCTCCCAAGGAAGTGCGTGGAGTTGATCCGGCAGAGCGCCGAGTCGGAAGCTCTCGCAGAGGAGTACATCAAGCAGGCGGTAGTTTCACGCCGAATGCTCGCCGACGCTCAGCACATCGCGGTGGCCACAGTAGCAAAGGTGGACGTCCTCGTGAGCTGGAACTTCCGTCATATCGTTAACCTGGATCGCATCCACGGATTCAACGCGGTCAATCTTCGTGGGGGCTATCCGCTGCTGGAGATCCGGTCGCCCCTGGAGGTTTGGAAAGATGAGGACGAAGACGTTTGACGCAGTGAAGCTCATGCGTGAGCTCCGCGACAGGCTTAGCCAGGAGATGGAGCGCATGACATCCGAAGAGCGCGTTCGGTACGTCTCGGAGAAGGCGGCCTCGACTGGCCTTGCGAAGAAACTTGCCGAGGACGACAAGGACGCCGCCCGACAAGATGTGGCGGACCGGCCTTCGGCCGGCCGCTGATCGGCGAGGCGTTAGGTGTCAATACTAATCACTAGCCCCACCGATGCAAGCGATTGGATCGTCGCCGCCCAGAACTTCATTTCGTCCGCCACGAGGTTGAACGTTGCCCCGGGCGCGACCCGTTCCTCGATCCACGCCAGCATGTCTGACTCCCCGTTTAGACCGCCGGGTCAACTTCAGGCCTCCTGACAGCTGCTGGCGCGAAGGAACTGAAAGGTCCCCTCCGCTTGACGGATGCCTCCGTGCGCCGGTATTGGATTCAGTAGCCTGAGGGGAGGAGCCCCCCGGAACCCGAAGCTCGAGGAATCCAGTGGGAGCGGAGATCCGAAGCGTGGTGCGATGGACCCTGGGCAGCGCCGCCCTCTGGGGCGGACTCTTCCTGGGGGTGACGGCGCTCCGGGCAGCGAGCGCGGGGGTTTCGTTCCTGGAGGTGGTGGGGCCCCTCCTGGCTCTGGGCCTCATCGGGGCCACCGTGGGCGGGCTCACCGGGCCACTGGCCCGCGCCATCTGGCTTCATTCCCGGGGTCCCGGCGCGTGATCTCCATCCTCGTCCTCCTCCGCGACCCGTCGGCCGCTTGTGAGCCGGGCGAGACGCGTGGTACTATCGCGTCGTAGGTGGACCCTCCCGGGTCCGATCGTGTCCCTGTGACAGGAGGCAACTCCGGTGACCACCACCTGGCTCATCCCGCTGGCGCTCTTCTGGCCCCTGGCCGCCCTCTACCTGGGGGGCGCCCGGATCCGGATTGAAGGAGGAGGAGGGGTGCACCAGCTGAGCGGACTCCTCCTCAGCTTCCTCCTCTTCCTGGGGATCTGGCTGGGTGCGCGCGTGCTCATGTCGGCTGTTGCGAGCGGGGTGGTTCTCACCCTGATCCTCCCGGCCCTCCTGGTCGTGGTCCTCCTCCCCCGGATGACGCGGGTCGCCTTCCGCCTGGTGGGGGTTCGCATCCGGCCGGATGAGGGGCCCGCCGACGCCACCGCCTGAGTGGTGGCCGGGGACGAGCCTTGGACGACGAAACCCGAGAGATCGCCGGGCTGACCATCCGCATCGACCGCCTCCTCTGCGTCGGCTTCGAGGACTGCATCGAGGCGGACACGACCCTCTTCGAGCTGGATGACGAGGGGATCGCCACCTTCCACGCCGAGACCGACTCGGTGGACGCCGAGCGGATCCTGAAGGCCTGCCGCGCCTGTCCGGTGGACGCCCTCGAGGTCACCGACGCGTCCGGCCGGCAGGTGGTCCCGTGACCCGCGAGGCGGGCGGAAGGCGTCGGACGGTGCGGAGCTACGCCGAGGTGGCGGCCCGGGACCGCTCCGACCTTCCGGGCCAGATCGGCGAGCAGCACCGCAGGCTCGCCGAGCGGCTGGGCCGGGTGCGCGCCGTGGTGGCCGTGGTCAGCGGCAAGGGTGGGGTGGGCAAGAGCGCCGTCACGGCCAACCTGGCCGTCTCCCTGGCGGCCCTGGGTGCCCGGGTGGGCGTCGTGGACGCCGACCTCAACGGGCCGTGCCTGGGCCGGATGCTCGGGCTCCCCGCAGGGCCGTTGGAGGACCGCGCCGACGGCGTCGGCCCGGCCGTCGCGCCCTCGGGGGTCCGGGGGATGTCCACCGAGCTCC
>JAVVEY010000146.1:0-5706 GCA_032250675.1 Longimicrobiales bacterium | reverse complement strand
GGGGAGCCATTCGGTCTCCACCGATTCGGGGGCGGTCGCGCTCAGCACCGGCTTGTGGCGAATCGTCCCTGAAGCGACATCGATGCAGGCGGCGTCCTCGACGTGATACGTCGTCGTGTACTCCCGACACATATGCGCGAGGTGATTCGTGTTGGAGGAGTTGTAGCCGCCGATCACGAGCATGATGTCGGGCGGCTTCTGCATCATATCCTCGACCGCGTCCTGCCGCTCCTGGGTGGCCGAACAGATCGTCCCGAAGGTGCGGAAGTGCTCCTCGGTGTGCTCCTCGCCCCAGCGCTCGATCATCGCCTGCTTCACCTTCCCCCCGATCGCGAGCGACTCATTGGCGAGCATCGTCGTCTGGTTCGCAACGCCGATCTTGAGGAGGTCGCGATCGGGATCGAAGCCCTCGGACGACTTCACGCGGAAGTGTTCGATGAAGCCGTCGCGCGAGAGGTGACCGTCGCGCCGGGCGATGTAGTCACAGACGAGCGTCGCCTCGTCCATGTCACGAACGATGAGGTAGGTGCCCCCCTCGTGCTTGAGCGCCTGGGAGGCGGTGGCGCGCGACTCCTCGTGCTGGTACTTCCCGTGGATGATCGCGGTGAAGCCGTCGCGGGCGTATCCCTCGACCCGCTTCCAGACGTGCAGGACCGAGCCGCAGGTGGTGTCGACGAGGATGCATCCGATCTGACGGAGGCGCTCGAAGTCGTGGATCGTCACCCCGAAGGCGGGGAGGAGGACGACGTCGTCGCCCGTGACGTCATCGAACTCGAACTCGCCGTCCCCGCCCGGGTGGATGAACTCGATCCCCATCTCCGTCATCCGTCGGTTGACGTGCGGGTTGTGGATGATCTCCCCGACGAGCCAGATTCTCTTGTCGGGGAACTTGTGGACCGTCTCGTAGGCGTAGTCGACTGCCCGGTCGACCCCGTAGCAGAAGCCGAACTCCTGTGCGAGGCGAACGGAAATGTCGCCCAGGGTGTCTTCATAACCACGGGCCCGGATTCGCTCCACGATCGCCGAGTGGTACTCGGAATCGATGAGCGGCTTGACCTCGGCCTTGAGTCCGAAACCCTTGCGGAAGTAGGTCTGCTCCATCTGGTACGGCGGCTGGTGGACCCGTGACGGAGACGCCCGCCGGATCCGTGGAGAGAGGTGTCACGCGTCCCTTCGAAAGGTGCGCAGAACGACGCGTGGTGCAACACCCACGCGCGGGGGGTGTTCCTCTTCATAAGATGATCTTTCTTCTCTTCGTCCTGGTCCCCCTGATCGAGCTCGCGCTTCTGATAAAGGTGGGACAGTGGATCGGGGCCTTCCCGACGATCCTCCTCGTGCTCTTCACCGGGCTCGCGGGCGCCGCGCTCGCGAGACGCGAAGGGCTGCGGGCGCTCCGACGCGTTCAGAGTGAACTCGCCTCGGGGCGAGTTCCGGGAGACGCGCTGATGGATGGTGTCGCGATCCTCCTCGGCGGGGCCTTCCTCCTCACCCCGGGTGTGCTCACCGACCTGATCGGGCTGAGCCTCCTCCTCCCCCCGACACGGGGACTCGCGAAGGCGTGGGCGCGGAGCGCCGTCGAACGGCGGATTGCGGAGGGGAGCGTGCGCGTCCATGTCGGTGGTTTCGGGCTGCCGTGGGCGCGCAGGGAAGGCTCGGACGCGGATCGCCAACCGCTCGATCCGAACCACGAGATTCGACCGGAAGACGATCGGAGCGTATCCTGAAGGAGCTGGCCGGGCGGACGTCGAGGTGACGTCGCGTCGGTCCGGCCTCTCACCATGCTCCCGAACTGCGCGCCTGTCATGAACCACGATTTCCTCCACCGGCTCCTCGACGCCCACGGACCGTCCACCTTCGAGACCCGCGCCGCACGCGTCTGGCGTGAGGAGGCGGGTGCCTTCGCCGATCACGTCGACGTCGACCGCATCGGCAACTCTCTCGCCGCGATCCGCCCCGATGCGCGCCCGCGGGTGATGCTCGCCGGCCATATCGACGAGATCGGGCTGCAGGTCATGCACATCGATGATTCCGGCTTCCTCTACGTGGACGGGATCGGCGGGTGGGACCCGCAGGTGCTCGTTGGCCAGCGGGTGTGCATCCTCGCCCGCGACGGGGATGTGCCGGGAGTCGTCGGCAAGAAGGCGATCCATCTGATGAAGCCCGACGAGCGGGAGAAGGCGTCGAAGATGGAGCAGCTCTGGGTCGATGTCGGCGCGAGCTCACTCGACGAGGTGCGCGAGCTCGGCGTGCGCGTCGGAGATCCGATGGTGGTCGACGCCGGCGTGGTGACGCTGGCGGGAGACCGGATCGCCTCTCGCGCGATCGACAACCGGATCGGCGCATACGTGGTACTCGAGGCGCTCCGGCTCCTCAAGGAGGACCCCGCCGAGCACGCAGGCGCGTGGGCGGTGGCGACCACGCAGGAGGAGATCGGGTACCAGGGGGGCGGCGCGCGGTCGAGCGCGTACGGGCTCGAGCCCGACGTCGCGATCGTCGTCGATGTCACCTTCTCGACCGATGTCCCCGATGTCGAGAAGCGTGAACTCGGCGACCACTCGCTGGGGGGTGGGCCGGTGATCAGTCGCGGCTCGGCGGCGCACCCGCACGTCTTCGAGCGACTCGTCGAGCTGGCGGAGGCCGAGGAGATCGCCCACACCATCCAGGCCGCCCCGCGCCAGACGCGGACCGACGCCGACGGGATTCAGCTCGTGCGCCGGGGGATTCCCACCGGTCTCGTCTCCGTGCCCAACCGCTACATGCACTCCCCCAACGAGGTCGTGAGCCTCGCCGATGTCGACGCCACCGCGCGCCTCCTCGCGGCCTTCGTGCGCTCACTCGAGGAGGAGACCGATTTCACGCCGCGCTGATCCGCAGGCGCGCCGCCGGCGCCTCTCGCCCGCTCACGCCGTGTCGGGCCGCGGCGCCGCGGCTCCATCCGTTGACGCGATTCCGCGGCGTTCCTACCATTCCAGGCTACCTCGACTACCACCGTGGGCCCGTGTCGGGTGCCCGCGGGTTCGGTGAATCGAATGATTCAGGAGTGAAGATGCTGGACGGGACCACCGTCGTACACGAGCTGCAGACGCTTCGGGATGAGGGACACCTCTCCGATGCGATCCTGCGCACGGCCGTGAAGAAGATCAAGAAGTCGGACCCCCGCTTCGACTGGGTCGGCGTCTACCTCTTCGACGAAGAGAAGGACGATCTCTGGCTCCACAACTACGTCGGTGCGCCCACCGAACACGCCCGGATCCCGGTCGGGACGGGGGTGTGCGGAATGGCGGTGGCGGAGAAGAAGAATCAGATCGTCGGTGATGTCGGCGCGGTCGAGAACTACCTCGCGTGCGACCCCGATGTGCGCTCGGAGATCGTCGTTCTGATCCGCGCCGGCGACGAGATCTTCGGCCAGATCGATATCGACTCTACCGAGGAGAACGCCTTCACGGAAGAGGACGAGGGGGAGCTCTCGGCGATCGCCGACAAGCTCGCCGAGCAGATCGCGGCCGAGCGGCGCTGAGGCGGCTCGTCGTGGACGGGCTCCGCTCGCTCCGCGCCGAGAATCCCGGTCCCTTCACCCTCGACGGCACCCGGAGCTGGATCGTCGGCTCCGTCGATGTCGCGATCGTCGACATCGGTCCGGCGGTCGAGCCGCACCTCCGCGCCGTGGCGGCGGCGGTGCGTGACGCCGAGCGCGTGACGCTCCTCCTCACCCACGGACATCCGGACCACGCCGGCGGCGTCGACGCCTTCCGGAAGCTCCGACCCGACGCCCGCGTCGTCGGGGCCGGGCACCCCGCCGCAGACCCCCTCCCGGCGGGCGAGCGGATCGCGACCGACGCGGGCGATCTGGTGTGTCTTCCGACCCCGGGACACACGCGCGATCACCTGGCCTTTCATCACCCCGAGCGCCGCACCCTCTTCTGCGGGGACCTCCTCCTCGGCGAGGGCGAGACGACGTGGGTGGCCGAGTACCCGGGGTGTGTCGCCGACTACCTCACCTCCCTCGATCGGGTCGAGGCGCTCGACCTGGCGACGATTCACCCGGCGCACGGCCCCGTGATCGATTCGCCGCGCGCCACGATCGACCGCTACGCGGCGCACCGGGAGGCGCGCATCGCCGAGGTGCGCGCCGCGCGAGCGCGGTGGCCGAGCGCCGGCTTCGACCGTATCTACGACGAGGTCTACGCTTCGACCGTCCCCGAAGAGCTCCGTGGCGCCGCCGAAGCCTCGCTCCGCGCGCTCCTTCACCATGTGGACACGGACGCGGGCTCGGCGTAGATCAGGAGGGTGAGTTCCCTCGCCCCCCTCCGCGCCTCCGCCGCACTCGACCCCCGCCTCGTCGCCCGACTCGTCGGGGTGGTGGGGCCGGGAGGGGTCGTGGTGGATCCCGATCGGCTCCTCGTCTACGAGAGCGACGCGCTCGGGAGCTTCCGCCAGATCCCGGCGGCGGTCGTCCTCCCCACCGATACGACGGAGGCCGCCGAGGTGGTGCGCCTCGTGGCGGACGCGGGACATGCGATCGTGCCGAGGGGCGCGGGCACCGGGCTCTCGGGGGGCGCCGTGGCCGCGCCGGGGAGCGTCGTGCTCGGCACCGCGAGGATGAACCGGATCCTCGAATTCGACGCCCGCCGCCGCCGCGCCCGCGTGCAGGCCGGGGTGCTGAACGCCCACCTCGCGGCGCTCGCCCGCCCGCACGGCCTCACCTACGCCCCCGACCCCTCCTCCCAGACCGCCTGTACCCTCGGGGGGAATCTGGCCGAGAACTCCGGCGGACCGCACTGCCTCAAGTACGGCGTGACGCGCCGCTATGTCCTCGGCGCCACCCTCGTCGATGGGCGCGGCGAGGTGGTCGAGGTGGGGGGCGCCACGCACGCGCGCGGCGCCGCTCCCGATCTCCTCGGCCCCATCATCGGCTCGGAGGGATGCTTCGGACTCGTCACCGAGATCGAGCTCGGCCTCGTGCCCGTGACCGCGGGCGTGCGGACGCTTCTCGCCCTCTTCGCGAGCACCGCCGAGGCGGGGGAGGCGGTGACGGCGATCCTCGGTGAGGGACTCCTCCCCGCCGCGCTCGAGATCATCGACCGCCACACGATCGCGGCGGTGGAGGCGAGCCCGTATCGCGCCGGGTACCCGACCGGCGTGGGCGCCGCCCTCGTGATCGAGTTCGACGGAGAGGAGGCGGAGCTCGACGCGGACGCGGCCCGCGCGGAGGCGCGGTGCCGGGCCGGCGGCGCCACCGAGGTGAGACGCGCGGCCGATGACGCCGAGCGCGCCCGCCTCTGGCAGGGGCGCAAGAAGGCCTTCGGCACGATGGGGCGTCTCGCCCCCGACCTCATGGTCCAGGACGCCACCGTTCCGCGCTCCGTCCTCCCCCGCGTGCTGCGCCGGATCGACGAGGTGGCCGAGAGCCACGACCTCCGGATCGCGAATGTCTTTCACGCCGGCGACGGCAACCTGCACCCCAATATCCTCTACGATCGGCGCGATCCCGAGATGACCCGGCGCGTGGAGGTGGCCGCCGGCGAGATCATGCGGATCTGCGTGGACGCGGGGGGCACGATTACCGGGGAGCACGGGGTGGGCTACGACAAGCGCGACTACCTGCGCCTCGTGGCGGGCCCCGCCGAGATCGCTGCGATGGGCGCCGTGCGCGACGCCTACGACCCGGAGCGTCGGTGGAATCCGGGGAAGGTGCTCCCGGAGGGG
>JAVVEY010000018.1:0-31879 GCA_032250675.1 Longimicrobiales bacterium | reverse complement strand
TGGCAGCTCCCACGACCGACGCGTCTCGAATCGACCGTCGCCGTCGTGGCACACGTGTGGTATGCATTTTGCTTCTTGCTCAGAGTACGCCACATCTGATGCGTCGGCGCAACGATATCCCGAAGGTGTTGCCCGTCGGACCTACTCCGGAGCAGAAAAAAGAGCAGAATCGTCGAAAGGGCGGTGACGCTGGAGTGGCGATGACGCAGAGTTGACAAGGCTTCCGTGGGATTTTCCGTGACGCTGGCCAAGGCCGCCAGTAGATCCCCTTGGACCGGGGTTTCCGAACGACCTGTTGGCGCGATCCTGATCGCACACGAGACCGATCCGTCGGTCCGGCCACGGAGAGTTCACCATGAAGTACGCCCACCCCCGCCGTTCATCGCGGCTGTCCTTCCTCGCTGTCTGCACCACCGGCGCCCTCGCTGGATTGATGCACGGATGCGACAGCTCCACCATCACCGACCCCGACCTCTCGGTCGAGTCCGAGCCGGCGGCGATCATCGTGGGTGCGCCCGCCGAATCGCTGGAGAGCGCTCGATCGATGCAGTTCGAGGCCGCTGTCGTCGACGCGTCCGGTCGCAGGATCAACGGTACCGAGGTCGTGTGGACCTCGTCCGACACCTTGCGGGCGATCGTGAGCGACGACGGCGTGGTCCGGGGAATCGCACCAGGCCCGGTGACCATCACGGCCTCGGCCAAGGGAGCAAAGGGGAAGTCGACCGTCGACATCTTCGACTCTCCCCTCCCGGGCACCCTCTTCTTCTCCGAGGATATGGAGTCCGGGTCCCTCGATGCGTGGCACGACGGCGTGGACCCGTCGAAACACGCGATCGTCACCGACCGGGCTGCGGCCCGCTCCGGTTCCCACGGCCTGCGGGTGGACTACCCCTCGGGGGGTGACGGTGGTTGGCTCACCCGATTCTTTCCGTCGGGATACGATGCGGTCCACATCCGGTACTGGGTGCGACTCGCTCCCGGGTGGAAAGGTGGCACGTCCCTTGTAGGAGTTCATGGGTCAGGCACCGATGACCGCGGGTCCGCCTTCGGAAAGTTCGGCACCTGCCCCACCGGAACCGACTTCTTCAGCACCTTTCTCCGTGCCGAGGGAGGCGATCCGGGCCCGGTGGAGTTCCTGACCTTCCACCCGGAGATCGATGACTCGTGCCAGGGGAGTACAGGGGATGCAGGCACGACGTACCTGGACGGCCGGGACCTCACCCCGAACCGGTGGCACCAGATCGAGATCGAGGTCAGAGCCAACGAACCGGGATCGATGGATGGGAGGCAGCGGATGTGGGTCGACGGAGAGCTGACGGCCACGTGGAGCGGGATCCGCTTCCGGGACAGCTACGTCATCATGCTCAACGCGGTCCAGCTCACCTTCGGCACCTCGACCGGCGCTCCCCGGGATCAGCACCTCTTCGTGGATGACGTCGAGGCGTCATACCTGGAGGTGCAGACCGACGCGAATGCCGTGGCCTCGGTAACGATTGAGCCGGCCGCGGTCTCGATGAAGGAGGGCGGGGCGGTCCAGCTCGCAGCGGAAATCCGGAACGCCGAGGGAGTCCGCCTGGAGGGCCACGAGGTGAGCTGGAACAGCTCCGACACCCGGATCGCCGCGGTGGACGGAACGGGTGGAGTCTCGGGGGTGACACCGGGTTCGGTGACGGTGACGGCCACGAGCGACGGCGTGGTGGGAACGGCGTCCGTCACGGTCACGGCGGAACCGGCCGGTTCCGCCTCGGTCGAGTTCGGCGCGACTGCGATGCTGCTGACGTCGCTGGGAGAATCCAGGACGGTGGACGTCGTCGCCACCGACGAGAACGGCACGGCTCTCGCGGCCTCGGATCTCTCGTGGAGTTCTACCGCCACCGGGGTCGCCACCGTGGACGGGGAAGGGTCGGTGACCGGCGTGTCCAACGGGGAGACTCGCATCATCGCCGACTTCGGCTCCGCGGCGGACACCGTCACGGTCTCGGTGGCCCAGGAGGTCGCCTCGGTCGCGCTCACCCCCTCCTCCGTCACCCTCGACGTCGGGGAGGGCCTCGGTCTCACCGCGGAGGCCTTCGACGCCCTGGGCGCCACCGTCCAGGGAACCGTCATGAGCTGGGCCACCTCCGACCTCGGCGTGGCCACCGTGGACGAAACGGGTCGAGTCACCGCGATCGCGGCCGGCAGGGCTGTGGTCCAGGTCACGGTGTCCGGGCACTCGGCCGCCTCGAGCATCGAGGTGACCGAGGTTGTCGGAGGGGGCGATACGGGAGGCGGGTGGCCCAACGAGCCTTCCGGCTTCGTTCAGCTCACCGACCAGCCGTGGGACGCCCTCGCCTCGAATGGCTGGAGCCACCTGAACCGCGCGGCCGAAAGCCGTATCGTGACGGATGCCTCGGCTCCCCACTCTCCATCGAACGTCCTGGAGCACCTCTATCCGGCCGGCTACACCAGCCACGGGACCGAGCCGGCGGTGGACTGGCTCAACCTCGGAGGGCCGTCGGAGATCTTCGTCGGCTTCTGGTGGAAGCCCAGCAACCCGTGGCAGGGCCACACCTCGCGGATCAACAAGGTCCTCTTCGCACAGAATGGCGACAACTCCAGGAATGTGGTGCTCACCATGCGGGGCGACCCCGGGGGACCCTACTTCCTGGAAGCACTCCCTGAAGGTCACCCCGCCCAGGCTGCTGGCTACCTGACCCAGAACCGAAGCCAGATTCCGGTGAGACTGGGCGAATGGCATCGCGTCGAACTGAGGGTGTCGATCCCCGACGGGGTGATCCAGTGGTGGGTGAACGGCACCCTCGTGGGGGACTACCGCGGCCTCGAACTGGCCAGCGGAGGCTTCGGTGAACTCCAGATCGCACCCACGTGGGGCGGTCTCGGGGGACCCGACAAGCAGCAGACGGACTACTTCCGCTACGACCACATCTTCGTGAGCACGCCGGGCGGCTGAGGCGAGGAGGGCCGGGGCGACGCCCGGTCGCTCCGGCGGTCCCGGGACGCCGGGCCCAGGAGTTCCTGATAGACGCCCGCATAGCACGCCACCATGGCGCTGACGGAGTAGCACTCCTCCGCTCTGGCGCGGGCCCGCAGTCCCAGAGCGCGGGCCCGCGCAGGAGATTTCAGGAGGGTGGCCAGCGCTGCGGCCAGCGCCGCGGGGTCCTCCGGAGGGACCAGAAGCCCGGACGCCGCCTCTTCCAGGACGTCCGGCACCTGACCCACCCGGGTCGCGACGATCGGGAGGCCCGCGAACATCGCTTCCAGGAGCGCCAGCGGGAGCCCTTCGGAGAGCGAGGGGAGGGCGAAGACCTCGGCGGAAGCGAGCACATTCGGCACATCCGTCCTCAGATCCAGCAGGTGAAGTCGGTCGGCCACACCCAGCTCCCGGGCGAGCGACTTCAGACGGCTCTCCATCATTCCCCGCCCCGCGATCGCGACGTGCACCCCCGGCATCTCCCTGGAGAGGAGGGCGAGGGCCCGGACCAGGTGCACATGTCCCTTCACGGGATAGAGATTCCCCACCGCCACGACGAGACGGGCATCCGGGGGAAGGTCGAGCTCATCCCGGAGAACCGGGCGGGTCGCGGTGTGGAGGGGCACCCCGTTGGTGACGACGCGCACCTCGGATCCGGAGAGTCCGAGGTCGCCGATCAGCGACTGCCGGAGTGGCTCCGATACGGCGATGAGTGGGCCTGAAAAGCGTGCCGCGAGTCGCAGCGCCGCCCTTCGCCGGGTGTGTCGGGCGTAGTAGTTGCTCCCGTGCATCGTGATGAGGTGGGGGATCCCCAGGCTCCGGGCGGCCAGCCCGCCGTAGATCGCCATGCCGAACTCGTGGCTGTGGGCGATCTCGACCCCGCACGACCGGAGCGTCGCACGGAGGCTGCGGAAACAGCCGGGGGAGAGCGCGCGGTTCAGGGTGAACTCCTCCAGCTCCACGCCGGACCCGGCCAGCCGCTCGGCAATCCAGCCCTCTCCTCCCGAGGGAACGAAGACCACACTCCGGGCACCCGCCTCCCGGAGTGCCCGGGCGAGGAGTACCACGACCTGTTCGGCGCCCCCGGGCCCATCTGTTTCGATCAGCTGGGCGACGCACCGACCCTCGAACGCCTCGATCGTCATACGGTCCGTCCCTCCTGGAGGGGAGGGGTGGCGGGGGAGGGTCCGCCTTCGACTTCCTGATGCCGGGTCGTGCGAATCCACTGACGGCTTCCGGTCAGGGGAAGGCTCGCCGCCTGGATGACGAGTCGCCAGACCACATACGCCGGCAGGACGAGGAATGCGCGGAGTGCCCGCCTCGGCTCGGGCACATGAGGCAGCGCGACGATCGTATAGGCCGAGAGGCGGACGAGCGAGAAGAGTGCGGCTCCCGCGAGGATCAGGGCAGCGGGTGGGGCCGCCCAGAGCGTTATGCCCGCAATGAGAACCGCCACACCGAGGTGCACCGCCGGCCCGGGCGAGAGGAGCTCGCCGAGGGCATCCACCTTCTGGTGCAGTCCGATGGCCCGACTGATCACGATCTCGGGACCGCGGTCGAGGAGGACGGCGATCTTCCCTGCGGTCCACCGCTTGCGCTGGCTTGCGCTCTGATCCAGTGAGCGGGCTTCCTGGGAGCGGACCCGGGCTCCCGGCCGATTCTCGATCCGCACGCCCACGGCCGTGAGGATCGCATAGAGTTCCCAGTCCTCGCAGATCGAGTACGCCGGCCAGCCCATCCGACGTACCACATCGGCGCCCAGGCAGTACCCGTTGCCGAGAGGACTCGTGAGGCCCCGACGTTGCTTGACGCGGTTCATGCCCAGGCTCCGGACCGCCGAAAAGACAGCCGCCATGCGCGTCAGGACGGATTCGGACGGATTGCTCACATCGTTGTATCCCTGGATCACCCTCGTTCTCAGGCGATCCGCAGCGGGCAGCGCCCGCGCGTAGCCGACATCGACCAGCGAGTCGGCGTCCAGGATCACGATCCCGTCGATCTGGTCCAGCGAGATCTGCTTGAGGGCCCAGGCCAGCGCACGGGGCTTGCCGGGGTTTCGGGTGTCGGTTCGCTCCAGACACTCCACGCCGCACGCCCGGGCCACCGCAGCGGTCGAGTCGGTACAGTTGTCCGCCACCACGAGGACGCGGGTCCGCTCCAGCGGATGGTCCACGGCCAGCACGGACCAGAGACACCGTCCCAGGAGCAGCTCTTCGTCGTGGGCAGGCACAAGGAAGAGGAGGCGCGGCACCTCACCGTCACGCGCCCTGTCGACCGTCCGGGCGGGGGTCACCAGAGAGATCAGGTCCGAGAGCGTCGGGAGGAGGAGGACCGTCACGAGACTGCCCAGAAGGAGGGAAAGGAGGATCAACCGAAGTACCTCGGGCGTCGGGAGTGAAGGGGGGCCCCGCCGACGCAGCCGACGCGACCCGCTGAAGAATCGAGCAAGGGCGAGGCCAGACCCGGCCCGAACTCCGTCTCGGGGTGAGTGGTGGCGTAACAGGCCTTCCCGGGGCAATCACCCTGGGAGCCCGGAGAGGCGGAGTGTCGCGCCTCAACCGCCCACTGTCGCGCTGACGCAACACTCATCGTTCCGAGCCCCGGCCAGCGGCGCACCTCATTTCGAGGCGTCAGGCCCCGATGACAGCCGGATCTTCCCGCTGGTACGGCCTTCCGGGGCCACCGGGCCCGCCCGGGCCCGCTCCGGTCCCCTCCTTGCTTCACTGGTCTCCGTCGGGACGCCGCCGGTCCCGAGCGAATCGGACCCGTCGAACCCTCGAATGACACAAGGAGTGGAGTTGGTCCAGACGAAGAAGACCCACGTACAACCCGCCGGGCCTCCCGTCGGAAAGACCGGAGACGCGCCCGCGATCTGCGTCCTCGGCTGCGGAGCGATCACCGAATCCTTCTACCTGCCGGCGCTGACGGAGGACCCGAAGGTGCGGGACCTCCTTCTGCTGGTAGATCCCGATGTAGAGAGGGCCCGGGCGATGGCGAGACGCTTCGGCGTGAGTCAGGTGGCGGAGAGCCACCAGGGGAAGCTGGCATCGATGGACGGCGTGATCGTGGCCACCCCGCATCACCTGCACCACCCCCTCTCGATGGACGCCCTGGAAGCGGGGTGCCACGTCCTCTGCGAGAAGCCCCTGGCCGTCCGGGCCGACGACGCGGTCGAACTCGTGGAGGAGGCCGCCACCCGGGGTCGCGCCCTGGCGGTGAACAACACCCGGCGGCTCTACCCGATCGTGCAGGAGATTCGCCGCTTCATCGGTACGGGCGCGCTGGGGCGGATCCGCAGGATCGAGATCGAGGAAGGCGACCCCTTCGAGTGGCCCGCCGCTTCGGGCTTCTACTTCCAGGCCGAGGGAGAGCCCCGGGGAGTCCTCCTCGACCTGGGTGCCCACGTCCTCGACCTCCTCTCCTGGTGGCTCGGCCCCGACGTGACCTTCATCGACTGCCGCGACGACTCCGGAGGCGGTCCCGAGGCCGTGACCTTCCTCCGCCTCGCCCTCGACGGGGCGCCTGTCGATATCCGGCTCAGCCGCCTCTCGTCACTCTCGAACCGGTACCGGATCGAGGGCGAAAAGGGAGTGCTCGACGGTGAGACGGGAGACTGGCAGCGAGCTCGATGGACCCCGTCCGGGGGACGGTCCCGGACCTTGCGGGGCTCTCCGACCGTTGTCGCATTCGACCGCTTCGCCCGGATCCTGGTCACCAACTTCCTCCATCTCTGTACCGAAGGAGGCGAGCCCCTCGTTCCGGGCCGGACCGTGGTTCCCTCGCTCCGGCTCATCGACCGGGCCTACGCCGCGCGTCGGCGCTTCGACATGCCCTGGCTTTCTCTCGCCACATCCCCGACCGGGGTCGTCGCCGATGCATGAGACCGTGCTGGTGACCGGCGCCGCCGGCTTCATCGGGGGCCGCCTCGTCGAGGCTCTCCATGCGTCGGGCGAGACGAGGGTGAGAGCGGGGATTCGCCGGTGGGCCTCCGCGGCCCGGATCGGACGGCTCCCCGTGGAGATCGTGACGTGTGACGTGACCGACCGGGACTCCGTGCGACGGGGGATGGCCGGGATGTCGCGGGTGATCCACTGCGCCTGGGGGCCGGCGGAGGTGAATGTCGAGGGAACGCGCAACGTCGTGGACGCCGCTGCGGCAGAAGGGGTCGATCGGGTCGTCCACCTGAGCACGGTGGATGTCTACGGACGGCCCTCCGGCGAAGTCGACGAGTCGACCCCCCTGGATGAAGGCTTCGGGGAGTATGGCGACTCGAAGATCCGCGCCGAGAAGATCTGCCGCGCCTCGATGAACCGGGTCCCGATCACGATCCTCCGGCCCACGGTGGTCTACGGCCCCTTCAGCCCCGAGTGGACGCTTCGCTTCGTCCGCCTCATGGCCTCGGGCCGGTGGACCCTTCCCGAGGACTACGGCGGCGGAGAAGCGAACCCCGTGTACGTGGACGATCTGGTCCGAGCTGCGCTCCTCGCTCTCCGAAGGGACGGCGCCGTGGGGGAAGCGTTCAATGTGAACGGTCCCGACCGCCTCACCTGGAGGGAGTACATCCGGAGCATCGAGAAGGCGACGGGGCTTCCGGGCCCCCGCCTCCGTTCGACGTCCGTTGTTCGGCTCCGTGGCGCGGTCATGGCACCGGTCCGCGAGGGCGCCCGCCTGGCGCTCCGGCACCTCTCGCCCCTGGCGAAGGCGCTGTACAGACGCTCCCGGGTCGTCCGTGGCGTCATGGAGCGCACCGAGACGGCGATCCGCACGACGCCCTCGGGTGGAGAAATCGATTTCTACGACCGCCCCGCGCACTACCCGGTGGAGAAGGCGCGCCGCCTCCTCGGTTTCGAGCCGACGGTCACGCTCTCCCGGGGTCAGGAACTCACGGCGCTCTGGCTCGCCCACCACGGCTACCTGCCACGCGGAGGACACCGTGTCTGAGGCCGCGCGCCGTGCGGGACGAATCTCCCTCCCTCGGGACCCCTTCCGGGGAGCTCTCTTCATCCTGACGGTCCTGACGATCAGTCGGGTGCACCAGCACTTCGGCCTCGACGGGCTGCGACCGGGCCTCCTCCTGGCCGGGTTCGCCATCCTCTACGCCTTCATGAATCCCAGGGCGCTGACGCAGGCGAATTTGCGAGGCTGGGAGGCGAAAGCGATCCTCGCCATGGCGGTGATCGCCTGTGTGTCGATCCCCTTCAGCCTCTCCATCGGCGGGTCGGCGAGCTACTTCATCGACAACTACTCCAGAGTTCTCCTCCTCGCGCTGCTCCTCCTGCTCGCGCTCCGGAACACCCGCGACATCTACCTCTTCGTGCTCGCCTACGTCGTCGGCAGCGCCATCCTGGTGTGGCTCGCGATCGCGGTGTTCGACCTCTCCTCGGCGGGCTCGGCCGTATCCCGCCTGGACGACATGTACGGGTACGACGCCAACGACGCGGGGCTCGTGCTCGTGATGGGCATCCCCCTCACCCTCCTCGTCCTCCAGACCGCGGTGGGGTGGTGGAAGTTCCTCCCCATCGCCGTCCTCGCCGGCTCGGGGTGGGCGATCGCCCTGACCGGGTCGCGGGGAGCCTTCCTGGCTCTGGGCGCGATCGTCCTCGCCCTCCTCGTGGGGATGAAGTCGATCCCCCCCGCCCGACGGGTCGCGGTCCTCCTGGTGCTCATGGGAGCGCTGCACCTCTCCGCGCCCGACGGCTACTGGACGCAGATGAGCACGATCCTGACCCCGGATGAAGACTACAACTGGAACGCCGCGATCGGCCGTGTCGCGATCGCGCAGCGGGGTCTGGGATACATGATGGACCACCCCGTAACGGGCGTGGGGTTGAACAACTTCGCCCGGGCCGAGGGCACGATCTCCGTGATCGCCCGGAGGAGCGTCGCCGGGACGAACATTCCCTGGGTCGCGCCCCACAACAGCTACATCCAGGTGGCCGCCGAGCTCGGGATCCCCGGCATCCTCGTCTTCGGGACCCTCGTGTTCGGAGGCATGGGGACGCTGCTGCACCTCCGGTGTCGGATCCCCCGATCGTGGGAGGAGGGGGTCCCGGAGGAGCGTTTCCTCCGGCGGGCGACCCTCTATCTCCCGGTGACGTACCTCGGCTTCGCCGTCGCCGCCGCCTTCCTCTCCTTCGCCTACCTGGACCCGATCTATCTGCTGACCACGCTCACCGCGGCGGTCCGGATCACGAGTCTGCGCCGACTCCGTCGTGCCCGTCCGGCGCCCGCGCGTGAGGCCGTCCGACATCGGATTCCGGGGATGCGGGGCGGAATGGCGATCGGGACGTACGCCGATGGGTGAGGGCAGGAGGGCCGGGATCGTGCTGAGAAAGGTCGTGAAGTCGGCGGGCGAGGCGGCGTTGGCCCGAGGGCCGATGGCCCACGTCGGGAGGCGGGTGATGCAGGGACGCACCCTCGTCCTCGCGTACCACAATGTGGTCCCTTCGGGTCTGGAGCCCGGGGGCGATCGATCGCTGCACCTCCCCCTGGACGATTTCAGACGGCAGATGGACCACCTCGTCCGATACGCCGATGTCGTGCCTCTCCCGGAGATGGCGGCCCGGCCGGATTCGACTTCGGGGCGGCGGGAACCGGCGTCACCGTCGGATCGTCCCCGCGTCGTGGTGACCTTCGACGATGGATACCGCGGCGCCGTCCGGGACGGCCTCGATGCGATGGTTGAGCGAAATCTGCCGGCAACGCTCTTCGTGGCGCCTGCCCTCCTGGGGAACCAGATCCCGTGGTGGGACGCCCTCGCCGATCCCGCTGGCGGGCTGCGACCCGGACTGCGAGAGGAGCTCCTGGGCCGTCTGAAGGGACGGACCTCGGCAATCCGGGCGTGGGCCCGGCAGGAGGGGGTGGCCTTCCACGCCGCCCCGGAGGCTCGACGGACCGTGACCACCGACGAACTGGTGCGGGCGGCGGCCCGCCCGGGGATCACCGTGGGCGCCCACGGCTGGAGTCATGTGGCGCTGACCGCCCTCTCGCCCTGGGAGATCGCCCAGGAGATCGCCCGCTGCCATCGGTGGCTGGGAGAGAAGGTGGCCAAAAACATCCCCTGGATCGTCTACCCGTACGGGCTCGCCAGCACCCTGGTGGAGGAGGTCGTCCGCGAGAGAGGGTATCGGGGCGGCTTCCTGGTCGGAGGGGCGTGGCTCACCGAGGGGGCCGCCGAATCCGGCGCGCGCCTCCATCTTCCGCGCCTGACCGTACCTGCGGGGCTTTCGCTGGATGGCTTCCGCGCGCGGCTTGCCGGGTGGATCTCCCGATGAGCGGCATCCTCGTGACCGATGGAGAGCTTCGGGCTTCCCTGGCCGTGGTCCGGTCGCTGGGGGCGTCGGGCGAGCGGGTTCGAGTCACCTCCGCCTCGGGTCGCTCGCTCGCGGGTCGCTCCCGCTTCGCACTCGGCGACGATCAGGTAGCGGACCCGATCGCCGATCCGGATGGCTTCGTGGAGAGTCTCCGGATCCTCGCGGCACGCTGGGGCCTCGATGTGGTCCTCCCCATTTCAGAGGCGTCACTTCGGGCCGTCCTCCCCCGCCGAAGCGAGCTGCGAGCTCTCCGCCTCCCCTTCCCGGATGCCGACGTCTTCGAACTCGCCTCCGACAAGGCTCGCGTGCTCGATCGAGCGCGGCAGGTGGGGATTCCCACCCTTCCTCAGCAGGTCCTTCACGATCCGGAGGAAGCAGCGCGGGTCGCGGAGACTCTGGACTCACCCTGGTTTCCTGCGGCGGTGAAGTCCACCCGATCGGTCATCGCGAATCTGCGAGGGAGCGCACCGGCAGTACGCTACGCCGCCGACGCCAAGGAGCTGGCGATGCTCCTCCGGGAGTCTCCGGTCGAGGCCTACCCCCTCCTGCTGCAACGCAGGATCGCGGGTCCGGGCGTGGGCGTATTCCTCCTCCTCTGGGACAACGACGTCCGGGCCCGTTTCCAGCACCGGCGGGTCCGGGAAAAGCCTCCCTCGGGGGGATGCAGCGTATGCTGTGAGTCTGTCCCCCTTGATCCGGAGCTGGCCGACCGTGCCGAGCGGCTCCTCCGGAGCATGGGGTGGCGGGGCGTCGCCATGGTGGAGTTCAAGGTCGACAACGCCACCGGCGAGACCTACCTCCTGGAGGTAAATGGGCGCTTCTGGGGCTCGCTCCAGCTCGCGATCGCCGCCGGCGTGGACTTCCCCCTGCGCCTGGTCGAAGCGGCACGGGGGGGAACCGTCTTCCCGACCCTCTCCTTCTGGCGGGCGATACGCCTCCGCTGGATCTGGGGGGAGGTCGATCATCTCCATGCGAGGATGATCGCCGACGACCCGGAGCGTGGATCCGGGAGATGGAGCGACGCCCTGCGCGAGGTGCTTCGCTGGCGTCGCGGCGACCGTACGGACGTCTTCCGCCTCTCCGATCCCGGGCCCTTTATCCGGGAATCGCAGCTCTGGTTCGGGGACATCCTCCGACGGCCTTCGCCGGTGCCCCCGCAGCCGCAGTCGGTCCCGGCCCGGGTCCGACACGGGTCCGTCGGCACGAGCACGACGGAGGTGGCGGAGTGAAGATCCTGCACGTCACCGCTCCCGACGAGGTCGGCGGACTCGAGAGCGTGGTTCTGGGGCTGGCTCTCGGGCACCGGCGGAACGGCCGGGACGTTCAGGTGGCCGCCATCATGGCCAGAGACCCCGAGCGCGACCACCCCTTCCTCGCCTCGCTTCGTGAGGGTGGAATCCCGACCCACATCCTCGTCGCGTCGCCCCGGGCGTATCTTCGCGAGCGCCGGTGGGTCCGGACACTCTGCCGCGAGCTTCGACCCGACGTCGTCCACACCCACGGCTTCCGGCCCGACGTCGTGGACGCGCCCGTGGCCCTGGGAGAGGAGATCCCGACGCTGACCACGGTGCACGGACACAACCACGATGGCCTGCGGGAGCGGATCAGCGAGTCTCTCCAGCATCGAGCCTTCCGCTCGATGGACGCGGTGGTGGCGGTCTCCCGTCCGCTGATGGACCGACTCCTCGACGCGGCCGTGCCTGCGGAACGCCTCCGACTGGTGCCGAACGCATGGAGGGCGGGGGCGGCACGTCTGACCCCGGCGGACGCTCGCCGGACTCTGGGGCTCCCGGGGCACGGATGCCATGTGGGATGGGTGGGCCGCCTCGAGCCCGAGAAGGGTCCAGACCACCTCGTGGACGCCCTGGCCCTCCTCGGAGACCTCCCGCTGACGGCTTCAATCCTGGGCAAGGGCCGCATGCACGACGCCCTCGCGACGCAGATCCGCCGACTCGGCCTCGCCGACCGGGTCCGGCTGGCAGGAGTCGTTCCCGGGGCGGCCCGACTGCTCACGGCCTTCGACGTGCTCGTTCTCAGCTCCAGGACAGAGGGGACCCCCATGATCCTCCTGGAGGCGATGGCGGCGGAGGTACCGATCGTGACGACGCGGGTGGGCGGGATCCCCGATGTGGTGGGTCCGAACGAAGCGCTCCTGGTGAAGCCCGGAGACCCACAGGCCCTGGCCCGTGGCATCCGAGAGGTGCTCGAGGGCGGTCCGGAGAACCGGAAGCGGGTGCGGGCCGCCGCGCGTCGCCTCGAGGACCACTTCGGCGAAGCCGCCTGGCTCCGCCGATACGACGAAATCTACCTCGAAACGAGCCGGAGAGAGACAGATGTGGTCGCTTGACATACTGGCGTGGATCCTCGTGACAGGAGCCGTGATAACGCCGCTGTACGCCTACCTGGGGTACCCGCTTCTCCTGCGGATGGCGGCCCGGGAATCGACCGACCGCCGCGCCCCTGAGACCCGTCCGTGGGAGCTGCCGACGGTGAGCATCACCGTGCCGGCGTACAACGAGGAAGACCACATCGCCGACGTCCTGGAGCGGCTCCTGCGAGCCGACTATCCCGCAGAGCGACTCCAGATCCTGGTCGTATCCGACGCCTCCTCGGACCGGACCGACGAGATCGTCGAAAGCTTTCGGGACCGGGGCGTCGAGTTGCACCGGAGGACGAGCCGGCGGGGCAAGACGGCGGCGGAGAACGCCGCGGGGCCCCTCCTCCGGGGAGAGATCGTCGTGAACACCGACGCCTCGGTGAAGGTCGAGCCGGGCGCGATCCGGGCCCTCGTCGAGCGCTTCCGGGATCCCGCCGTCGGACTCGCGTCGGGTCGGGATGTGAGCGTGGCGGCGGACTCACACGAGCAGAACGCCGGCGAGTCCCGTTACGTCGGGTACGAGATGCGGGTTCGAGCGATGGAGACCCGGGCCGGGGGGATCGTGGGCGCGTCCGGCTGCCTCTACGCGATCCGGCGCGAGCTGCATCTCGTCCCCCTCCCCGGCAACCTGAGCCGCGACTTCGCGGCGGCCCTCATCACCCGGGAACGCGGCTTCCGGGCCGTCTCCGTCGACGATGCCGTCTGTCGGGTACCCCGGACCGGATCGCTGCGGAGGGAATACAGGCGCAAGGTGCGGACGATGGTCAGGGGGATGCGGACCCTGGCCTTCAAGCGGGCCCTCCTCGACCCGCGCCGGCACGGGACCTTCGCCTGGAAACTCTGGAGCCACAAGATCTGCCGGTGGCTGGTGCCCTGGGCGCTCGCGGGGGGAGCGGTGGGGGCGCTCCTTCTGAGCAGGTGGCTCCCGACAGCCGTAATCCCGGTTCTCCCGACGCTCCTCCTCGGGGGCGTCCTCCTCACCGCGGTGGCGTGGCACTGGCCTGCGGCGCGGCCGATGCCCGCTCTACTCTCGTCGCTGGCCCACGGGGTGCTGAGCAATCTGGCCGCGATGGAAGCAGCGCTCCGGGCGCCGATGAAGACCGGAAGCGCCGTCTGGGATCCGACGCCCAGAGGCACCACATCCGGCCTCTCCGCGCAGGCACGGACGAATGCCGATGGGGTCAGATCGCCCCAATCTTGAGGACCATCACGGGGAAGGTGCGCAGCATGATCCCCAGATCGGTCGTGGTCGAGCGCGCCGAGATGTAGTCGAGATCGTAGGCCAGCTTGCGCCGCACATCGTCCAGGCTCTGGTCGTAGCCGTTGTTGACCTGCGCCAGACCGGTGATCCCGGGGAGCACGGACTGCCGCCTCGAATATCCGGAAAGCTCGTCCCGGAGTTCCACGAAGATCGTCGGCTGCTCGGGACGCGGACCCACCACATTCATCTCCCCCCGGAGAACGTTGAAGAGCTGGGGAAGCTCGTCCAGCCGGGTCAATCTGAGAATCCGACCCAGCCGGGTGATCCTGGGGTCCTCGGGGCTCGCCCACCTCTCCGTCGGATTCGCCTCCGAGACGGTCATCGTCCGGAACTTGTAGATGCGGAAGAGTCTGCCCCCGGCGTCGAACCGCCGCCGCGCCAGATCACGTTCCGTGGCCGGTCCGCTCCGTCGATCGATCCCGACCCGGGGTTGGGTAAAGAGCACGGGTCCGGGGGAGTCGAGCTTGACGAGGATGGCGAGGAGGATCATGACGGGGATCGTGAGCACGATTCCGATCAGGGCGACGAGCACATTCAAGATGCGACGGACCCTCTCTCGGGGAAGGCACCGGCTCGGTGCGTCGGAGAAGGCGGAGGGGTGAAGCAGGTATTCCATGACGTGGTGCCCGGGGACGGGCCCCCATCTGACGGGGGCGTGGGACGGCTCGCCCCCATCTGACACTGCAACTTGCGTGCACCTCGACCCGTCCGGGTGCCATCCCTCTGGATTCGTTGTCGCACAACGATGTGTGAGAATCCAGCAAGGTGATCGCTCGCCCCGCGTCTGTCGTGAAACCACAACGGATGTCGGGCCCGGACCACGTCAGCCCGGCTGGGTGGATCGATGCCGGCGTCAGGCCCCGCTTCCGGACGACACTTCGGGCAGATCCACGTCGAATCGGAAACGGGTTCCGCCACCCTCCACCGACTCCATCTCCAGGCTGGAGCCGATCGATCCGACCAGTCGGAACGCAGCCTCCGTCCCCAGGTGGGAAAAGCAGGCGGGGCTTCGGCTCTCGGTACCTGCGACCACATCCCTCACCGTTCGGATCGAAGCGGGATCGGGTCCCCGCCCGTGCGTGGATACGGAGAAGCGGACGACGGAGTCATCGATGGGTTCGGCCCCGATCTCCACATGGTCCTCACCGGTGCGCTGGAGCAGCGAGGCCAGGTTCAGGAGAGCATGGCGGATGCAGGCCGGACGACCGCTTCGCATGCCCGCCACCGGCGCCGAGATGCGGACCGACACGTCCCACAGCTCTGCTGCGGGTCGCAGCGCGTTGCCCAGCCCTTCGAGCAGCTCGTCGACACGGAAGGGCCGCATCTCCGTCTTCGGGTCCGACGCCTGGCCGCTCAACACCAGGAGGTCGTCCACCAGGGCATCGAGACCCAGCGCGGCTCGAAAGAGGAGGTCGAGCCGACGGCGGTGGGCGGGGTCGGCCGCATCGCCGAGTTCGTCGCGCGCAACTTCGGCGAGCATGGCGACAGCCGCCACGGGCGAGCGGATGTCGTGGGCGAAGTGCAAGGCCAGACTCATCCCCTCGCGCGGCTCTCCCCGGATCTCCTCTGGATCGGTCACACGGAACGGCAGGCTGGACGACTCGAGGGGCATGACCGTCGGCCCCCGATCAGGAGGCCTCCGGAGCGTGCGGGGCGTCGTCCGGGGTCCCGCGGACCTGCCGGTGGACCGCGAGGTCGTGCTTCTCCATGAGACGGTAGAGGGTCGTCCGGTCCACGCCGGCCAGGCGGGCGGCTTCGGACATATTCCCGGCGGCGGCGTCGACGACCCAGTGGAGATACTCGCGCTCGAAGCGGTCGGTGAGATGTTCCCGGGCCTCGTGGTACCCTCGATTCATGAGGGCGGCTCGCATCGCCGAGTCGCTGGCCGCGGCAGGGACCGTGTCCGTGCCGACCGCGGGCAAATCCTCGGGTACGATCTCCCCACCCTGCTCGACGAGGACCACGGCGTGCTCGATGACATTCTGGAGCTCGCGCACATTCCCGGGCCAGGGCCGGGTCTGGAGCTCGCGGAGCGCCGCGTCCGTCAGGCGAGGCATCGGCGCACCCCGGGGCTGATGCCGGAGCCAGTACACGCGCAGGAAGTGCTCGGCCAGGATCGGGATGTCCTCGATCCGCTCCCGCAGGGGGGGCATGAGGATGGGAACGACCCGGAGCCGGTAGTAGAGATCCTTTCGGAGTCGACCCTCGGCCACGGCCTCTTCGGGATTCTGATTCGTGGCCGCGATGAAGCGAACGTCGACCGTGGCATCCACCCGACTGCTCCCCACCCGGCGAACCTTGCCGTCCTGGATGACCCGCAGGAGCTTCGCCTGGGTCGCCAGCGACATCTCGGTGATCTCGTCCAGGAAGAGCGTGCCTCCGTCGGCCGCCTCCAGGAGGCCCTGTCGTTCCTGGACCGCTCCGGTGAAGGCGCCCTTCCGATGTCCGAACATCTCGGACTCCAGCAGCGTCTCGGGGAGGGCGGCGCAGTTGACCTCGAGCATCGGGCGCGCGGACCGCGGACTCCGCTCGTGAATGAGCTGCGCGATCAACTCCTTGCCGGTCCCGCTCTCGCCGCTGATGAAGACGGACGCGTCCGTGCGAGCCAGCCGGGTCGCCAGGGTAAGGGTGCGCTTCAGCGCGGCCGACTCGCCGATGATGTCCGGGTGCTCGACGTCGGAGCCCGGACGCTCCTCATGCTCCTCGCTGAGCGAGCGCCGGACGACGACGTGGTGTGCCGCCTGACCGACCGAGAGCTTGATCTGGGTGGCCGTGAAGGGCTTGGGGATGTAGGCGAAGGCCCCCAGATCCATCGCCTGGAGCGAGGAGGCGATCGAGGGGTTCCCGGTCATGATGATCGGGATCAGCTGGGGATTCGCATCGAGCCCGATCTCCAGCAGGTCCATCCCCGCGACACCACTCATGTAGAGGTCGATAAGCGTGATGTCGAAGGTCCCCTTCCGCAGGACGTCACGCGCGTCCTCACCCCGCGCGCTCACCACCACGTCGTAGCCCTCCATGCGGAGGATATTCGCGCAGCTCTCGACCATCGTGCGATCGTCGTCGATGACCGCGACGCGCACCTCCTTCAGATCTTCGGGACCGAGCGCAGCTTCGTCGACCGGATCTTTCGCCGGCGGAGTTTGGTCAGTCCGGGGGGAGCTGAACGGGCGGGATGAGCGGGTCGCTGTGGCCATGTGATCTCGCGGGCCTTCCCGGCATCAGCCGGGGACTCGGGGAACCGGTAATTCCTGGGGCGTACGTGTCGTCTCGCCTCACAGCGAATCTGCAGAGGCACCGTCCCGGAATCGGAATTGCGATATCCCGGATCGTCAACGTACTCGACGCACCATCAGGAATGCAAGCATGGTGCCATGGAAGATCCCGGTGCGGCGGATCGGCCGTGCGCCGCGCGATCACCTGCCCCGTTGGTTGTTCGGGCCGCTGGACGAAGGGGCGACCGGCGACTTCATCCCACGACTGTTGCGCGGAGGAGAGTGCGGCCCCATGGGGGTGTCGCGCACATCCCACACACGAGGCGTAGCCCACGCAGATCCGCGCCGAACGCCGGGGTCGCGCAACCCGGGTCGGTGCAGCACGGGCACCGTCCATACCCTGCACGCTCTCGCATTCCCCGCATGGGAGAGGACTCGGCATCGCCGTTGCATCGGTGTCTCGTCCAGGGAACGCCCCGTTCCCGGAGAACCCACGAGGGAGAGGATCGCCTCCATGTCAGAAGTCAACGGACGAAGGCCCGGCAACGCCAACGAGAACGGAGACTTTTCCGGGGCCGGTGAGACGATCGACTGGACGCGGATCCTCTGGGCGCTGCGCCGCCGGATGACCCTCGTCGTGCTGATCGTCCTCCTCGGCACCGTCGGTGGCTACGCGCTGGGAACCGTGATCGGACCCCAGTACCTGGTCGAGGCCCGGGTCTGGATCGACCCACCGGAGCGCATCGCCGGCGTCGGACCCATCCAGGGCGGTCAACTCTTCGAGGCCACCGGGTGGGAGGAGCTCCTCCAGTCCTACCGCGTCCTGGACGACGTCGTGCGGGACCGGAAGCTCTTCCTCGATATCGCGTCGCCGCATCAGGTCGACGGCACCCTCTTCGGATCGCTCGAGGTGGAAGATGATTATCGAGCGGGGGAGTACGTCCTCCAGATCGATCCGGGCAGGAACCGGGTGACGCTCTCGGACAGCGACGGGACACTCCGCGCCGAGGCCCCTCCGGGGCAACCGCTGGGTGAGAGCCTGGGCCTGACGTGGACGCCTCCGGCCGACGCGCTCGTCCCGGGCCGGAAGGTGGAGTTCCAGCTCGAGACCATCCGGGACGCTGCGGCCACCCTGGCCCGGGATCTGGAGATCGGAATCGATCCGAAGGGCAACTTCGTGCGGGTGGGCCTCCGGGGCACCGATCCCGAAGCGGCAGCGGCAACCGCAAACGCGGTGGTCGAAGGACTCGTCGTCGTGGCCGGAGATCTCAACCGCGCGAGTCTCTCCGAGAAGACCCGGATCCTGGGAGCCCAGATGGAGGCATCCCGCATTCAGCTGGAAGAGGCCGACGCGGCGCTCCGCAACTTCCAGGTCCGGACCATCACGCTACCCGGTCGGGGCAGCACCTCCCCGGGCGCAGAGGACTCTCCGGCTTCGGCTTCGCTGGTCCGGGATTACGTCGAGCTGTCCCGGACGCAGGAGGAACTCCAGCGCTCCAGGGAGGCGCTGCAACGGGCCCTGGTGACAGGCAGGGACGGGCCTCTCCCGCTGGAATCCCTGGAAGGGGTTCCGATCGTCGTGGCGTCGGTCGAGGCGAGTCGACTGATGGAGGAGCTCGCCCTGGAACGGACCGAGCTCCGCCGGCTCAGGATCCGCTATACCGATGAGAGCCCCCCCGTCCGGGAGGCGATGGAGCGGGTACGGGTCCTGGAGGAGGTGGCGCTCCCCGGCCAGCTCCGAGATCTGACGGAGGAATTGCAGTGGCGGGAAGCGTCGGTCAACGAGCAGCTTCGGGAGCGGGCGGCGGAGCTTCAGAGGGTCCCGGCCCGGGCGCTGGAAGAGGCGCGTCTCACGAGGGCGGTGGCACTCACCCAGGACCTGCACAGCAGGCTGCAGCAGCGGTACGAGGAGGCGCGCCTGGCCGAGGTCAGCAGCATCCCCGACGTACGCATCCTCGACCCGGCGGTAGCGCCGCGCGTGCCCGACAGCCGGCCCGGGTCACGGCTGGCCATCATCGCCTTCATGGCGTCGCTGGGCTTCGGCCTGATGGTCGCCGTGCTCCTCGATCGCACCGATCGTCGAGTCCGTTATCCGAGCCAGATCACGCGCGGGATGGGGTTGGACATCCTGGGTGCGATTCCGCACCACTCCAGAGGGCGTCGACGGAAGGAGCTGGAGCGCGACCGCAATGTGAAGGAGGCCTTCCGTGCGCTACGCCTGAACATCGCTCACGCGTACGGATCGGCCGGACCGATCATCATCGTGGTGACCAGCCCGGGACGGGGCGAAGGCAAGTCGTTCGTGACTGCCAACCTGGCGAGGGCCTTCGCCCGCCAGAGAGAGCGTACGCTGGTGATCGACGGTGACACGCGGCTGGGTACGCAACACCACCTCATGGGAGGTGATCGATATCCCGGACTCGTGGACCTCCTCGAGGCCCGGGTGTCCCTGGAGAGCGTGATCCAGTCGGTGGCGGAGGGTACGATCGACTTCATCGGGTCCGGCACGCGGAAGGAGGACGGACCCGAGCTGCTGACCACGTCGAGGATGGTCCGCCTCGTGTCCCACCTCAAGTCCCAATACGACGTGATTCTCGTCGACACGCCGCCCCTCCGGGCCGGTGTGGATGCCCTGGCCCTCTCGACACTCTGCGGCAACATGCTCTTCGTGCTGCGCACCGGCACGAGCGAACGGGAGATGGCCGAGACGAATCTCGACGCCATCGACCACCTTCCGGTGCGGGTCCTGGGAGCGGTGCTCAATGACGTCGGCGAAGGCGGGATCTTCCGGCCTTACAGGTACCTCCCATACTACCAGGAGACCGACGCGCTGCCGACCGGATCGCCTTCCCGGCGAATCTCCGCCTCCACCGATGTTCCGACCCCCGTATGAGACGCGGACGAGGAGCCCGGCCAGGACCTGACCGGGATGCCGGTGGCGCTCACCTGTCGCGACCCCGCGACACACCGCACCCCGATGAGGGACGGAACGGGCGGTGCCGGGCGGACCCCGGACGGAGGGCAGGCCCACGCGTACCGGGCATATCCCGGTTCCTGCGGGCGGGCTCCGACGGCCGGGCCTGCTTCTTGAACTCTTCTCCCGCGACGGGCTCCCGGTCGAAGCGACGGTCGCGGCCGGACCCATGGACGACGACGAAGGCGACGCCTCTCGGCCGGAACAGGTGACGATACATGTGTGGAATTGTCGGATATACAGGAACGCGGGAGGCGGTGGAGATCGTCCTCGGTGGACTCGATCGACTGGAGTACCGGGGCTATGACTCCGCCGGGATCGCGGTGCAGAACGGCAGGGGACTGGTGTTGGACAAGGTCTCCGGATCGGTCGCCCGCCTCCGGGAGCGGATCGCGGACGGACGCATCGTCGGAAGCTGCGGGATCGGACACACGCGCTGGGCCACCCACGGCCCGCCGACCGAGGCGAACGCCCACCCCCACCTCGGGTGCGGAGAGGACCTTGCGGTGGTTCACAACGGCGTGATCGAGAACGCCGACGCGCTCCGGACCCTCCTCCTCCGTCGCGGGCACGTGTTCAAGAGCGACACGGACACCGAGATCCTCGCCCACCTCATCGAAGAGGCCACCGGGATCACCCTGGAGGACCGCGTCATCGAAGCGCTGCAGCATGTGGAAGGGACCTACGGACTCGCGGTCGTCTGGGACGCGGAGCCGGGCAAGATCGTCGTGGCACGGCACGGCTCCCCCGTCCTCGTGGGTGTGGGCGAGGGCGAGTATTTCGTGGCCTCGGATGCGTCGGCGATCCTGGAGCACACCCGCCAGGTCGTCCATATCGAGGACGGCGACCTGGCCGTCATCACGCGGGACAACTACCGCGTCATCAACCGCGCCTCGGTGGTCCAGGAACGCAGCGTCGACGAAGTGGCGTGGGAGCTGGCCGAGGTCGACCGGGGCGTCCATCCGAACTTCATGCACAAGGAGATCGCCGAGCAACCCGACGTCATCCGCCGGACGATGGCGGGTCGCCTCCTCCCCCGGGAGGGGCGTGTCCGCCTCGGCGGTCTCGGCCTCGACAACGACGACATCGACGGGATCGGCCGGCTCATCATGGTGGCCTGCGGGACCTCGTGGCACGCCTGTCTTCTGGCCCGATACGCCATCGAGGAGCTCGCGGGGATTCCGGTGGCGGTCGAGTACGCCTCGGAGTTTCGCTATCTGGCTGCCTCCGACCTTCGCGGCACGGTGACGATCGCCGTCTCCCAGTCGGGCGAGACGGCGGACACCCTGGAGGCCGTGCGGGCTGCGCGACGCGCGGGTTCCCGGATCCTCGGCGTGGTCAACGTCGTGGGAAGCTCGGTGGCCCGGGAGGCGGAATCGGGGATCTACCTCCGGGCCGGCCCCGAGATCGGCGTCGCGTCGACCAAGGCGTTCACGAGCCAGGTCGCGACACTCCTTCTCCTGGCCATGCGCCTGGGAGAGGCCCGGGGGATGAAGCCCGCAGCCCTCTCCGAGCTGGCGGTGGCGTTGGAGGGAATCCCCACCCTCATGGAACGGGCCCTCGAGACCGACGATCAGATCCGCGCGATCGCGTCCAAGTTCGACCACGCACCGAGCTTTCTCTACCTGGGTCGGAGCGTGAGCTTCCCGGTCGCCCTCGAAGGAGCGCTGAAGCTGAAGGAGATCAGCTACATCCACGCGGAGGGCTACCCCGCCGCCGAGATGAAGCACGGCCCCATCGCCCTCATCGACGAGGAGATGCCCGTGGTCTGCGTCGCCCCGGGTGACGAACTCCTTCCCAAGATGATCTCCAACGTCCAGGAGGTCCGGGCTCGCGGCGGACGCGTCATCGCCATCTGCTCCGAGGGATCGGAGGGAGAGCTCGCCACGCTCGCCGAGCACGTGATCTCGGTGCCGCGGACGCCGAAGCTCCTCTCCCCCCTCGTCACCGTAATACCCCTGCAGCTTCTTGCCTATCATATCGCCATGAATCGGGGCTGCGACGTCGATCGCCCCCGGAACCTGGCCAAGAGTGTCACCGTCGAGTGACCACGGAGTCCCCATGAACACGCTACTACACTGGCCAACACCTCCTTCCCTCCGGACCTGGGGGTGGGCGCTTGCCCTCCTCCTCTTCGCCGCACCCGTATCGGCGCTGGCGCAGGCGGAGGAGACACGGTTGCCCGTCGGGGTCGAGCTCGAAGCGACCCGGTCCGCCCTCGAGGCCGCCCTGAACCGTCTGGGTGGAAACGACGTGGACGGCATGGCCGACATCATCCGGCTCCGGTTGAGCGCCGGTGACTTCCGGCCCGGTGACCAGGTGGCGCTGACCGTCACCGGAGAACCCGATCTCACCGGGACCTTCACGGTCGAAGCCGGTCCGGTCCTGCCCCTTCCCCTGGCGGGAGAGGTACCGCTGTCCGGCGTGCTCCGCTCGGAGCTGGAAGGCCACCTGACCGAGGCACTGGCAAGGGTGATCAGGAATCCGACCGTCCGCGCACGGTCCCTGATCCAGCTCTCGATCCTGGGCGAGGTCACGCGGCCCGGATTCTACGTGGTCACTCCCGACGCCCTCCTCTCCGAAGCCTTCATGGAGGCGGGAGGACCCACCCAGGAAGCCAAGATGGAGGAGCTCCGGATCGAGCGCGCCGAGGCAGGAGCGTGGATCCCGTCCGAGGCGGTCGTGGGCTCCCTCGAATCCCTCTCGGTGAATCAACTCGGCCTCCGGAACGGAGACCGCATCCTCGTGCCGGGAGACTCCGGCATCTCGGGAAGTCAGCTGGCCCAGATCTCGATTCTGGGACTCTCTGCCATCGTCACCATCTTCACCGTCTTCTGACGGGCCCCGAGGCACACCCATCGTCCGATATCACAGGATGCGCGCAACGGCTCCGTCCATCTGCGGTCAACTCTCTTCACCCGCGTACGGGAGCCGCTCGAAGAGGGCGACAGGCCCCGCCCCGTTCCGATTGACCCATCGGGTGCTGGCGCACATGTTTGGAAGCATGCCCGGTCCATCAGTCCGCCTCTCTCGGACTGATCCGGTGTGACTCTCCCCGAGGCGGTTATGAAGGAGCCAGCGAAGCGCCGGCAGATCACGCCGGACCGCGACGGTCGGCCTCTCGTTGTGGGTCTGGGTGCCTCCGCCGGCGGGCTGAAAGCACTCCAGACGTTCGTGCGGGCGATCCCGCCCGACAGCGGGATGGCCTGGGTCGTGGTCCTGCACCTCGATCCGGACCGGGAGAGCCGGATGGCCGAGCTCCTCCAGGACCGATCCTCCATCCCGGTCACGCAGGTCGACGCGCCGACCCCGACGGAGCCGAACCACATCTACATCGCTCCCCCGGACCGGGACATGGAGATGCAGGGCGCGGTGATCGGGCTCCGGGAGCGGAGCGACCGCTCGGAGCGGGTGCCGATCGATCTCTTCTTCCGCACTCTGGCGGAGGCCGACGGAGCGGACGCTACCGGGGTGATCCTCTCCGGCACCGGGCATGACGGGACGGTCGGCATCCGCGCGATCCGGGAGGCCGGTGGGATCACGGTGGCCCAGTCACCCGACGAGGCCGACTACGACAGCATGCCGTCGAGCGCCATCGCCACGGGGCTCGTCGATCTGGTCATGCCCGCGGGAAAGATCCCGGCGGAGCTGATCCGCCTTCGAGGTCCCGCCCCGCTTCTCGGGGAGACGGAAGACGGGGACGACGTGGAGGAGGCGCTGGATCAGATCTTCGCACTCCTCCGGAGCCGCACAGGCCACGACTTTGCGAAGTACAAGCGGCCGACCGTCCTCCGTCGGGTCGAGCGGAGACTCCTCTTCAACGGCGTTCAGACGCTGGACGAATACATCCCGCTGCTTCGGGAGAAGGAGGAGGAGTGCGAGGCCCTCATGCGGGATCTGCTGATCTCGGTGAGCTCCTTCTTCCGGGACCCCGAGGAGTTCGAGGCCTTGGCAGAAGTCGTGCCCGATCTCTTCGATGGGAAGGGCCCGGACGAGACGGTACGCGCGTGGGTGGTCGGCTGCGCCACCGGTGAGGAGGCCTACTCGCTCGCCATGATCCTCTCGGACCACGCGGCGACGCTGGAGGACCCCCCGAGGGTCCAGATCTTCGCCACGGATATCGACGAAAAGGGATACGCTTCGGGCCGCGAGGGCCTCTATCCGCCCGGAGCGCTGGCCCACATGGAGCCGGAGCGGATCAAGCGCTCGTTCACGAAGGAGCCGAGGGGATACCGGATCCACAAGGATCTCCGGGAGCTCGTCCTCTTCGCCCTCCACAACGTTCTTCACGATCCTCCCTTCGCACGCCTCGACCTGATCAGCTGCCGGAACCTCTTCATCTACCTGCGTCCCGAGGCGCAGGCGCAGGTGCTGGAAAGCTTCCACTACGCGCTGAAGACGGACGGGCTCCTCTTCCTCGGCTCGTCCGAGTCGGTCGGCGACGGCACACTCTTCGAGCCCGCGGCCTCGACCGGGCGACGGATCTTCCGGCGCCGGACGACGTCGTATCGGGTGCTCCCGCGGCTCTCCACGGCCGATCCGCTCCCCACGGTCCGCAGGAGCCTGGTCCCCACCGCCTCCACCCAGCCGACCCTCCAGAGCGAAGCCTTCGCGTATGGTGCCGTCCATGTGCGGCTGCTGGAACAGTACGGGCATCCGAGCATCGTGGTGGACGAGCAGTGGGACGTGGTCCACCTCTCCGCCGGCGCCGGCCGTTTTCTGCAGATGCGGGAGGGTGAGCCCAGCCGGCGTCTCCGGGACCTCGCTCCGGAGGATGTCTGGGCGACGCTTCGATCCGCGCTGCACCAGGCGTTCGAGAATGGTCAGGCGACGGACCGACGGCTCAAGATGGCCCTGGGAGGGGTGGAGAGCCCGGTGACCGTCCATGTCCGACCGGGAGCGTGGAAGGAAGAGGGCCCGACTTTCGCGCTGGTCCTCTTCGAGGAGGAGGTGGATGCGAGCCCTTCCTCCCTCCCCCCACGGACCACCGCTCCGGCGTCGGACGAGACGATGGAGGCCGACCTGGTCGAGGAGTACGAGAGGGCACGGGAGGAGCTCGCGGCGACGCGGGTGGCCCACGACCGGTCTGTGTCGGATCTCCAGACGGCCAACGAGGAACTCCGATCCATCAACGAGGAACAGAGGGCCACCACGGAAGAACTCGAAACCGGACGCGAGGAGATCCAGGCGGTCAACGAGGAGCTCGCCAGCATCAACCAGGAGCACCAGAGCACGATTGAAGAACTGCGACGGACCAACACCGACCTCCAGAACCTGATCGAGTCGACGGAAATCGGCACGATCTTCCTGGACCCCGACATGCGGATCCGCCGCTACACGGACCCGGTGACGCGGGTCTTCAACTTCGTGGACCGGGATCACGGTCGTGCCCTGGGCGACATCACGCATCGCCTGCGCCATCCGGGCATCGTCGAGGACGTAGGTCACGTCATCCGGTCCCGGGAGCGGATCGAGCGGGAGGTGGAGAGCGAGGCCGGCGAGTGGTTCGTGGTACGGATCAATCCGTACCTCTCCGCCGAAGGCGCTCTTGATGGCGCCATCATCACCGTCTTCGACCACACGGAGTACCATCGGATCCAGGATGCGCTCGAGAAGGCGACGGAGCTGGCCGAAGAGGCGAATCGGGCGAAGGGGACCTTCCTCCTGAACCTGGCCCACGCGCTCCGGACGCCCCTCGGGTCGATCCTGGGGTACGCCGAGACTCTCCATCTCGGGGGCGAGCTCACGCCGGAGCAGGACGAAAAGGTCGGCCACCTGGGGGAGGTGGTCCACTACCTGGTGTCGATGACCGAGGATCTGCTCAGCTTCGCTCAGCTCGACGGAAACCGGGACGTGGTGGACACCGAAGATCTGGACGCCCGCGCGATCCTCCACGACGTCCAGTTGATCATCGAGCCGCTGGCCGAGAGGAAGGGACTGACCTTCACGGTGGAGCCGCCCGGGGAAACCGTCGCCGTGACCACCGACGCCAACAAGGCGCGGCACGTCCTCGTCAACCTCTGCGGGAACGCCGTGGCCCGCACCGATTCCGGTCAGGTGAACCTCACGGTCGGCCTCCGGGGCGACCGGGTCGTCTTCGAGGTCCGCGACACCGGCCCCGGGATCGCTGCCGAACACCAGGAGCTGATCTTCGAACGACTCTGGCAGGTGGAAAGCGGTCCGATCCGGGAGGGTGACGGGCTGGGAATCGGGCTCGCCGCCGCCTGGGAGTACGCTCAACTCCTGGGAGGCGACGTGGAGATGGAGAGCGAGCCGGGAGAGGGAAGCATCTTCCGCTTCTGGCTTCCCGCCGGGGAGCGCGACCGGTGAGGCGCGACGATGCGCGTCCATCTGACGCAGAGCGGAGTCCCCCATTCCACCTGATCGCCCTCGGGGCCTCCGCAGGAGGCCTCGAATCCCTTCAGCGCTTCTTCGACACCCTCACCCACGGGGGGCCGGAGGCGGCATGGGTCGTCCTCATGCACCTGGCGCCGGACCGAGAGAGCGCCCTCGCCCATATCCTGGCCGACCGTGCGCCCCTCCCCGTCCACACCGTGGCGGACGGGGACGAGATCCGGGCCGGGCGGATCCATATTCCGCCTCCCGGAACCCTCGTCACCGTGGAAGGGGGACACTTCCGTGTACAGCCGAGGGCCGAGCCCACCGATCGGGTGATCGACGCCCTCTTCGCCTCGATCGCGTCGGAGTGGGGGGAATGGAGCGTGGGCGTGGTCCTCTCGGGCGCGGGGGACGACGGGTCGCGAGGGATCAGCCGCCTCCACGACGTGGGTGCACTCACCCTCGCGGAGGACTCGTCGACCGCCCGCTTCGACACCATGCCGAGGAGCGCCACCGCAACCGGCCACGTGGACCGGGTGGGAACACCGGAGGTCCTGGCGGAGACGGTGCTGCGCTTCATCGCCGGCTCGGCGGATTCCCCGCACGATGTCGAGGTCGAGGAGATCGACATCGGCCCCCTCCTCTCCCTCCTCCTCCGGGAGCGGGGACGGGACTTCCGCGAATACAGGGCCAGCACGGTTCGGCGGCGCATTGACCGGCGGCGCAAGCTCCACCGGTGCGACACCATCGAGGAGTACACCGAGTTCGTCCGGGAGCACGAGGAGGAGCTCGACGAGCTGATCGGCGACCTGATGATCAGCGTGACCCGTTTCTTCCGGGACCCCGAGGCGTGGGACCGGATCCGCGAGACCGCCGTGCGTGAGGTGCTGGATCGGAAGGAGGACGGCGACACGGTGCGGATCTGGGTCCCCGGGTGCGCCACCGGTGAGGAAGCGTACTCGCTGACGATCCTCTTCGCGGAAGAGATCGAGGAACGCTCCCTCCACGTCAGCATCCAGGTGTTCGCGACCGATATCGATCCGGATTCGATCGAGACGGCGCGGCGAGGGGTCTACCCCCTCGCGATCAAGGGGGACGTCCCGGAGGGCTTCCTGGAGCGTCACTTCGATCGCGAGGGAGAGACCTACCGGGTCCTGAAGACCGACCGACAGCGGATCGTCTTCTCGGTTCACGATCTCCTCAACGATCCTCCCTTCGCTCACATGGACCTCGTGAGCTGTCGGAATCTCTTCATCTACCTGGAGCCCGAGGTCCAGCGACGGGGCCTCTCGTATCTGCACTACGCGCTGGATCCCGGGGGCTTCCTCGTGCTCGGGACCTCCGAGTCGATTCGCGGGTCGGGGAGCCTCTTCGAGCCCGTGGCCAGGGACGAGAAGATCTTCCGGATGATCGAGGGATCGAATGTGACCGACTTCCGTTTTCCCACCGCCTTCACCGGCATGGCGCTGCCCCGGGACCGCGCGGATTTCTACCGTTCGGGGACGGCACCGATCGAGCTGAGCGCGATGGCCCGGCGGATCCTCCTGCGGCGGTACGGTCCGGCCGCCGCGGTGGTGAACGAGGAACGGAGGATCGTCTACGTGCTCGGCGACCTCGGTCCGTACATCCAGACGCCGTCGGGTCCGCTGGAGACCCGCCTGATGAATCTGGTCCGACCCGACCTCGTCTCGGCGGTTCGCGGTGCGCTGGATCGGGTCGAGGAGGATGGCGCCCGCTTCGTCGGTGACGTCGTCCCGCTCGAGATCCGGGGGGCGCCCGGGACGGTGCGGATCGCGGGATACCCGGTGCGGCCGACGGAGGGCATGGCCCGCCACACGCTGATCGTCTTCGAGGAACTCGAGGGACCGAGGCCGGTGGGAGGTGCAGCCGGCGAGCCGGACGCGGAGGAGAGCTCCGGCGCGCAGGACCTGAAGGCGGAGCTCGTCAGGGCCAGGGCAGAAATCCGGGCCAGGGACGAGAGGAAGGAAGCCGCCAACGAGGAGCTCAGGTCGGCCAACGAGGAACTGATCTCCATGAACGAGGAGCTTCAGTCGATGAACGAAGAGCTCTCGACGGCGAAGGAAGAGTTCCAGTCGATGAATGAGGAACTCGAGACGATCAACGACGAACTCGACCACCGGGTCCGCGAATTGCGTCGGGCGAACTCCAACATGGAGAACCTGCTGGCGAGCACGCAGATCGCGACCCTCTTTCTGGACCGGGACCTCCGCGTCCTGAGCCATTCGAGCCCGGCCACCAAGCTCTTCAACCTGATCGATTCCGATCGGGGCCGTCCCCTGGCGGACATCTCCAACTCGCTCACCGTGACCGACCTCGAGGGCTCCATGCGCCAGGTACTCGCGACCCTGGAGCCCCACCAGGAGATCGTCGGAGATGCGTCGGGGCGGGTCTTCTCGCTCCGGATCCTGCCGTACCGGACCCCGACCGACGTCATCGACGGGCTGGTGGTCACGCTCGTGGACGTCACCGCCCTGAAGGCCGCCGAGACCCGAGCCGGCCGCCTGGGTGCCGTGGTCCAGGTGTCGAAGGATCCGATGATCATCGTGACCACCGACGGCACCATCGAAGTCTGGAATCCGGGTGCGGCCGCCTGCTACGGGTACTCCACCGAGGAGGCCGTCGGGATGAAGATGTCGCGCCTGGTCCTGGAAGAGGATCGCGACGCGTTCCAGGAGCTCCTGGCTCGGTCTGCCGAGATGGACGGTCCCACCGGGATGGAAACCCGTCGCGTCACGAAGGACGGGACCCTGCTCGAGGTCTGGACGACCCTCACGGTCATTCAGGAGGACGGAGGACCGCGGGTCGCCTTTGCCGAACGTGACGTCACCGAGCGGGTGAGGACCGCACGGCATCGCGAACTCCTGCTGCGAGAACTCGACCACCGCGTGAAAAACACCCTCGCGACGGTCCAGGCGATCGCCGACCGGACCCTGGCGAGTGAGGGCTCGTCGCCGGAGAAGTTCGTCGAGACCTTCCAGGGTCGACTCGGCGCTCTCGGCCGGGTGCACCACGAACTGAGCGAGGTGAGGTGGGGAGGGCTGGGCCTCGGTCGACTCGTCCAGCGCACCCTCGAACCCTTCGTCCAGGGAGGCAAGGCGACCCGCGACGGCCCCCGTATCCTCCTTCCGGTTCGCATCACCCTTCCCCTCGCCATGGCACTCCATGAGCTCGCCACCAATGCGGCCAAGTACGGCGCCCTGAGCAGGGATGACGGCCATGTGGAGGTGAGTTGGACCACCGATCCGGAGGATCACCTGCACCTGCAGTGGCAGGAAACCGGGGGGCCGTCGGTGAGTGAACCGGACAAGCGCGGCTTCGGCATGACCTTCCTCGAGCGTGGGCTCGCCTACCAGATCGCCGCCGAGGTGGAGACCAACTTCGGCGACGAGGGCTTCTCGTGCAGCATCGTCGTTCCCCTCACCGACGGCGGGCGGGAAGATCTGGTCGTCTCCGACTCCAACGAGCACTCCCCATGACCGACCAGGCATCGGCCGAAGTGACTGTCCTCATCGTCGAGGACGACTACCTGATCGCCGAGAGCCTGCGCGGTTTCATCGAGGGGATGGGACATGCGATCGCGGGCCCGGTGGCGTCGGTGCGCGACGCACTCGATCGTCTCGACGGCCGCGTCTCCGTCGCCCTCGTCGACATCAATCTGGGCGGCGAGCCGATCACGCCACTCGTCACGGCGCTCCGAGAGGCGGATATTCCATTTGCTTTCCTCTCGGCCTACGCGAACGCCGGCCGCATCGGGGCTGACCTGAACGATGTCCCCTTCTTTCCGAAGCCGGTGTCCCGGGCGGTGGCGATCAAAGCCGTCACACTCCTCCTCTCCCTCTGACACCTTGAGGGCAGGGTGCCGCCCCCGGCGAGGCCCGGGCATCGCGGCCGAGCCACATCTGTGCCACCGATGCGTCACCGGGGGGCGCTCCCCGGGGGGAGAGGCCCCGCATGGCACCGGAGAGATCGCGGCATGCTCCGTGCGCCATCGATCACTTCCCACCCCTCTCTCCCGGAGTGCTCCCGATGGCACTCACGCGGTCGTCCGCCCGCTCCCGCGCGTCTTCCACTCCCGTCCTGATCGTGGGCACCGGCGTGACCGCGCTGGGCGTCATCCGCATCCTGGGACGCAGGGGCATCCCGCTGTGGGCGGTACCCGGAGACGACGCCGTTACCCGTCGCAGCCGGTGGTTCCGCCCCGCGCCGGCGGCCGCAGAGGGGCTCGATCTCGGGTGCGGCCTGGCGCCGTATCTGAAGAGACTCCAGATCGAGGGGGCGGTCCTGATCCCGTGCAGCGACGAGTTCGCGCTGGAGACCGCCCACCTGCCCCCCGACCTCGCCCGGCGCTTTCCGTCCTTCCAGCCCTCGGTCGCCACGCTGGAGCGGGTGCTGGACAAGTGGGCGTTCCATTCGGTTCTTCGGGAACACGACATCCCGTGCCCGGCGACGTATCGGGTGAACCGCCCGGACGACACACGGTCCATCGAGTGGGTCGATAGTCGTGCCCTCTTCGTGAAGCCACGGGACTCGCAGGCCTTCTTCCGTCACTTCGGAGTCAAGGGGTTCATGGCCCGCAACCGGGAGGAGCTGGAGGAGCTCGCGGCCCGTGCCGGCGCGGCGGGGTTGAGGCTGATGGTTCAGGAGTACGTGCCCGGCCCGGCCACGAATCACTACTTCATCGACGGTTTCGCCACCGAGGGCGGCGCGATCACCGCGCACCTGGTCCGGCAACGGCTTCGCATGTTCCCGCCGGACTTCGGCAACAGCTCTGCCGTCGTAACCGTCCCGACCGCTGAAGCCGGACCCGCACTCGACTCCCTGCGGCGGCTCCTCCCGGCGCTGGAGTACCGGGGGATCTTCAGCGCCGAGTTCAAGCAAGATGAAGTCGACGGGAGCTTCCGGATCCTCGAGATCAATGCACGGCCCTGGTGGTACGTGGACTTCGCCGCGCGGTCCGGCCTCGATGTCATCAAGATGGTCTACGACGCGGCCCAGGGCGCGGTCCCATCCACCCCCGCCAGGCCCTGCGCCCTCGGGCGGCGGCTCGTCTTCCCCTACTACCACCTGAGCGCGTGCATCCACGACAGGGGATGGGCGAGGGGGCTGCCGTGCTTCCTCCGGGACCTCCCCGGCGCCCAGCACCCGGTCCTCGCCCTGGACGACCCACGTCCCGGAGTGCACGAATGGCGTCGTCTGGGTGGGGCCTTCCTCAAGCGGAGGCTCTCCCGCGTCGCCGGGGTTCAGCGTGGATCGCGGAGTGTGTCGCGGGTGAGCGCCGCCTCGACGTCGGTAGCCGCGGGGTCGTCGTCGGGGGTGTCCGCCACGAGATCGGCGAGGGTGCGGCGTTCGAGGAAGCGGTAGAGGGGCGCACTCGCCTCCTTCCACTCGCGGTGCGCCGGACACCCCCC
>JAVVEY010000145.1:0-5837 GCA_032250675.1 Longimicrobiales bacterium | reverse complement strand
TGCGGCCGCCGCTCTCGTCTTCGTGGCGAGCGCCATCATCCACACCCTCCTCCCGTACCACCGGAGGGACTTCAAGGGCGTCGCCGACGAGGACGCCGTCATGGACGCCCTGCGGAGCTTCGACATCCCCGCGGGGGACTACGTCATCCCCTTTGCTGGCGGGGATATGGAGCTCATGAAGAGTGACGAGTTCAGGGCGAAGGCGGCACGGGGACCCGTCGCCTTCATGACCGTGCTTCCGAAGGGCGATCCCTTCGCCATGCGGGCCCAGCTCACCCAGTGGTTCGTCTACTGTATCGTCGTGAGCGTCTTCGCCGCCTACGTCGCAGGACGCGCCGTGGGCCCCGGAGCGGAGTACCTGGCGGTGCACCGCTTCGCCGGCGTGACGGCGTTTGCCGGGTACGGACTGGCGCACTTCCAGCGCTCGATCTGGTTCAATCAGTCGTGGTGCACCACCCTGAAGTCGGTCTTCGACGCCCTCATCTACGGTCTGCTCACCGGCGGCGTCTTCGGCTGGCTCTGGCCCGCCGGGTAGCGAGGAGCGGTCGAGCTCGGCTCGCCGGGCGCAGGGGATCTCAGTGGGTCCGTGAATTCAGGAAGTGTGCGAGGAGGGAGGCGACCTCGTCGGATTCTTCTTCCATGATCCAGTGCGCGGCCTCGATCCAGGTCAGCCGGGCGTTCGGGATCGCCTTCCGCAGCTTCTCGGCGTACTTCGGCTTCTGAAACGGATCGTGCTTTCCCCACAGGATCAGCGTCTCGTGATCGAGTTGCGTCAGCTCGCCCGCGATCGCCTGGGTATACTCGGGGTTGAGCCGACGGAAGTTGCGGAAGAGGGCTCGTTTGCCCTCCTCGCTCGACCAGGGCGCCACGATGATCTCCACGCCCTCCGGCGTGAGCGCTTCGCTCCGGTAGACGCCCTGGGGCAGGAATCCGCGCAGCATATCGAGGAAGTCGGAGAGACTCATCTCGGCTTCGGCGCCCGGCTCCTGTAACGGTTTGAACTCGGGAATCGGCCACGAATCAAAACACACCGCACTGCACAGGACGAGCTTGCGGACCCGCTCCGGGTGCCGGACGGCGATGATCTGCGCCACGCCGCCGCCGATGTCGTGCGCGACCACATCGGCGCGCGGAATACCGAGCGCGTCGAGCAGCCCGACCATCAGTCGGGCCTGCGCGGCGATCGAGACGTCGGCGTGCTCGGGCTTGTCCGAGTTGCCGTAGTTGAGCATGTCGGGCGCGATCACCCGGTGGGTTCGAGCCAGTACGGGGATGATCCCGCGCCACAGCAGGCTCGATGTGGGGATCCCGTGAATCAGCAGGACCACAGGTCCTTCGCCCTCGTCGAGACAGGCGAGCTCGTGGCCGTCGACCCGCAGGTACTGGTACGCCCCGTCGGAGATCATGCGACGGCATGCTCCTCGCTCTGCACCCGCTCGGTCCTCACTCGTTCGGCCAGGACGGGATCGGTGCGGCCCTCGAGATCCGCAGGCGCATCCAGGACCCGGCTCCGGGTGTCCCGGCAGTGTTCTCGCAGCTTGACGATCTCCGGTTCCATCTGTGCCTTCACGGCCCGGGCGAACGACTGGGCGCCGTTGAGCGCCCGACCCTCCAGGGAGACGGAATGGAGGATCGCCACGGCAGCTTCGATATACATCGCTGCTTCTTCGAGGTCGGCTTCCAGATTGTCCACCGTCATCTGGAGACCTCGGCCTACGCGAGTGCTGGCATGTTTGAAGAGCATGATGATTCCCTGGTTTCGAGACGCTTCCCTCGACGAGACCCCAATGCAACGGGGGTGCCCGATCCTCCCCGGGCGGGAAATGTGAGAGCAGACAACGTGTTTGAGGGCGTTCGGGCCTCGCCACGCCGGCCCCGCTTCACGCTCCGGAGGTGGGTGGGTCGCACCACGTGTGTGGCACGGATGCGACACGCTCCGGGGGGCCTCGCTCCACCGGCGCGTTTCTGCGGAAAGGTCACCCCCCCGAGAGATCCGTCCGCTTGAGGAGCTGGGCGTTCATCGCGACGATCACGGTGCTGGCCGACATCAGAACGGCCCCGACGGCGGGCGAGAGGAGGATCCCCCAGGCGGCCATCGCCCCGGCGGCGAGCGGGATCGCGGCGATGTTGTAGCCGGCGGCCCACCAGAGGTTCTGGATCATCTTCCGGCGCGTGGCGCGCGAGAGGGTCAGGATGCGGGGGATGTCGCGCGGATCGGAGCGCACCAGGACGATGTGCCCGGCCTCGACGGCGACGTCGGTCCCGGCTCCGATGGCGATCCCGACATCCGCGGTGGCCAGGGCGGGGGCGTCGTTCACCCCGTCCCCGACCATCGCGACCTTCCTCCCCTCCGCCTGCAGCTCCCGGACCTTCGAGGCCTTCTCGTCGGGGAGCACCTCGGCGAACCAGATATCGATCTCGAGCTCCTCGGCGACGGCTGCGGCCACCGCGCGGGCGTCCCCGGTCAGCATCGCCACCGCGATCCCCTGGTCGTGGAGCGTCCGGATCGCCTGGCGGCTCTCCTCGCGGATCGCGTCGGCGACCGCGAAGACGGCGATGACCCGGTCCCCGCGTACCAGGTGGATGGCCGCCTGGCCCCGCTCGGCGGCGCGTTCGGCGGCCTCGCGGAGCGCCTCGCTCACCTCGGCTCCGGTCTCCTCCAGGAGGGCGGGACCGCCCATCCGGTACTCGGTCCGCTCGACCGTCGCGGCCACCCCCTTCCCGGTGATCGCGCGGAAGTCGGTGGCCTCGGGGATCCGCAGCTCCCGCTCCTCGGCGGTCCGGACGATCCCCCGCGCGATCGGGTGCTCCGACTCCGACTCGACGCCGGCGGCCACCCGGAGCACCTCCTCCTCCGCGTGCCCCTCGCCGACGCTCACCTCGACCACCCGGAACTCCCCCAGCGTCAGGGTGCCGGTCTTGTCGAAGATGACGGTATCGAGCAGGTAGGCTTCCTCGAGCCCCCGGCGGTCGCGGACCAGGAGGCCGTTTCGCGCCCCCAGGGTGGTCGAGATCGCCACCACCAGGGGAACGGCGAGTCCGAGGGCGTGCGGGCAGGCGATGACGAGGACGGTCACCACCCGGACGATGGTGAAGTCGAGCTCGGCCCCCACCAGGAGCCAGACCCCGAAGGTGACCGCGGCCGACCCGATCGCCACGAAGGCCAGCATCCCGGCGGCGCGATCGGCCAGCGTCTGCGCCCGCGACTTCGACTCCTGCGCCTGCGAGACGAGCCGCATGATCCCCGACAGTCGGGTGTCTCCCCCGGTGGCGGTGACCGCAATGCGGAGCGAGCCCTCGCCGTTGATCGTCCCTCCGGTGACCTCGGCGCCCTCGCCCTTCGTCACCGGCCGGGACTCGCCGGTGATCATCGACTCGTCCAGCTCGCTCTCCCCCCTCCGCACCACCCCGTCGACCGGGATGCTCTCGCCGGGGCGGACGAGGACGAGATCGCCCTCGCGCAGCTCGTCGACCGGGACCTCCTCCTCCGTCTGCTCGCCCTCCCCCTCCCCGCCGGAGAGGCGGGTCGCGGTGTCCGGCAGGAGGCGGGCCAGCTCCTTCAGCGCCCCCTGCGCCTGCGAGATCGAGCGCATCTCGATCCAGTGCCCCAGGAGCATGACGCTCACCAGCGTCGCCAGCTCCCACCAGAGCGGCGTCGCCCGGATCGCCCCGAGCTGCACCACCCAGGAGAAGAGGAAGGCGACGAGGATCGCCAGCGAAATCAGCGTCATCATCCCCGGCAGCCGGTCGCGCAGCTCCTGCAGAGCGCCCCGCAGGAAGACGAGTCCCCCGTAGAGGAAGACAACGGTCGAGAGCGCCGGCCCGATCCACTCCGACCCGGGGAAGCTCGGCGCGGTGTAGCCGAGGAGATCCTCGATGTGGCCGGACCAGAAGACGACCGGGAGGGTCAGCCCCAGCGAGATCCAGAAGCGGTCGCGGAAGCGGGCGGGGTCGTGCCCGGAGTGGTCGTGGTCGTCGTGACCGTGGTCGTGGTCGTCGTGACCGTGGTTGTGGTCGTCCCCTTCCCGATCGGTCATCCGGTCCACTCCCGTGCAAGGCTCGATTCGCGATCACAAGATTGCAGTCCGGAGCCCGGAGAAGCCAGCCGCGCCCGGCGGTTCCGTCGCCTTGACGAGAGCTCGTCCGGTGTAATACGCTGTACACATGAGTACGACACTGACCATCCGAACCGATGCGGACCTACGTGCCGCCCTGGAGGGGCGCGCCCGCGCGCAGGGCGTGACCCTCTCTCAGCTTGCCCGGCAGATCCTGAGAGAGGCGGTGGAGGAGCGCCCGCTCGGCCTCGACACAGGCGGTCTTCGCGGACGCCTGAACCTCCGACAGGCCGAAAACGAGACGTGGAGGCGAGCGCTGCGCGAGCGCAACTGGCGTTCGTGAAGACGTGGCTGGTCGACACCGGCCCGATCGTGGCCTATCTCGATGCCGCTGATCCCGCGCACTCCGAGGTGGCTCAGGCGTGGGATGCCTTCACGGGCCGGCTCGTCACGAGCAGCGCCGTCGTGACGGAGGCGATGCACTTCGTCGCTCCGAGCTCCGGGGGTCCTCGTTATCTGGCGAGCCTCGTCGTCACGAGCGGCATGGACGTGCACGATCTGACCCGGCCGCCGGAGCTTCACGAGGCCGTCGCGCTCATGGAGCAGTACGCCGACACACCGATGGACTTCGCGGACGCCACTCTGGTTCTCCTCGCGGAAGCCTTCGAGATCGAAGACGTCTTCACCCTCGACAGATGTGGCTTCGCCGCCTACCGGACCCGGCCCGGTCGAGCACTGCGCTCGGTGCTCGACATGCCTTGAGCCCGCGACATCGCCCGCGAGGCGGTGGAAGACCTCTCAAAGGAGGTCACCCGCCTCACCGAACGTGTCGACTTCACCGAGAAGCTCCTGACGCCTCCGGACCTGCCGTCCTCCGGCGACGAAAGCGAGACCAGGTAAGTGGAGAAAGTTGACGATCGCCAACACACAAGGTAATGTTGGTGAACGTACACATCCGATGCGCAGGGTGCCCGATGAATGTGACCAACGAGCGCGAGATGGGGCTCATGCTGCGGGAGCGGCGACGGGATCTCGGTCTCACCCAGGCCGAGCTGGCTGAGCAGATCGGCGCATCCCGGTACTGGGTCATCGAGATGGAGAAGGGGAAATCAACCGCCGAGGTCGGGTTGATGCTCCGTGCCCTCCGCGTGCTCGGACTCGTCATCGACATCCGGGCGGTGAGCGGTTCATGAAGCTCCTCCACCTCCTCTTGGGCGATGCGTACGCCGGGCGGATCACGCAGGAGTCCGGGCGGCTGGAGCTCACCTACGACGAGGAGTGGCGGAGTCATCCGGCCGCCTTCCCGTTGTCGACGAGCATGCCGCTCGTCGTGCGGAGCCACCCCGACGAAAAGCTCCGTCCCTTCCTGATGGGACTCCTCCCCGACGACCCCGCGGTTCGCAGACGGTGGGCCACCCGGTTCGGGGCTTCCGCAAACAACCCCTTCTCCCTGCTCTCGCATGTCGGCGAGGAGTGTCCCGGGGCCTGCCGGTTCGTGACGACGGAGCGTCTCGATGCCGTGCTGGCAGGGGAGTCCGACGGGGTGCACTGGCTGGACGACGACGAGCTCGAAGCGCGTGTGCTCCACCTCGAGCAGGATCGCGCCGCATGGATCTCGGATTCGGACCCGGGCTACTTCAGCCTGGCGGGCGCACAGGCCAAGTTCGCGGTGCGACGGGAGGGGGGACGCTGGGGCATCCCCACCGGCGGGCGAGCGACCAGCCACATCGTGAAGCCGGCCATCCCCGGCTTTCCCGGGATCCTCGAGAATGAACTCTCCAC
>JAVVEY010000144.1:0-6048 GCA_032250675.1 Longimicrobiales bacterium | reverse complement strand
CGGCGGCTCCGCGCTCCCCTCCCGTCCCACCCTCAATTCGTCTACCTTTCGTGTTTCGCATTTGACCGCATTGCGGCATTTCCGTCAGGCAGTCCCGGGCAGTGTTGTCCGGGGCGCCGTTCCATCCGATCCGTCATTCGAGGCATCCACGTGAAGGCCACTCCCAAGATCCAGTCCTCTACCGGCAAGCTCGGTGTACTCCTTCCGGGCTTCGGCGCGGTCGCCACGACCTTCGTGGCGGGCGTCGAGGGAACGCGGCGCGGGATCGCGAAGCCCTTCGGGAGTCTGACCCAGATGCAGACGATCCGCCTGGGCAAGCGCACCGAGGGGAATTCTCCGCTCATCAAGGATTTTGTCCCTCTGGCGGGCCTCGAGGATCTCGTCTTCGGCGCGTGGGATCCGATTTCGGAGGACGGGTACGAGAGCGCGGTCAACGCCGGCGTGCTCGATCGTCACGAGCACCTCGATCCGATCCGGGATTTCCTCTCGGGCATCAAGCCGATGCCGGCGGCCTTCTCGACCGACTACGTCAAGAAGCTCAATGGGCCGAACGTCAAGAAGGGCGCGAACAAGAAGGAGCTCGCCGAACAGATCCGTGAGGACATCCGGCGCTTCAAGTCCGAAAACGGATGCGATCGCGTGGTGATGGTCTGGTGCGGCTCGACGGAGATCTTCCTCCGTCCCGGCGCGGCGCATGAGACCCTCGAGGCGTTCGAGAAGGCGATGGAGGAGAACGACCCGCAGATCGCGCCGTCGATGCTCTATGCGTACGCCGCGATCATGGAGGGCGTGCCCTACGCCAACGGCGCCCCGAACCTCTCGGCCGACTTCCCCGCGCTCGAGGAGGCTGCGCGGGAGCGTGGCGTCCCGATCGCCGGGAAGGACTTCAAGACGGGCCAGACCCTCATGAAGACGATTCTCGCGCCGGGCTTCAAGACGCGCATGCTCGGGCTCAATGGGTGGTTCTCGACGAATATCCTGGGCAACCGGGACGGCGAGGTGCTCGACGATCCCGAGTCGTTCAAGACGAAGGAGGAGTCGAAGCTGGGCGTGCTCGAGCACATCCTGCAGCCGAAGCTCTACCCCGACCTCTACGGCGACATGTACCACAAGGTGCGGATCAACTACTACCCGCCGCGTGGAGACAACAAGGAGGGGTGGGACAACATCGACATCTTCGGCTGGATGGGGTACGAGATGCAGATCAAGGTCGACTTCCTCTGCCGCGATTCGATCCTTGCCGCGCCGATCGTCCTCGACCTCGCCCTCTTCCTCGATCTCGCATCGCGTGCGGGGATGGGCGGGATCCAGGAGTGGCTCTCCTTCTACTTCAAGTCACCGCAGACGATGCCGGGCCTCTACCCCGAGCACGACATCTTCATCCAGCACTACAAGCTCAAGAACACGCTGCGCTGGATGATGGGCGAGGAGCAGATCACACACCTCGGCCTCGACTACGAAGGCTGAACCGATTCGGGACCCGGCGGCGCGGGATTCAGGCTCCCCGCGACCGCCGGGTCCCCCCCTCCATCTTCCCACGCCGAGCCATGTCCAGATTCATCGTCCTGGAGGGTGTCGAGGGAGCGGGGAAGAGCACCCAGGTGCGCCTCCTCGCGGCGTGGCTCCAGAGTATGGGGATCGCGCACACCTGCGCCCGTGAGCCCGGGGGGACCCCCGTCGGTGAGGCGATCCGCGGCGTCCTCCTCGAGGCGCGCGAGCTCGACATCCCCCCCGAGACCGAACTCTTCCTCATGCTCGGCGCGCGTGCCGCCTTCGTGCGTGACGTGGTGCGCCCGGCGCTGGAGCGGGGCGAGGTGGTGATCGCCGACCGCTTCGATCTCTCGAGCCTCGCGTACCAGGGATACGGACGCGGTCTCGACCTCGACACGGTGCGCCGTCTCAACGAGGTGGCGACCGGCGGGCTCCGACCCGACGCCTGGATCGTGCTCGACGTGCCGGTCATCGAAGGGAGGGAACGCCAGCGCGCGGACGGGAAGGCACCCGACCGGATCGAGGCCGCCGGAATCTCCTTCCTGAAACGCGTGCGGGAGGGGTATCTCGAGCTCGTCGAAGCCGAAGGGCGTGCACACGCTCTCGACGGCAGGGGAGACGCCGACCGGGTCCACACGCGGATCCGGGGGCTCCTCACAGACCTCTTCCCGGAAACTTTCCGCACCTGATCCGGTGTAAGGAACGATACCGGCCCGACGCATGAACCCTCGAATGCTCCGACGCATGAGCCGACACCGCGCGACGCTGCTCCCGATCCTCGTTCTCGGAGGGTCCTTCATCCTGGGTGGATTCTTCCTCCAGGAGGGGGTCCGACGCGAGGAGAACGTCTATGTCCAGGTCCGCGTCTTCCAGGAGGTTGTCGACCGGATCTCCAATCAGTACGTGGAGGAGCTGGGGGAAGGCGCGATCTACGAGAATGCGATCGAGGGTCTCATTGACCGCCTTGATGACGCCAACTCCTCCTTCATTCCCGCCGCCGAGTACGAGAATTTCTCGATCGAGGCGACCGAGGGAGAATACGGAGGCGTCGGTCTCGAGGTGATCGAACGCAATGGGTGGGTGACCGTCGTGAGTCCGATCCCCGGCACTCCGGGAGATCGTGCGGGGATCCGTGCGGGCGACCGCTTCGTCGCGATCGCGGGGGAGGACGCCGAGGGGATGAGCGTCGATCGTGCCGTCGAGATTCTGCGCGGGCGTGCAGGCACCGGAGTCGATGTGATGATCGGCCGGCCCGGCGTCGAGGAGCCGATCCCCTTCACCCTCAGGCGTGAGGAGATCAAGCTCACCAGCGTGCCTTTCTCCGTCACCCTCGAGGGGGATGTGGGATACCTCCCGCTCCGGATCTTCCGGGAGGCGGCGACCGATGAGGTGTCTCGCGCGATCGAGAATCTCCGCTCCGCCGGCGCTCGGTCGCTCATCCTCGATCTGCGTGGCAACCCCGGTGGGCTTCTCACCGACGGTGTCGACATCACCGAGCTCTTCCTCGACGAGGGCGATGCGATCGTCGAGACGCGGGGCCGCGCGGGAGGACAGTCGGAGAGCTTCATCTCCCGCACGCCCGACGCCTTCCCCGACCTCGCGATGGTGGTGCTCGTCGACGAGGGGAGCGCGAGCGCGAGCGAGATCGTCGCGGGTGCGCTTCAGGACCATGACCGCGCCCTCATCGTCGGGGCTCCGACGTACGGGAAGGGATCGGTGCAGACGCTCTACCGCCTCACCGGAGGCAATGTGCTGCGCCTCACCACGGCGCTCTGGTACACGCCGGTCGGTCGGTCGGTCGAGAAGGACCACGAACTCACCACCGGCACGCCGCGCGGGGTACGCACCCTCGAGGGTGGGGTGGCCGTGGCCGAGCTCGTGGACGACCGCCCCACCTTCACCTCGCTGGGGGGACGCGAAATCCTCGGAGGGGGCGGAATCTCACCCGACCGATGGGTCGTTCCCGACACCCTCACCACGGTGGAGGCGCGCGCCGTCACCGAGCTCTACCGACGCGCGGGCCAGTTCACCACGACGCTCTTCAATCATGTCGTCGACTGGCTCGCCGAGCGCCCCGGGATCGAGCTCGACTTCGTGCTCGACGATGCGACCGTCGAAGGGTTCCGCGAGGCGCTGGTGCGCGATGGCGTCACCGCGCCCGCGTCGCGTCACCTCGGGGTCAGCGAGACCGAGCTCCTCGACACCGTGGACCGCTACATCCGCTTCCACCTCGAGCACGAGATCGCGCTCCAGGCCTTCGGTGAGGAGGGCGTCTTCCTGCGCCAGCTCGATCGGGACCGGCAGCTTCAGGCGGCCCTCGCCGCGGTGCGCGGTGCCGCGTCGCCGACGGCGTTCTTCGATCGGCCGGAGTGACCCGACACGGCATGGCGCCGCCCCGCCGCGGGCGCGACCTTCCCCTCATGCCGACTTCGACGATTCGCTCCGGGGACGCGAGCAGGTGGGGCCCCGATCTGGCCGCCCTGGTGCGCCTGAGTGGCGCGCTCTCCGGCGGTGAGGGGGTCGATCTCGAACCGCATCTGCGGCGGGCGGCCCGCGACGCCGACGCCACCGAGGTCGAAGAGGCGATCCTGCAGAGTTACCTCTTCCTCGGCTATCCGACCGCGCTCAACGCCTTCGCGATCTGGCGCGACGTCTCGGGACGCGACGCCCCCCCCGAAGTCGGCGCCGACGAAGATCGATGGATGTGGCGCGCGCGGGGCGAGACGGTGTGTCGATCCGTCTACGGGGAGGCGTACGAGGCGCTCCGCGAGAACATCGGCCGGCTGAAACCCGAGATGGGACGATCGATGATCGAGGAGGGGTATGGTCGGGTGCTCGGACGCCCGGGGCTCTCGATCGAGCGGCGTGAATGCTGCATCACGGCGATCCTCGCCGTCCAGCACGTCCCGGTGCAGCTCCGGTCGCACCTGCGCGGTGCGCTCCGGTGCGGCGTGACGGTCGAGGTCGTCGAGCGCATCCTCGAGGTGACCGCCCCCTTCGGCTCGGCCGCGGCCGCCGAATCGGCGCGGAATACCTGGTCGCTCGTCTGCGCGGGAGAGGACTCGTGAGTTTCATCGATCGCGCGATCATCGAGGTGGAGGCGGGCACGGGAGGGAGCGGAGCGGAGGCCTTCCGGCGCGAACGAGGTGTGCCGCGCGGCGGACCCTCCGGGGGCGACGGGGGCGACGGCGGGGATGTGATCGTGGTCGCCGACGCGAACCTCTCGACGCTCCTCGACTACACCTACCGGCGACACTACCGGGCGGAGCGTGGCTGGCACGGCGAGGGGAGCAACCGGACCGGGCGGAGCGGCGAGGACGCGATCCTCCGCGTGCCTCCGGGGACGGTGGTGCGCGAGAAGGAGTCGGGCGCCTTCCTCGGTGAGGTCGTCCGTGAGGGCGACCGTCTCGTGGTCGCGAGGGGGGGACGGGGGGGGCGAGGAAACGCCCGCTTCCGCACCGCCACCCGCCAGTCTCCGCGTCACTGGGAACCGGGGGAGGAGGGCGAGGTGCGCACCCTCGAACTCGAACTCAAGCTGATCGCCGATGTCGGGCTCGTCGGCGCGCCGAACGCCGGGAAGTCGACCCTGCTCGCGGCGGTGTCTGCGGCGCATCCCAAGATCGCCGACTACCCCTTCACGACGCTCACGCCGAATCTCGGCGTCGTCGAGGTGAGCGATTTTCGCTCCTTCGTTCTCGCCGATATCCCCGGGATCGTCGAGGGCGCACACGAGGGGAAGGGGCTCGGACACCAATTCCTCCGTCATATCGAGCGGACGCGCACCCTCGCGATGGTGGTGCCGGTCGATACCGAGGATCCGCAGGCGGAGTACGAGGGGCTGCGCGCGGAGTTGCGCGCCTACTCCCCGGTGCTCGTCGACGCCCCATTCTGCGTGGTGCTGAGCAAGGTGGACCTCCTCGCCGAAGGGGACCCGATCCCCACGATCGATGCCTCCGGGGCGTGGGGACACTTCGCGATCTCGGCGGTGTCGCGGCGTGGACTCTCCGACCTCCTCGAGGGGCTCTGGACGCAGGCTCGTGCTCATGCCGAGGTGGAGAGAGCCGAAGCGGAGAGCGGGGAGGACGACGCGGAGTGGTGGACGCCGTGACCCCCGGGGTCGACCCCACGCTCGTGGCGCGTCTCGTTCCGCTCCTCCGACTCGCGTCGGTGCCGGGACTCGGTCGGGCACGCGCGGCGCGCTGGTTCGTCGAGGAAGGCGGGGTGGCGGGGGCGCTCGAGCGGGCCCGTCGCGAGATCGACGCGCGACCCGTACTCGATCCGGGGGCGGCGGCGACGCGGGCCGAGGCGGTTCTGGCGGCGTGTGCGGCGCACCACACCCGACCCGTATTTCCGGAGGATGACGCCTATCCCGAGCCCTTCCGGCACCTCCCCGATCCCCCGCTCGTGGTCTATATGCGGGGACGCGGGATCGGGGCGGACGAGGTCGCCGTGGCGGTGGTGGGGAGCCGGCGCGCCACGGCGTACGGGCGCCGGGTGGCGCGCGAGCTCGGACGCGCGCTCGGGGAGGCCGGGGTGACGGTGGTCTCGGGTCTCGCG
>JAVVEY010000143.1:0-6052 GCA_032250675.1 Longimicrobiales bacterium | reverse complement strand
GGGGTGGAGGGGGAGGAGGGGGAGGAGGGGGTTCCGCTCGAGGAAGGGCGCTGGGATTACCTCGCCCTCGGGGGGTACCACTCCTTCCGCCGGGTGACCGAGCGCGCGGTCTACTCGGGGGCGCTCGAGCGCGTGGGCGCGTCACCGTGGGACGAGGCAGCCGAGGAGAAGGGGTTCGTGCTCGCCGATCTCGCGGCCCGCGAGACGCGCTTCATCCCGATCCCGGGCCGTCCGGTGGTCGCGCTCGCCCCCACGCACGTCCCGGTCGGTGACCCCGCGGGGTTGCAGGCCCGCCTCGAGGAGGTGGTGCGCGAAGTCCCCGGCGGGATCGACGAGAAGATCGTCCGGATCCGTCTGCGGGGCTCTCGGCCCGAGGATCTGCGTGGACTCGACCCGCGCTTCCTCTCCGCGCTCGTCGACCGCGCGCTGCACTTCTCGATCGAACTCGCCGGCCTTCCCATCCCGGAGATGGATCGCACGCCCCTCATCGAGAGAGTCACGGCGTCGCTCGAGGAGCCTGACGACCGGGTCGTGGGTCTTCTGCGCCGGGTGCTCGGCTCGGGTGGCGGGGGCGGGTCGCGATGAGGATCGTATCGGTGCACGGAGAGGCGCTTCCCGGGCTCGGACCGATCTCGGTGGAGTTCCCCGCCGGCCTCGTCGCGATCGTGGGCGCCGATGGCCGGTTGCGACGACTCGCCCACCGAATGCTCTCGGGGGAGGCTCCCGGTGTGATCGTCTCGACGCTCCCCCGTGTGCCCGATCCCGTCCTCAGCCGCCTCCCCGCCGAGCTTCGCGGGCTCCTGGAGCACGGCGGTGACCTCGATCGGCCCGAGTCGGTGATCGAGGCGGGCGCGCGTGCGCTGGCTCTCCTCGAGGGACTCGGGCGGGTCGAATCGGCGCGCTCGCAACTCGCCCGACTCCGCGGGGCGGATGCGAGATCGGGGCGGTCCGGGGTGGAGCCGGAGCCGCTCCTCGCGCGGATCCGTGAGCTCGAGGGATCGGTCGATGCGCTCGGCGCGCTCGAGGTGGAGCTGGGCTCGCTGCGCGCCGATGACGCCGAAGTCACGGGCGACCTCGATGCGGCCACGATGGAGTGGCTGCGGGAGCGGCAGGACGCCGAGACACACCTGCAGAGCTACCGCGATCGCGCCCGGGAGCTGAAGGCTCGTCTGGCGGAGATGGAGGTGGAAGGAGGGGAGGCGAAGTGCCCCACCTGCCGTCGCCCCCTCTCCGAACACCTCTCGACGGTGCGCGAGCTCCTGCAGGAGGAGTGGGAAGGGGTCGTGCAGGACGGGAGCTGGTGGCGTCGACGTCGTGAACAGCTCGAACACAAGCCCGATCGACTCGTCGAGCTGGAGCGCCGTGCGCTGCGCCTGCATGCGGAGACCGAATCGGTGGCCGAACGGGTGGAGGTGGCGCGCGCGCGGGTGAGCGAGATGGAGGATCTGCGGAGCCGTCTCGCCGATCTCGCCGAGGGCGCGGGCGGACGTGCGCCCCGCGGAAACGAGGTGACTGGTGGATACGACGAGGAGATCCGGGAGCGCGCCGATGCGGCGCTCGGCTCCACGGCGCGCGCCATGCAGCGTGAAGCACGCGCGCTCCTCCTCGACCGTGCCGCGCGGATCCTCGGGCGGATCACCGCGGGACGGATCCTCTCGATGACGTGGACGCAGAGCGGACGCATCGAGCTGTCGGGGGTCGAGGGAGTGCTGCATCCGGTGGCGGAGGAGGATCTCGCCGCCGCCTTCGTCGCGACGCGAATCGCCGCGCTTCGGACCGTCGCTCGACGCGCGGGGACGGCGACCCCGCCCTTCGTCCTCGGCGAGCCCTTCGATCGTCTCGACGAGCCGATCCGTATCCGGACCGTCGAGTGGCTGCGCCGCTCTCTCGGCCCCGACTTCGAGCAGGCGCTCCTCGTCACACGCGGAGAGATCGTGGAGAGCTACCCCGAAGCCTTCGACGGAATCCTCGAGCTGAGGCGCGAGGCGCTGGCGGGCCCCTCCGTATTCCGGTCGGTGCCGGCCGGGCTCGGCGCGATCCGGCTCACCACCGGGAGCCTCAGCGGCTGACCGCGCCGTCGTCTCCGGGCCCGAAGTCGAGGATCACTCCGGCCTCGTCCCGATCGACCTCCCGCACGAGGATGTCGAACCCGCGCCCGGTCGGGCCAGCGAAGGCGGGTCCCCATATCCCCGACTCCTCGCCCCGCGTGCGGAAGGGGATCCCCTCCGCCTCGAGCGCCTGCATCCACACCTCGGCGAGGTAGCGCGCCGAGAAGGAGGCCACCGTCACCCATCGCTCCTCGTCCATGCCGTCGCTCCCGGGCTACTGCGGGATCTGCCGACCGAGCTCGCTCCACGCCTCGGCGGCGTTGCGCCACCGGTCGAGCCCCTCGTCGTCCCCACGGTTGAGTGCGGCCTGGACGAGGGCGAGGTACCCCCACGAGTAGTAGTTCGGGATCCCCACCGTCGAGTGATCCGGCCAGTGATCCCACTCGGGAATTCCACCCCTGTGCATGAAGACGTCGTCCATGAGACGGGCGGTCCGCTGCATGTCGACCCACTCTCCCGTGACCACGGTGAGTCCCGACTCGGGTGGCATCGGCTCGAAGCGGCCCGTGGTATCCGCAGCCGGATCCCCGGAGTAGAGCTTGAAGGCGAGCCCCTGCCGGACCACGAAGCGGTCGAGTCCGAGGTTCGTCGAGGTGCCGCCGCTGCTCGCGAAGTAGATCGGTCGATCCCCGATCGCATTCGCGATCACCGAGAGGGCGAGACGGTGCCACGGCTGGATCATCGTCCCGGCCGGGATCGTCGCCTCGACGGGTCCGAGCGGTACGCGAACCGCCTGCGGACCGGCGCTGAAGAATTGCGTGGCGATCGAGTCGATCGTGGCATCATCGAGATCGGCGAGGACACTCCTCTTCGGTGGCTCGATCGGCGCGGTGAGCACGAGGGGAGTGCCCTCGGTGACGGTCGAGGGGTCGGCGGTGTAGACCGCGCGTCCGTCCGATGTCCAGGGGCGCTGGCAGATGATCCGGGTCGGGGTGTCGGCGGCAGAGACCCCGGGAGGGCAGGGACGGGTCAGGTCACGGAGCTGCTTCGCGTACCAATTCGTGTTCAGATACGAGATGACGATGACCGTCACATCCTGGCGAATCTCCTCCACCTCCTGCAGATACCAGAGCGGGAAGGTGTCGTTGTCCCCATTGGTGAAGAGCACGCCGTACGGCTCGACGCTCTGGAGGAGGTTGTAGGCCCAGTCACGCGCCGCGTAGTCCTGGTGGCGCGTCGCCCATGAGGCGTTGAGCGTCATCGGCATGAAGGCGATGAGGAGGATCGGCGACGCCCTGAGGAGGGTGCCCGCCCGCTGGGAGAGTGTCTGCCAGATCGCACTGATTCCGAGCCCCGCCCAGAGCCCCCACAGCGAGAAGCTCACGATGAAGAAGTAGTCCCGCTCGCGAACCTCTCGAAGCGCCCGATCTTCGATGGGGATCGGCATCGTGTAGCCGTACTTGAAGTTCAGGTACCAGACGAGCCCGATCGAGAGGGTTCCGAAGAGCGTGGCCATGTACCAGAAGCTGCGCGCGTCGCGGCGGTGGTGCTCCATCGCCCCCCACACCCCGAGCCCGGTGAAGAGCATCGTGAAGAGGAGGCGCATCGGGGGGAAGACGGTGTCGGTGCCCTGGAGTGAACGGGACCACTGCCAGTCGAAGTACTGCAGGAAGTTGAGGTACTGCGCGCCCGGAGGCGCCTGCCGCTCTCCGGTCAGTCCCGGTCCCGCCTGACCGGGCGACTTGTACTGTTCGCGATTGATCGAGCTGCTGAGCGCGGCGCACCCCGCCTGTCCATACGTCGCCGTCGAGACGATCGCACCGGTGAGCGTCGCGCACTCCGGCGCCCCCTCATTGATGATCGGATCGAGCTCTGCCCGGATCGGGAGGAAGAGGTGGATCGAGAGGCCGAGGAGCACGGCGACGAGCGCCGACGGATAGAGCCGCCAGTTGAAGAGCGACTTCGGGTTCGAGAGGAGGATGAAGATCCCGATCGCGGGCGCGGCCAGGAAGGCCATGAGGTGGTTTCCGACCGAGAGCGCGAGCACGAAGACGATCAGGACGAGGAAGTTGTCGTCCTTCCCCTTCCCGATTCGCTCCTGCCAGCGGAAGATGAGCCAGGTGAGGAGCGCGATGGTGAAGAGCGAGACGGTATAGACCTTCTCATTCACATTCGACTGGTTCCAGACCGAGAAGGCGGTCGCGCTCACCAGAACCGAGATGAATGTCCCGATCAGGCGGAAGCGCCGGTCCTCCGAGAAGAAGCGGAGGATGTGATGGAAGACGAGAAACCAGAAGGCGTGTGCCGCGGCGCTCATGAAGGCGCTGAAGAGATTCACGCGAATCGCGACCGAGAGCCCGGTGGGCTCGAGGAGGATCGTCCAGGCGCGCGCGAGCACGACGAAGAGCGGATTCCCCGGCGGGTGCGGTATCCCCATGATCCACGCCGTCGCGATGTACTCGCTCGTGTCCCAGAACGCCGTCGTCCGCGAGAGTGTCGCGGCGTAGAGCGCGAAGATGAGCGCCCCGGCGGTCGTCGCCCAGAGATAGGGTGGGCGACGCTCGTCGGATGTCGGGAGTCCGGGGGGCGGTGTCGTCGGGGTCGGATCCGTCATGAATGGGGGCCTCGAGCAACGAGTTCGCGGAGGGGCCGGGGACGATCGGCTGCGCAAGATAGCATCACGACACCTCCCTGCGCAGCCGAAGTACACCGGACGGGTGCACGAGGATCTCGAAGCGCTCCGGGACCCAGAGGGTGGACGAGGCATCGATGACCACCAGGGGCCCCGCTCTCGCCGTGCCGGGAGCGAGGCTTCCGCGCTCCAGCACCGGTACCTCCCGCGCCCTCCCCTCCACCCAGACGCGCGCGCTCCGGGCGGGCGCCTCCGAGGGGTCGCCCGCGCCGGGCTCGGACGGGGTCGCGGTACCGCTCAGGCGCGCGCGCCCGCGGGCGATGGCGCGCAGCGTCACGACCTCCACACCCCGGTCGTGGCGCGCGTACCCGTAGCGCCGGGCGTGCGCGGCGTGGAACGCTTCGGCCCACGCCTCCGGGGCGCCGTCGGCGGGGACGCGCAGCTCGAAGCTCTGCCCCGAGTAGCGGATCTCGACGCTCCGCTCCACCTCGATCTCCTCCTCCGCCACCCCGTCCTCGATCAGTCCCGCGCGCGCCGCCTCCTCGAGTCCCGCCACGAGCGCGGGGAGCTCCACGTCGTCGCCGCTCCGGAGCACCGAGCGCGACGCTTCGCGCGAGGGAGGCGCGGCGAGGATCCCCCACGCCGAGAGGAGCCCCGACGACGGAGGGATGAGCGCCTCGGCACACCCCAGCCGCTCCGAGAGCTCGGCGGCGTGCAGCCCGCCCGCCCCCCCGAAGGCGACGAGCGCGAAGTCGGCCGGGTCGAATCCGCGCTCGACCGAGATCACGCGCAGCGCCCGCTCCATCGTCGTCGTCGCCACCTCGAGGATCCCCGCGGCCGCCTCCTCTCGGGTCGTCCCGAGCGCCTCGGCGAGGCGCCCGAGGGGGGCGGCGATCGCCTCCCGGTCGAGGGTGTGCGCGCCGCCCAGGAAGGCGTCGACCGGCATCCGACCGAGCCAGACGTGCGCGTCGGTCACCGTGACCTCACGCCCCCCGCGTCCGTAGCAGATCGGTCCCGGATCGGCACCCGCGCTCTCCGGGCCGACGCGCAGCGCGCCCCCGGGGTCGAGGTAGGCGACCGACCCCCCGCCCGCGCCGACGGTGTGGATGTCGAGCATCGGGATCGCGACCGGGACTCCCGCGATCTCGAACTCCCGCGTGTGCAGCGCGCGACCCGGACAGAGCGAGACATCGGTCGATGTGCCCCCCATGTCGAAGGTCACGATCCCTTCGCGGCCCACCGCGCGCGCCCACGCGAGCGCACCCACCACCCCCCCGGCCGGCCCCGAGAGTACCGTCTGCACCGGCTCGTCGATCGCGCGATCGAGGGGGAGCAGCCCCCCCGCCGACCCCATCACGTCGACCGCCTCGGC
>JAVVEY010000142.1:0-6206 GCA_032250675.1 Longimicrobiales bacterium | reverse complement strand
CGAGGACGTCGCCGATCGCATTGACCACCGCGAGCGCCCCGACGCGCACGCCGCCGACCTCGAGGGCGTACGAGCCGACCCCGCCGGGCATCGGGGTGCCCCCGATCTTGCCGACCGTGGCACCGCTGCCGGCTCCCACGCGCCCCTCCGCCACCGGCTCGTCGGTGGCGACGCCGCACGCCGCGTACCCCGTCGACGCGTCGGGACGGGCACGATCCTCGGCGAGGTCGTAGAGGATCGCGGCGGGCACGATCGGAACGACATCGGCGCCGGTCGGATAGCCCTGCCCCCCTTCGGCCAGCCACGCCATCACGCCGTGCGCGGCGGCCAGCCCGTACGCCGATCCCCCCGCGAAGACGATCGCGTCGGCCTGCGGGACGAGGTGCTCGGGCGCGAGGGTACCGAGCTCGCGCGTGCCCGTCGCCATCCCCCCCACCTCGACCGCGGCCCGGAAGGGACCGAGCACCACGGTGCAGCCGCTCCCGCCCCCCGCGACCTCGGCGTGTCCCACCCGGATCCCCGGGACGGTGGTCAGCGTCACGAGGGGGCCTCCCGGAGGAGATCGGCGAGGAGCGCCGGGTCGATATTGCCGCCCGACAGCAGAAGCGCCACCCGCCGGCCCCGCGCATCGACCACCCCACTCGTGAGCGCCGCGGTCGTGGCGGCCCCCGAGAATTCCACCACGGTGCGATGCTCCGTGATCAGGATCCGCGCCGCCTCACGGATCGCGTCGTCGCTCACCGTGACCACGTCATCCGCGAGGTCGCGCACATGTTCGAAGGTGAGCCGCCCCGCGCGCACGGGGAGGAGACCGTCGGCGATCGAGGCGGTCGACTCCAGCGTCACGAGATCGCCTGCGTCGAGCGCGGCGCGCATCGAGGCACCGCCCTCCGGCTCCACGCCGATGAGGAGCGCGTCGGGCCGGAGCGCACGCACCGCCGCGCAGGTTCCGGCGAAGAGCCCGCCCCCCCCGATCGGGGCCAGCACCATCTCGACCTCGGGGAACTCCTCGACGATCTCGAGCGCCGCGGTCCCCTGCCCCGCGATGATCGCGGGGTGATCGAAGGGGGGCACGACGTGGAGTCCCTCCGCCTCGGCGATCGCCTCACACCGCGCCCGCCTCTCGAGCGAGGTCGTGCCCTCGAAGACCACCTCGGCCCCGAGCCGGCGCGCACCTTCAACCTTCACCGCAGGCGCCGTGGTGGGCATCACGACCACCGCTCGTACCCCCTTGAGCCGCGCGGCGAGTGCGACCGCCTGCGCGTGGTTCCCCGACGAATACGTCGTGACACCCCCTTCGAGCACGCCCGCGGGGAGCGTCGAGAGGTAGTGGAGCGCGCCGCGCGCCTTGAAGGCCCCCGCGCGCTGCATGTTCTCGCACTTGAGACGGACTTCGGCGGCCCCGACGCGCTCGGCGAGTTCCGGGGCGTGGAGGAGCGGGGTGCGCACGATATCGCCACGGATCCGTCCCGCGGCTGCCTCGATATCGGCGAGCCCGACACGCAATCCGGCGCCTCCCCCCACACCCACACTCACCCGGCGTCGGTCCCCGAATCTTCGTCGCCCGCCTCTCCCTCCGGACCCTTCCCCGCCTCCTCCGTCGTCCCCGGGGCGCCTCCGGACTCGATCACACCCTCGGCTTCGAGGGTGTCCTCCTCCTCCTCCTCTCCGACGAAGCGCGCCACATCCATCACGACGTCGTTCTCGTCGAGATTGACGAGGTGTACGCCCTGTGTGGCCCGCCCGATCGTCCGGATCTCGGAGACGCGCTGACGGTTCACGACGCCGGCGCGCGTGATCAGCATGAGCTGTTCGTTGTCCGACACCCCCCGGATCGAGATGACGCGCCCGGTCTTCTCGTTGACCTTCATGTTGATCACACCGTACCCGCCGCGCTTCTGGAGCCGGTAGGCGTCGACGGCGGTGCGCTTGCCCATCCCCTTCTCGGTGACGACGAGCAGCTTCGAATCCTCGCGTGTGATCACCATCCCCACGACGAGGTCATCGCCCCGCAACCGGATCCCGCGGACCCCCTCGGTGGCGCGACCCGTCGGGCGTGCATCCGATTCGGGAAAGCGGATCGCCATCCCGTCACGGGTCGCCAGGATGACCTCGGAACCTTCCTCGACGATGCGCGCGTCGATGAGCTCGTCGCCCTCGCGAATATTGATCGCGTTGAGGCCGACCGAACGCATGTTCGAGTAGGCCGCAAGGGCCGTCTTCTTGATCTTCCCGTGGCTCGTGCAGAAGAGGAGGAAGCGGTCTTCCGAGAACTCGCGTACCGGGACGATCGAGGCGATATCCTCGTCCCGGTCGATCGAGATCAGATTCACGATCGGCTTGCCGCGCGACTGCCGACTCCCCTCGGGGATCTGCCACACCTTGAGCCAGTAGCACTGTCCCTGCCGCGTGAAGATCATGAGGGTGTCGTGCGCCGTGGCCACGAAGAGGTGTTCGACCCAGTCCTCTTCCTTGGTGGTCATCCCGCGAAGTCCACGTCCGCCCCGTCGCTGCGCCCGATAGGTGTCGACGGCGATGCGCTTCACGTACCCCTCGCGCGTGACGGTGATGACCATGTCGTCATCGGGGATGAGGTCTTCCATATTGAAGTCCCGCGCGCCGATATCGGTGATCTCGGTCCGGCGCTCATCCCCGTGCGTGGCGGCGACCTCGTGCAGTTCCTCGGCGATGATCTCCATCCGCTTCTCGCGATTGCCGAGGATCTCCTCGAGCTCCGCGATCGTGGCCCGAACCTCGGCCAACTCGGTCTCGAGCTTTTCCATCTCGAGCCCCGTCAGACGCGAGAGGCGCATGTCGAGGATCGCCTTCGCCTGGAGTTCGGAGAGACCGAACTCGTCCTGGAGACCCCTGGAGGCGACCTCGCTGTCACGCGAGGCACGGATGAGCTTGATCACCGCATCGATGTTGTCGACGGCGATCTTGAGCCCCTCGAGGATGTGCTCGCGGTCCTTCGCCTTGCGCAGGTCGAATTCGCTGCGCCGCACGACGACGACATGCCGGTGGTCGATGAAGTGCTGCAGCATCTCCCGCAGCGGCATCACCTTCGGCACGCCGTCCACGAGCGCGAGGAGGATCGTCCCGAAGGTCGACTGCATCTGCGTGTGCTTGTAGAGCCGATTGAGCACGATGTGGGGGATCGCGTCGCGCTTGAGCTCGATCACCACACGCATCCCGTCCCGGTCCGACTCGTCGCGCAGATCCCGGATGTCGGCGATCTTCTTCTCGCGCACGAGGTCGGCGATCTGGGAGACGAGGCGCGCCTTGTTGACCATGAAGGGGAGCTCGGTCACGATGATGCGCTCGCCCCCCTTGGGGTCTTCCTCGATCTCCGCCCGGGCGCGCATCACGATCCTGCCGCGGCCGGTGCGGTACGCCTCGCGGATCCCCTCACGCCCACAGACGATTCCGCCTGTCGGGAAGTCGGGTCCGGTCACGATCGCCTCGAGCGCACCCTGCGAGAGATCGGGATCGTCGATCAGCGCGATGCAGGCGTCGACGATCTCACGCAGGTTGTGCGGGGGGATATTCGTCGCCATCCCCACCGCGATCCCGCTGCTCCCATTGATGAGGAGGTTCGGGGCCCGCGAGGGGAGCACCGTCGGCTCCTCGAGTCGGCCATCGAAATTGGGGGCGAACCGAACCGTCTCCTTGTCGATGTCCTCCAGCATGTCGCTGGCGAGGCGGGTGAGGCGCGCCTCGGTGTAGCGGTACGCCGCCGCCGAGTCCCCGTCGATCGATCCGAAGTTGCCCTGACCGTCGACGAGGGGGTGCCGGAGCGAGAAGTCCTGCACCATCCGGACCATCGAGTCGTAGACGGCCGAGTCGCCGTGCGGGTGGTACTTGCCCAGGACGTCTCCCACGACGGTCGCGGACTTCTTGTACCCCCGCCCCGGTGAGAGCCCCGCCTCATGCATCGCATAGAGGATCCGACGGTGCACCGGCTTGAGCCCGTCGCGCACATCCGGAAGCGCTCGCTGCACGATCACGCTCATCGAATAGTCGATGAACGACTCGCGCATCTCATCTTCGAGGAGGCGCTGGAGAATCGTCTCTCCTTCGCGCGTCGTGCCGGTCATTGGGTCGTGCGAATCAGCCATGTAACGCTCACGTCGAGGAGCACCAGAACATCCCTCGAAGATAGCGGATCCGGGGGTCTCACGCCACCGGTTCCATCCCTCGCAAATCCAAGTGGGACGCGGATTTTCGGGATTTATCCACCCCCGGTGGGGGAGGGGGATGCCGAGACCAGTTCGACGAGAATCGGCGCCCCGGCGGGGGCGACCCGGATCGGGAGGTGCGGGGCCTCGACGCGCGCCCAGACGGTCTGGACGTCGACCCCCGAGATCTCGACACGAAAGACCTCGAATCGGCCCGCCTGCACCGTGATCGTCTCGCGTCCGGTGACCCGGAGCCGCGCGTTCGAGACCGAGCGGGTCGCGAGGTTCGCCACGGGGAGGCGGATTTCGTCGCCGACCTCGAGATCCGCCAGCCAGATCGCGAGTTCCACCATATCGGCGACGAGGACGTCATCGGGCACGGAGAGGTCGATCGGCTCGGGGCCCCGGCCCAGGTCGAGGAGGCCGGTGAGGCGGCGACCGCTGCGGCTCGCTTCGCCCGCGGCACGCACTCCGGGCTGCTCCACCTCGAAGGTGCTCGACCGGAAGTCGAAGCGGTCGACCCCGAAGCTCACCGACTGGAGCGTCGTCCGGTCCGCGAAGCTCAGCTCGGATCGAGCCGTCATGACATCGCCCTCGTGGGTGATCCGGCGCGTCAGGGCGCCGACCTCTTCGCCCCGAAGCGTGATCGCATACTCCCACCGACCGGTGGGGAGCCCCTCCGCCGAGAGCGAGGTGGATCGGCGTGCCGGCGCGAGATCGGCGATCGAGAGGGGGTGTCCGTCGGGGGTCTCGATCCGCACCGGACCGAAGGTCGCCAGGCGAGGTTGCAGGGCACCCGCGTCGCCGATCACGACGATCTCGACACGCGTCGGATCGACCGCAGCGGCGAAGGCTCGCTGGACCTGACGCGGCGTCAGCGAGCGGAGGCGCTCCGGCAACCGCGCGACATCGCGCAGCGCCCGCCCCACGAGGAGATCGCTCGCGACACGCTCGGCCAGCTGCGCGGGGGTTTCGCTCTGAAGGGTGAAGGTCCCCGTCATCTGCTCGACGACCCGCTGAAGCTCGGCCGCCTCCATCGGACGGGCCCGCACCTCCTCGAGGATCCGGAGCGCCTCTCCGAGCGCGTCGGCGGCGACTCCGGTGCGGCTCGAGAAGGCGACCTCGATCACCCCCGGCCCCGGGCGCCGGCGCGCGATCGCCGAGACGGCGCCGGTGTACCCGAGCTCGTCACGGAGCCGCCGGTCCAGCACCCCCGACGGGGTCGCCCCGAGGTGGTGGGCCGCGGCGAGGAGCGACGGCCACGCCTCGGCATCCCCACGCGGGAGGGGGTGCCCGATCCTCACCTCGGTCTCGACGAGATCGGGTTGATGGATCAGGAGGATCCCACCGTCGGGGCGCGGGAGTGCGGCGGCGGGGCGCGAGGGCTCGAACGCCGCGCCGCCGCGCTGCGGCGCGGTCCCTCCGCCCGCCTCATGCGCGGCGCCCCACTGCGCGAATGCGGCTTCGAGGCGCCGCTCGACCTCGGCCGCGTCGACGTCTCCCGCGACGACGATGAGCGCCGCGGCGGGGCGGTACCAGCGGGTGTGGTGGGCGACGAGGTCGGCGCGTCCGATCGTGGCGAACGACTCCCGGGTCGCCTGACGCGCGTAGGGATGCCCCCTGTACACCTCGCGGAAGAGCACGCGGCGGGCCAGCGAAGCCGGACGCCCCGCTTCCACCGCGAGTGCGGCGAACGCCTCCCCGCGGAGCCTCTCGATCCCGGACTCGGGGAAGGCGGGTCGGGTAACCACCTCGGCCATGAGGTCGAGCGCGGGGGTGAGCAGATCGGGGAGGGCGAGGAGCGAGACGCGCGCACGATCGGCATCGGCGGTCGCGTCGAGCGAGGCGCCGAGGGCGGCGAGGGTGTCGGCGAGTTCGGCGGCGCTCCGGGAGGTGGTGCCCGAGGTGAGGAGGGAGGCGGCGAGGAGCGCGAGCCCCTCCTCTCCTTCGGGGTCGGCGGCGCGGCCCCCGGGGACGAAGAGGTCGACGGTGACGAGCGCCGCCTCGTGGTTCGGGAGGACGACGAGC
>JAVVEY010000141.1:0-6246 GCA_032250675.1 Longimicrobiales bacterium | reverse complement strand
CGACCTCGTGGGTGGGATGGGCGGGCTTTCCCCACTCCACCACGCCGCACGCGAGGGTCACCGGGATGCCGCGATGGCGCTCGTCGACGCGGGGGCGGAGCTCGACCTCGTCGCGGGGGGAGACGCGAGCACCCCGACTCTCCTCGCGACCCTGAATGGACACTTCGATCTCGCCCTCGCCCTGATCGACCGGGGGGCCGACCCGCGGGTGGGGAACCACGCGGGTGTCACGCCGCTCTGGGCCGCCATCAACCTCCGGTGGGCGCCCAAGGCGCTCTACCCGCAGCCCCGGAACCACACCCGGCAGGCGATCGACTACCTCGACTTCGTCGAGCGCCTCCTCCAGGCGGGAGCCGATCCGAATGCCGCGGTCAACCGCCACATCTGGTTCATGTCGTACAACTTCGACCTCCTCGGCGTCGACATGACGGGTGCGACCCCCTTCTGGCGGGCCGCGTACGCGCTCGACATCCCGACGATGGAGCTCCTCGTGCGCTACGGGGCGGATCCCTCGACGCCGACGCGGAAGCCCCCGACGGGGCGTCCGTTCGATCCCGACGCCGAAGACGACTCCGGGCTGCCTCCGGTGCGCGTCGGCGGTCCCGGGGTCTTTCCCATCCACGCCGCCTCGGGAGCGGGGTACGGACAGGATTTCGCCGCCAACTCCCACGAGCACGTTCCGGACGGGTGGCTCGCCGCGGTGGAGTATCTCGTCGAGGTCCACGGCGCCGATGTCAACGCGCGCGACGAGTTCGGCTACACCCCGGTGCACCACGCGGCGGCGCGCGGAGACAACGAGGTGATCCGCTATCTCGTCGAGAAGGGCGCCGATGTCACCCTCATCGCGCGCAACGGGAACTCGACGGTGGATATGGCCAACGGCCCGATCCAGCGCGTCGAGCCCTTCCCCGAGACGATCGCCCTCCTCGAGTCGCTGGGTGCGGTGAACAACCACAACTGCCTGAGCTGCGAGTAGCGGCACACGGCGCACGGGATATCTTCCGGCACCCACGACTTCGTCTCCCGCCCGCCTCCCATGCCGGTATCGTACGAAAACTCCAAGGTCATCTACGAAGGGATCCGGGCCGCGGGGGTGCGTTCGCTCTCCGCGCTCCCCGAGACGTGGCTCGGACTCCTCCTCCAGCGTGCCGAGAGCGACGCCGAGATGTCGCTCATCCAGGTTGCGAAGGAGGAAGAGGCGGTCGGCGTCGCGGCCGGCGCCTACTTCGCCGGGGTGCCCCACATCATGCTGATGCAGAATCACGGCTTTCTCGCCGCGATCAACGGGATCGTCTCGCTCGCGCAGCTCTACGGGATCCCGCTCTGCATGATGATCGCGCTGCGCGGGCACTGGGGAGAGCCGTATCCCTGGCACACGCGCGGGGGGATCGTCACCGAGGATGTGCTGCGCTCCCTCGGCATCCCCTTCGCCTACGCCGATGACGTCGGCCGCGTGCAGCGCCAGATCCGCGAGGCGTGGACCTTCTCGCAGAGTTCGCTCTCGCCCGTCGCACTCCTCCTCACTCGCGACCTGATGGAGGACTGATGGAGCGCGCCCGCTGTCTGGAGATGATCTACCCCGAGCTCGAAGATCGCCCCGTGATCACGATCATGGGTGCGTGCGCGCAGGAGCTGTACGATCTCGGTGACCGTCCCGGCTTCTTCTACCTTCAGCACGCGATGGGGCTCGCCTCCTCGATCGGTCTCGGGGTGGCCGCGCACCTCCCGGACGAAGAGGTGATCGTCCTCGACGGCGACGGCTCCGCGCTGATGAATCTGGGAACCTTCGCCACCCTCGCGCGCTACGCACCGCCGAATCTGATCCACGTCGTCTTCGACAACGCCAGCCTCCTCTCGACGGGCGGGTACACCTCGCAGACGGAGGACGGGGTCACCGACCTCGCCGCGATCGCGCGCGGCGCCGGCGTCGAGCATGTGGCGACCGCGCGTACCGAGCTCGAGTTCGGCGAAGCCTTCCTCGAGGCGCTCGAGAGGGAGGCGACGAGTGTGATCGTCGCGCATGTGCGGGCCGTCGGCCCCGATCACTACGGGATGGACCTCGCGCTTCCCGAGAACGCCTTCCGCTTCCGACGCTGGCTCGTCGAACGGCGCACCCGCTCCGCCTGATCGCTGCATCTTCCACCCTTCCGTTCACCTTCCTCAACGGAGTCAAGCTCGTCGTGTCTTCCCTCGAAGCCCTCATCGCCGACCTCGCCGCCGGTCACGTCCGCGTGGTGGACCTCACCCGACCGCTCGGCCCCGACACGCCGGTGATCGAACTCCCGGGACCGTGGGAGCCCTCGCCCGGCGTGACCCTCGAGACGATCAGCCGCTTCGATGAAGGGGGCCCCGCGTGGTACTGGAACACGATCACCTTCGGCGAGCACACCGGCACGCACTTCGACGCCCCGGTGCACTGGATCTCCGGGAAGGACCTCCCGGAGAACACCTGCGACACGATCCCCCCGCAGCGCTTCGTCGGGCCGGCGTGCGTGATCGATGCGTCGGCCGACACCCGCGCCGACCCCGACTTCGTCCTCACCGCCGAGCGGGTGCGGGCGTGGGAGGCGGAGCACGGAACGATCCCCGCGGGCTCGTGGGTGCTCCTCCGCACCGACTGGGGCCACCGGACCGACCCGGACGACTTCCTGAATGTGGACGAGGACGGCCCGCACTCCCCCGGCTTCGCGAAGGACGCCTGCGAGCTCCTCATCGAGCGTGACATCCTCGGGGTCGGGGTCGAGACGGTGGGCACCGACGCCGGGCAGGCGGGCACCTTCGATCCCCCCTACCCGAACCACACCCTGATGCATGGGGCGGGCAAATTCGGACTCGCGAGCCTCATGAACCTCGATCACCTCCCGGCCACCGGAGCGGTGGTGATCGCCGCGCCGCTCAAGATCGTCGAGGGGAGCGGAAGCCCGCTGCGCGTGCTCGCGCTGGTCGACGAGCGGACACCCCGGTGACCCCCGCCGACGCGCCGCCCTACGACCTCGCGGCGCTGCGCCGAGGGATCCCGCTCCTCGAGCGCGCGATCCCGATGAACCACTGCTCCCAGGCGCCGCAGACGACGGCGACCCGGGAGGCGGCGCTCGCCTACCTCGAGTCGTGGAACGAGCGCGGGATGGCGTGGGACCGCTGGATCGAGGAGGTGGAGGCGGCGCGCGCGACCTTCGCGCGGCTGATCGGTGCCGAGCCGGACGAGGTGGCGGTCTTCTCGTCGGTCTCGCACGCCACGGCGGCGGTCGCCTCGTGCGTCGACCTCCTCGCCGAGCAGACCGGACGGAGCACCGTCGCGCTGACCGAGGCGGAATTTCCGACGGTCGCGCAGGTGTGGGGCGCGCGCGCGGCGCGGGGCACCCCGCTGCGCTGGATCCCCGTCGACCCCGGAACCGAGCGCGTCGAGGCCGAGGCGGTCGAGGCGGCGCTCGACGACGACGTCCTCCTCCTCTCGGCCGCGCACGGATACTACCAGAATGGGGCGCTCCTCGACCTCGAGCGCGTCGCGGCCTCGGCGCGCGCCGCAGGCGTGCTCACCTGCATCGACGCCTACCAGTCGCTCGGCACGCGCCCCCTCGATGTGAAGGCGATCGGCGTGGATCTCCTCGCCTCGGGGAACCTCAAGTTCCTCATGGGGATCCCGGGGGTCGCCTTCCTCTATGTACGGCGCGAGGTGGCCGAGCGGATGGAGCCGGCGGTGACGGGGTGGTTCGGGCGGGCCGACCCCTTCGCCTTCGATCCCTTCCGCGACCGGCCGCTCGACTGGGCGGAGGGCGCGAAGCGCTTCGACGGCGGAACGCCCCCGATCCTCCCCGCCTGGGTCGCGCGCGCCGGGATGGAGCTCCTCCTCGAGACGGGGCTCGAGGCGATCGGCGCCTGGACCGCGCGCCTCGCCCGGCACCTGATCGAGGGGGGCCGCGAGCGCGGGCTCGACCTCATGGGCCCCGCCGACCCCGCCGAACGCGCGCCCACCGTCGCCTTCCGCGTCGCCGACGCCCACGCCGTCGAGGAGCGCCTCCGTCGCGACGGCGTGATCGCCTCGGCGCGCGGCCCGGCGCTCCGCCTCGCCCCGCACTACCACTCCACCCTCGAGGACGCCGAGCGCGCGCTCGACCTCCTGGCCGCCGCCACGCGATGACCGAGCGCGAACACTTCACCGGCCGGCTCGCGATCGTCCTGAGCATGATCGGGGTCGCCGTCGGGCTCGGAAATGTCTGGCGCTTCCCGTACATGGTCGGGAGCTTCGGCGGCGGCGCCTTCGTGCTCGTCTACCTCGTCGCCGCGCTCGGGGTGGGCGTGCCCGCGCTCATGGCGGAGTGGGCGCTGGGGCGGCACACGCGCCGCGGGACGGTGGGCGCCTTCGAGCGCGGCGGGCTGCCCGGGGGGCGCGCGGTCGGGTGGTTCTTCTTCGTCGTCGTCACCGCGGCCACCGCCTACTACGTCAATGTGATCGGGTGGGTCGGGTGGCACGCGCTCGTCGAGCTTGCGACACCGATCGGCCGACCCCTCGAGGGGGCGTGGATCCTCCCCCCCGAGACGGGTGTCGACGCGCGCGCGCTCCTCCTGCAGGGCGCGGGCACGATCGGGGTGCTGGCGGGGTGCGCGGTGATCCTCCTCGGCGGGCTCCGACGCGGGATCGAGCGCGCGAGCCTCGTGCTCACCCCCCTCCTCTTCGGCGGCCTCCTCGTGCTCGTCGTCCGCTCGCTCACCCTCCCCGGCGCGGGGGAGGGCGTGCGCTGGCTCTTCGACTTCGATCCCGCCGCGGTGACGCCGGCCGTCGTGCTCGCCGCGCTCAGCCAGGTGATCTTCTCGCTCGCGCTCGGGGGGACCTTCATGGTCGTCTACGGATCGTATCTGGCCGACGGAGAGGCGCTCGGGCCGGCTGCGATCTACACCGTGCTGGGCGACACCGGGGCCGGACTCCTGGCCGGGCTCGCCGTGGTTCCAGCGGTCTTCGCCTTCGGTCTCGAGCCGGGGAGCGGACCCGGTCTCCTCTTCGCTACCCTCCCCGAAGTCCTCGGCCGGGTGCCGGGCGGGTGGGGGGTCGGGGGCATCTTCTTCCTCGCCCTCGGCGGCGCGGCCTTCCTCTCGGCGGTGGCCGCGCTCGAGGTGCTCGTCGCGGGGCTCACCGACAACACCGGGCTCTCGCGCCGCGCGGCGGTCGGGACGATGACGGGCGCGGTCTTCCTCCTCGCCATCCCCCCGATGATCAATATGCGGATCTTCGTGCCGTGGGATCTCACCTTCGGCTCAGGGATGCAGACGCTCGGCGCGCTCGTCGCCGCCCTCACCTTCGGGTGGGCGCTCGACCGCGCCACCGCGCTCCGCGCCCTCGCATCGGGCGACCCCCGTCCGCTGCACACCTTCCTGCACCTCTGGATCCGCTTCGTGCTCCCCGGCGCCCTCCTCGCCGTCGGCGGGTGGTGGGTCGTGGAGAGTTTGCTCTGAGTGGGCGCGCGCGCTGAGCGGAGGCGCGCATCGCGGTGACGCCCCGCCGCTCCCATGTGCCGACGCCCGGACGTCAGGTCACTCGATCCGTCCGACGTACTCCAAGAAGAGACATCGACCGGCACCGTCTCCACCGGGCTCGACCCGCCGAGCACGCTCCATCCGGTCTCGCGTCGCCAGCGAGCGCCGCGCACGGCCAAACGCGCATTCCTTCCCCGGCAGATCCCGTAATGTGTTGCGTGTGACGCACTTACGGGGTGGGGGGGGGGCGAGCTTGGGCGCCATCGCGAGCCGCACGGCACGGCAGCGATGTAAACCTTTTTCAAAGTCGTGTCGCGTATAAGGGTAGAGGCCACACGACACGGTCCGCCCGCGCACGCAGCCGGGTGGCGGTGGTGTTTACGGGCCTCGAGTGGATGGAACTCTGCCCGGAGAAAGACGATGACGCCGACGATCACGCTCCCGCTCCTCGTCCGAGGCGTCGACCCCGCCACCGACCTTGCCCTCCCCCCGGATGCGGGAATCCGACTGGTGGGCACGGCCGAGGTCGCGACCTTCATCGCTGCCGTGGGTGAGAGTCTGGCCGGACTCGTGGTAGCTGATCGAATCGATCCGGAGGTGGATGCGCTCCTGCGGCGGATCCTCCTCGCCGTGCCGGAGGCGCATCTCGTGCTCGGGCTCCGAAGCAGCCGCGTGAGCTCCAGGGAGTACCCGGGGATCGGGGCGGGCCGCGTCGAGATCGTAGGGTCCCTCCCCGATCCGGGCGCGCTTCAACGAGGGGCGTGGCGGACGTGGTTC
>JAVVEY010000140.1:0-6267 GCA_032250675.1 Longimicrobiales bacterium | reverse complement strand
GGAGCCTGTATTCACACTCTCATGAACCCTGGTACGGAAAACGGGGGCATTCCAGGGCGATGCAGGCTCCTGCTATTGACTGATGGTGCGCAACGGGTGGCCGGGGCTAGCGTTCATGTGAGGACGAACGACCCACCGATCCTTTGACGGGAGCCAGCACCCATGAGCACCACCACGATTCTCATCATTGTTCTGCTTCTAATCGTATTCGGCGGTGGCTGGGGATACTCTCGACGGGGCCGTTGAACGGCATGGACGACAGGATGCAGGTGGACGCTGCAGCGGCCGACGCCTCTGTCTCCGCCCGGGCTCGAGGCCGCGTCGTGGAGCGGGATCAACAGATCTCCGTGATCTCGCGAGTCGTGACCTATCTGTTCGGCCTGGTCTACAGCCTGCTCCTCATTCGGATCGTGCTGGCCCTTCTGGCGGCCTCGCCTGCGACGCCGTTCGTCGGCCTCATCCATTCGATGGCCCGCCCCTTCCTCGCACCCTTCGAAGGGATCGGCTCCTCCCTGATGACGAGCCCCGAGGCCCAGCTGATCGTTCCGATGATCGTGGCGATCCTCGTTGGGGTGATCGTGCATGCCGCAATCCTCGGGCTGCTCCGCCTGTTCGCTCCGCGCGAAATCATCACGCAGACCTGAAGCCGCCTGTCCCGGGCGGGACGACGCTCGCTCCGGGCTCGACGAGTTCGGAGCGCAGATGGAGCGACGCGAGCGCGCCGAACCCTGAGTCAACTCGGCAGGAGCGGAACCCTCTTGCCGATTTCGCCCGGAAAGCTGTATCCGGCGCGTTGCCGACCCCGAGCCGGGGAGTGACATTGGTGCCGGCGGCCGGTCATGGGTGCGCAATCGACCCGGTGTAGAAGACCTCGCAATCCGAACCTGTCACCTTCTGCACGCCGCTCTTGACGAGGTCGAGCAGCGGTCCGGCGGCGGCAACCAGGAAATTGGGCTGCTCGATCTCGGGTTCGCGGAAAGGGCCGGTAATTTTCTGTTCCACGACCGCGCAGCCGTCCGAGTCGATCACCGCCACCCGCATGTCGTCAAAACGGTAATTGCCGACATCCAGCGCACCAGCCAGGGCAAGCCGGTTTTCCGGGGTGCGGAACGCAACGTCGCGGGCCTGCGCCACGCCACCTTCTACAGTCCATTCCGAGACCATCCGGTCAATGGTGGTACTGCCGCCGCTGCCGCGGAGCAGGTCACTGAACGAATACCCACGGGTAACTGCCAGGCCCAGCGGTCCGCCAAGAAACACGGCGCCGACATCGACCAGGTTGAAGCGCTGGGTATCGGCATAGTTATCCAGCTCTTCATCCAGGTCGTATCCGTCGAGAACAAGCACCCCGGAGCGCAGACTGATCGTGCCCGCAACGCTGTTTCGGATGTCCTGCCAAGTGGTGCCGCGCGCGTCCAGCGCCAGTTCGAGCGCCAGCGTGCCGGTTGAGGACTGATCCGGCTCCAGCATGACCATCAACGCACCAAAGTCAAGTCCCGAGATCGAGCCTTGCAGACTGAAGAGGGGAGTGTCGGACGAGAGATCGGCTTCGAATCTTCCCGAGGCCTGCCCCTCGAAGATCGTTGCGCTGACGGGCTCCAGATCGAATACGCCGTCCTTGACGTGGACCTGCGCCGACATGTCGGTGGCTGTATACGCGTCCTGGCTGACGGTCCCGCACTTCAACTCACCTTCGGCGGCAAGCGTTGCAAGTACTTGCTCGACCATGCCGCCGGCGTGACGAATATTGCGCAGATCCAGATCGCATTGTTCAAACCGAAATTCCAGCTCGGAGGCCTGGTCAGCGTACGTCACCCGTGCATCGGACGCCTGAAACTGCCGCAACGATAGATCATCAAGCTCGGGCCGTGGTTCGGACGGGTACACGTTGAACACACCCGGGCCGTAGCGCTCGACCGAAAGCACCGGCCGCTCGAGGTGCAATTCAAGCGGCCGAACCGTGCCAGTCAACAGGCTCAACATTGCAAGCCGGGCGTTGGCGCGACCGACGGTAGCCACCACCTGCTCCTGGGTGCTCACTTCCAGGTCAGTGAGTGTGACGTTCACCCCCGGCAGCAGGCCCAGTTGCAACGGCTGGCCGATTTCGACTTCCATGCCCAACGCGTCGCCCAGCCCGGTCTCCACACCTTCCCTGGCCCACTCGGTTTTGACAATCAACCAGGCGACTATCTGTACTGCCAGCACCAGTGCGGCCAGCACCGAAACAACCACAACCGCGTTTCGAATGGGTCTTGTCATCGTACATTCAACGATAGCAGACCCAATGTCGCATCGAAAGTCGTGGCGCGGCTCCCTCAGCTGACCCTGATCCTGGCGGGCCACGACGCCCGAACCCCTCATGCCGGCCAGCGCGTCCTTGAGACCCCCGGGTCAACTCCAGTCAGAGACCAGAGGATCCCGGAACGGTGTCGGGAGAGTGGCTTGGGCCGGGCCGGTCGGGAGAGCCGGGGATTCGGAGGCTATCGAAGGGGCCGGGCGCGGGCGATGAAGGGGTGTGCCGAGTGAGATGACGGGCGCCTCGCCCGCGAAGCCCGCCTCCTACTCCGCGTCGGAGCGCCCCGACAGCTCCCGGTCCAGCATGAAGATGGCGGCCTCGTTCTCGCCCGCCATCTTGAGCTGATCCACGATCGTCTGAACGGAGTCTTCCTCTTCGACCTGCTCGGTGATGAACCACTGGAGCTCGAGCTGGCTGGCGTGGTCGTGCTTCTCGACGGCCAGGTCGTAGAGCTCGTGGATCATCCCCGAGACCTTCTTCTCGTGCTCGAGGGCGGTCCGGAAGATCTCCAGGGGGTTGCCGAACTCCGCCGGGGGGGCATCCACGCCCCCGAACTTCACGGTGGCGCCGCGGCGGTTCATGTGATCGAAGAGCCGCATGGCGTGCGCGACCTCTTCCTCGGCCTGCAGGCGCATCCACTTCGCGAATCCGAGGAGGCTCTTCGAGCCGAAGTGCGCGGACATTGCGAGATAGAGGTAGGCGGCGTAGAACTCCTGGCCGATCTGCTCGTTGAGTGCGTCCTGTACGGCGCGATCCATGATGGCTCCCGGGAGGGGGGAAACGACGGGTCCGGATGGGAAATCTACCGGAAGGGGACCCGGAGGCGCACCCCGGGGGAGGACCCGACGCCGGGCCCCGCCTGCGTCGCTCAGCCCCGCTCGTAGATCCCCACCAGCCGGTTCATCCCGATGACGTGGGGCTCGATCTTCTCCAGGAGCTGCTCCATGGTGAGCCCGGCCTCGAGGTCGAGTTCCCGGTCGAGCGCGAGCACCCAGAAGAAGTAGTGGTGCGGCCCGTGTCCCTCGGGAGGCATGGGGCCGCCGTATCCGTCGCTCCCGAAGTCGGTGCGTCCCTCGGTGTAGCGACCTCCGTCACCCTCGGCGAGGCTCGTCACCGATCCCGGGATGTTGTAGAGGAGCCAGTGGACGAACCCGTAGCTGCCCGGCTTGCAGAGGGGGGCGTCGGGGTCGTGGCAGAGGACGACGAAGGCCTGCGCCTCGTCGGGGGCATCGGTCCACTCCAGCGCCGGCGAGACATCCTCGCCTTCGCCGGTGTGCTTCGTGGGGATGCGCCCGTGGTCCTCGAAGGCGGGGGTCCGAAGCTGCATGGGGGAGGGTGCGAAACCCATCGGCGTCTGCTCCCTGGTTCGGGGGGTCGTGGTCGTCTTCTCCGGCTCACCCGGATACCCTCTGAACACCGGAGCGGCGAAGGCGATCCGTGCATGGGACTTTCGGGACGATCGGGTGACCGGTATCCGGGCTTCGGCGCGGACCGTGGCCGGCGGGTGTCCGGCATTCGTCGTCCGGCGATGCGTCGTCTGGCGATGTGACCCGGGGGGCCCTACCCTCACACCCCTCGGAGACCCTCCCGCCCTCGAACCGGCCCGACAGATGATGTCCCCCCGTCTCTCCTCCGCCCGCGCGCTCCCCCTCCTCCTGGCCCTCGTCCTCCTCCCGGCCGCGGGCTCGCCCGCCGTGGCGCAGGACACGAGCTACTTCTTTCCGGAGGGCACCACCTTCGACCCCGCGATCCCCTCCCCGGAGGCCTTCCTGGGATATCCGATCGGGAGCTTCCACACGCGGCACGACCGGATCGTCGCGTACATGGACACCCTCGCGGCGCTCTCGGACCGGGCCTCGGTCCAGATCATCGGCTGGACGCACGAGCACCGGCCGATGCCGGTCCTGACGGTCTCCTCGCCGGAGAACCTCGCGCGGCTGGAGGAGATCCGGGTCGCGCATCTGGCGGCGACGGAGGCCGAGCCGAGCGCGGAACTCCCGGTGATCGTGCATCTGGGCTACGGGGTCCACGGGAACGAGACGTCGTCCTCCGAGGCGGCGATGCTGACCGCGTACTGGCTGGTGGCGGGGACGGGGGCCGATGTCCAGCGGTACCGGGACGAGGGGATCCATCACGTCGAGCCGGTGCTGAACCCCGACGGCCGCGATCGCCACACGAACTGGGCGAACATGCACCGCGGGGAGCCCTTCGTGACCGACCCGCTCGACCGCGAGCACAACGAGGTGTGGCCGGGCGGGCGCACGAACCACTACTGGTTCGACCTGAACCGGGACTGGCTCCCCCTGGTGAACCCCGAGAGCCGGGCCCGGATCGACTTCCACCATGCGTGGCGGCCGCAGGTCGTGACCGACTACCACGAGATGGGGACCTCCAGCACCTACTTCTTCGAGCCCAGCGAGCCGGTGGGATCGTGGAACCCCCTCCTCCCCGAGCGCCTCTACACCGACATCACGATGCGCTTTGCGGACGACTGGGCGAGTGCGCTCGACACCCTGGGCGCCCTCTACTTCACGAAGGAGGTCTACGACAACACCTATCCCGGCTACGGCTCCACCTACCCGAACTTCCTCGGCGGCCTCGGGCTCGTCTTCGAGCAGGCGAGCGCCCGCGGACACGCGCAGGAGAGTGGCCATCACGGGGTGCTGACCTTCCCCTTCGCGATCCGGAACCATCTTCGCACGAGCCTGGCCACGGTGCGGGTCGCGGTCGAGGAGCGTGAGGCGCTCCAGGAGTATCAGCGCGAGTTCTTCCGGAGTGGGATCGAGCAGGCGGAGGCCGAAGGGGTCGGGGGATGGGTCTTCGGAGACCCGCACGACGCCTCGCTCAACCGCGCCTTCCTCGATCTCCTGCTGCGGCACCGGATCCGGGTCCACGCGCTGGACTCGGAGGTGAGCGCCGGAGGGAGGGCGTTCGCGCCGGGCTCGGCCTGGGTCGTGCCCGCCGCGCAGCCCGGCTACCGCCTGGCCCGCTCCATCTTCGAGCGCACCGAGAGCTTCGCCGACTCGGTCTTCTACGACGCCTCCACCTGGACGGTGAGCCTGGCCTACGGGATCCCCGACGGGGAGCTGGGGCAGGGGGATCTCCCGCTCGGCCCCGAGGTGCGCGCGGTCCCCGAGCCTGCGGATCTGTCGGTGGATGAGAGCCGCATCGCCTACCTCCTCGACTGGCGGGACTCGGGCGCGCCGACCGCGCTGCGCGCGCTCCAGGCCGCGGGGGTGCGGGCCGAGATGTCGACGCGCGGCTGGACGAGCCCCACCACGCGGGGGGAGGTGGAGCTGGGACGGGGATCGATCTCGGTCCCCGTCGGGATCCAGACCCTCTCCCCCGACTCGCTCCTGCGGGCCGTGCGGGCCGCCTCGCGCGCCGGGGAGGTTCCGATCCACGCCGCCATCAGCGGCTACTCGATCGACGGCCCCGACCTGGGCAGCCGGAGCTTCGGCCCCGTGCGCGCGCCCCGGATCCTCATGCCGATCGGCGGCGGGGTCTCGTCGTACGAGGTCGGGCAGCTCTGGCACCTCATGGACCAGCGGATCGGACAGCCGATCACCAAGGTGGATGCGGGCGACCTGGGGCGCGTCGACTGGGCGGAGTACGACGTCCTCGTCCTGGTCTCCGGGGGGATCGGCTCGCTCTTTTCAGGAGATCGCCTCGAGCGGCTGCGGAGCTGGGTGCGGGAGGGCGGGACGCTGATCGCCGTCCGCACCGCCGCCCAGTGGGCCGCCGCGAACGGCTTCACCCCGAAGATCGATCCCCCGGGATCGGAAGGGAGCGCGGCGGACGACGAGGACGAGACCCCCGCCCGCCTCCCCTGGGCCGACGCCGCCGAGATCTCCGGTGCCCAGGCCATCGGCGGCTCGATCTGGGAGGCGGAGCTGGACCTCACCCACCCCCTCGCCTTCGGCTACACCACCCCGACCCTCCCCGTCTGGCGAGACCACTCGATGTTTTTC
>JAVVEY010000139.1:0-6272 GCA_032250675.1 Longimicrobiales bacterium | reverse complement strand
GGAGCCTGTATTCACACTCTCATGAACCCTGGTACGGAAAACGGGGGCATTCCAGCAACATGATGCCGAAACGCTCACCGTTCTGCCTCTGGATGGCATGCCCTCCAGAGATCCTCGACCGCTACGGTCTCTTCCGGTGTGAGCATCTCGAACTCCTTCTCACGTGCGCGCTTCGACAGCTGCCCCTCGCCGCGCGCGAGGAATCGATGCAGGAGGTCCACCGTCGAGTGTGGCATGTCCCCCAGAAGCCGCTGGACCCCCTCGGCGAAGCGATCGAAGCCTTCAAGATACGCGACCTCCCGGGGGAGATCGCGTTCGACCGTTTCCTCGACCCGCTCGTATAGAAACTCGGCGTGGGCCGTCGCGTCGAAGTACCTGTAGAACCGATCCGTTTCGTTCAGGACCCGCACGTTTCCCCTCTCCGTGGCCTCCCATTCGATGTACTCGAGCAAGGGGGCCGAATACGATCGGAGGACGTGCTCGTACTCGGACGCCTTCCTCAGGATCGAGGCACTCACCGGGAAGATGAGGCCGTCGGGATTGTACCCCGCCCGTGCCAGTACGTGGTGGATCAGCCACCGATGGATTCGGCCGTTCCCGTCCTCGAACGGGTGGATGTACACGAAGCCGAAGGCGACGAGTGCCGCGGTGACGACCGGGTCGATTCCACGCTCCAGCGACCTCCTCTCGAACTCGATCAAGCCGGTCACGAGATCATGGAGGTCGTCCGGACGCGCACTGATGTGCTCGGGGAGGGGCGTTCGCGACACCCGGTCGTGCTCTCCCACGAATCCTCCCTCTCGGCGCAGCCCCGGCTGCACGAAACGGCTGTCGTCGAGAACGATACGCTGAAGTCGCACCAACTCGCCGACGGACAGCTCCACCTCGCCGGCCTCGCCAATCGCCCGTCCCCACCGCTCGACGCGGTTCAGCCCGGGCCGCTCTCCCTCGATCTGGAAGGAGGACCGACTGTCGCTCAGGAGGAGGAAGGTTGCGGCCCTGGATACGACGTCCGGGTGCACTCGACCGAGCACCTCTCTCGCTCTCTCGTCCCACCGGCGGCCAAGATGAGCGCGCAGCTCCGGAGTCCATCGGACCATCGGGCAGAACGCCGGCGGACCCGGAAGGTTGTCCACCACACGATGACGCGACGAGATCTCCCCCTCTCCCGAAGCGACCTGTAGCTCCGGATCCACCACCAGCTCCGCTCTTGCCTTCGGCGCATCCGGCAGGTCCAGCGTGTGTCCCGTGAGCCACTCGTAGAGAAACCAGATTCGCCGCGAGTACTTCCCGGTGGGCGTCTCCCGAACGATCTCCGTGACCTCGCCCGGATCGATGGACCGGAAGAGAGCTGCCAGGACGGAGAGGTCCACACCCTCGCGCTTCAACGCGAATTCAAGGTGCGCCTCGAGATCATCAGACGGTCGGCGCCGAACCGACACGCCCAGCCATTCGCGGGTGGACTTCGGGCGGTGGCCGGTGGAGACGAAGGCCAGGGCCGGAGGAAGGGGCAGCGCGAGGTCGTACCGCTGGATGATTGCCGAATAGCCGGCGAGCCACCCCTCCTCCGGGAGTGCCCGGCCGCGCAGCTCCTTCACGGCCTCCGCATTTCCTTCACTCACGTCTATTTTCTCGTCATGATGATCACAAAAATGTTACATATCGCTAAAATGATCACCAGATGGAGCGCAGGTCAAGGCGACATACCACCAGGTCGGGGCCGCGCTCGATGATCGGGTTCCCATCGCCCCCCTTCTTCAACACGCTCCCAGGGGTCAGGCGCGTCGGTCGTCCCTGCGCGTGAGAGATCCGGAGGCCCGGGCTACGCCCCCGGACACGTCACCGCCCCCGACTGCCACCCCATCGGCACGGTCAGTCCGCACGAGATCAGGCAGAAGGCACCCGTGGGTGGGTGGGTGGCGATCCCCGTCCACCCCGTCGGGCCGGCGTTCAGGAAGTCCACGCGCACCTCGTCGGGGAGCTCGAACGCCATCGCATCGAGGTCGGTGGTGTAGCTCCCGTTCGAGGCGTAGTGGATCTCCTGCCGGCTCGCCATCTGCTTGAAGATCCCTCTCAGCGTGGTCCAGATCCCGTCGATAGAGCCAGACCTCACCGGGGAAGGGCTCACTCGGGGTCCACTCCATCCGCTCGCCCCCGAGGTACGCTCCGTCGGCGGCGTGGACGCTGAATCTCCGGAGCCGCTGGTCCCACACGCGGAGCGTCCCGTCGGGTATCTGACGCAGATAACGCGCGCCCTTGAACTCGCCGGGGCCTTCGCCCTCCTTCCCGAACGAACCCAGATAGAGGCCGTCCCGGTCGAAGAAGCGGATCTCGTGGCTCCCTCCGTTCACCACCGCGAGGCGGCCGTCCGCCAGGAGCCGGGACGAAGAGGCGGTGTGAAGCTGGTACGCCTCCTCGCCCTCCACCACGCCGATGCTGAGGATCGGCTCGGGGGAGAGGGACCATGCCTCCGCATCCGGGGCGTCGTTCCGGGCCGGGTCTTCGCTCGCGACGTCGGCGTCGCAGGCCAGGGCGAGCATCACGAGAGGCGCGAGGAGCGGCGCGAGGAGCGAATGTCGCATGAGCGTCACGCCCCCTCGAATTCGCAGAGGGTGACCACCTCGACCCCCATCTCCCGGACACGCCGTGCGCCCCCGAGATCGGGGAGATCGATCACGAAGCAGGCGCCGGCGACCGTGCCCCCCGCCCGCCGGATCACCCGGATCGCGGCCTCGGCCGTGCCTCCGGTGGCGATCAGGTCGTCGACCACGAGGACGAGGTCGCCCTCCGTGATCGCGTCCTCATGGATCTCGAGCTCGTCCGTGCCGTATTCGAGTTCGTACGCCTGCGCCAGGGTGCGGTGGGGGAGCTTGCCCGCCTTGCGCACCGGGATGAAGCCGCAGCCGAGCTGGTGCGCGACGGCGCCGCCCAGGATGAAGCCGCGCGCCTCGATCCCCGCGACCTTGTCGAAGGCGAGGCCGGCGTAGGGCTGCACCAGCTCGTCGACCGCCTTGCGAAAGCCGCGCGGATCGGCCAGCAGCGTCGTGATGTCGCGGAAGATGATCCCGGCCCTGGGGAAGTCCGGGATCGAGCGGATGCGCGACCGCGCCCAGTGGTCGTGGGCGTCGATCGTCGGTGCGCGTGGATCGGTGCGGCTCACCTCGTTCCTCCCTCCGTGCGGGGCGCGGTCGATACCCGACCGGGTCAGAGCGGAGCGCACGCCTCGAATCGCGCACGCGGATCCGAATATCCCGGGCGGCGGGGCATCCGGCAACACGGACCCGGCGGTGCGGAGGCGCGTCGGGGAGCCGGTGCGCAAATCTGCGTCGGAAGCGGGTCGCGCCCCGCACGCCGGGCGGCTTACCGGGTCATCGCCTCCATCAGCGCCTCCGTCAGGGGCCGCGACGCCGGCAGCACGCGGTCGCCGACCGCCTCCACCGGCACGACGCCGGCGACGCTGTTGGTGAGGAAGACCTCGTCCGCCCGCGCGATCCCCGACCCATCCACCGCGACTTCTCGCACCTCGCGCCCGATCGCGCGCAGCGTCTCGATCACCCGACCCCGCGTGATCCCCGGCAGCGCGCCATCCTCGACCCGCGGCGTGGCGACCGGCCCATCGTCCGCCGTCACGATGAAGAGGTTTGCGTGCGTGGCGCACGCGAAGCCGCCGATCCCATTCGGGAGGAGCGCGTCGTCGCAGCCGCGGCGGCGCGCCTCTTCGAGCGCGACGACCGAATCGAGGTAGTTGAGCGTCTTCCAGCGGCTCGTGACCGCGCCGGGATGGCGCACCACCTCCGAGATCGCGAGGCGGCGGGGGCGCGGCGTCTCGAAGCGATGCGGGGTGGCGGTCATGAGGAGCAGCGGGTGGGCGGTCTCGGGTGGGGCGAGCCCGCGCGGGCCCGGCCCACGCGAGAGGGTGATCCGGAGGACCGCGCCGGCTTCGGCGCCGCCCACCGCGCCGCCCACCGCGCCGCCCGCCTCGTTGCCCACGAGACCGCCCGCGGCGCGGCTCGCGGCTCTCCCCCCGGCGAGCCCCTCGGCCGCGAGGAGCGCCTCCACCCCCTCGTGCAGATCCCCCACCGGCACGGGCAGCGGGATCCCGAAGAAGCGCGCCCCGGCCGTGAGCCGCGCCAGGTGGCGGTCGAGGTGGCGCGCGACCCCGCCGCGCACCGCGAGCGTCTCGAAGAGCCCGTCGCCGAGGAGCGCGCCGCGATCGGAGGCGCCGAAGACGGGGGTCGTGTCGGGGAGGAGGGATCCGTTGACCCAGATCATCGCGCTGCGGTGAGGAAGTTGCGGAGGAGGGTGTGGCCGCCCTCGGTGAGGAGCGCCTCGGGGTGGAACTGGACGCCCACCGCGGGCCAGACGCGGTGCCGGAGCGCCATGATGACGCCGTCGTCGCTGCGCGCCGTCACCTCGAGGGTGTCGGGGAGCGTCGCCTCCTCGACCGCCAGCGAGTGGTAGCGCGTGACGTGAAGCGGGGTGGCGAGGTCCTCGAAGAGCCCGGTGCCGTCGTGCGTCACCGGCGAGGTGCGGCCGTGCACCGGCGGGGTCCGCACGATGCGTCCTCCGCAGGCGTGCGCGAGGCACTGCATCCCCAGGCAGACGCCGAGCAGCGGGACAAAGGGCGCGAGGTCGCGGATCAGCTCGACCGAGCGCCCCGCCTGCTCGGGTCCGCACGGTCCGGGCGAGACGACGAGGTGCGACGGCGCGAGGGCGCGGGCTTCGGCCGGGCTCACCTCGTCGTTGCGAACCACCTCGCACTCGGCGCCGATCTCCCTCAGCGTCCGCACGAGGTTGTGCACGAAGGAGTCGTAGTTGTCGATCACGAGCACGCTCATCCGGCCAGCGCCTCCACGATCCCCCTCACCTTGGCCACGCACTCCTCGTATTCGAGTTCGGGGACCGAGTCGGCCACGATCCCGGCTCCGGCCGAGAGCGAGATCCGGGTGTCGCCCGCGAGGACGGTCCGGATGAGGATGCTGGTGTCGATCGCGCCGTCGTAGCCGAACCACCCGACCGCGCCGCAGTACGGCCCGCGGGGCGCGCTCTCCAGCTCGGCGATGATCTCCATCGCCCGGATCTTCGGCGCCCCGGTGATGCTCCCCCCGGGGAAGGTCGCGCCGAGGAGCTCCGTCGCGCCGAGCCCGGGCGCGAGCTCTCCCCGGACGGTCGAGACGAGGTGATGCACCGCCGCGTGCGACTCGACCGCGCAGAGCGAGGGGACGCGGACCGAGTGCGGGAGGCAGACGCGCGAGAGGTCGTTCCGGAGGAGGTCGACGATCATCAGATTTTCGGCGCGGTCCTTGGCGCTCGCCGCGAGCTCGTCGCGGAGCGCGGCGTCCTCCTCGGGGGTGCGCCCCCGGGGGCGCGTGCCCTTGATCGGGCGCGTCTCGACCTCGCCGTCGCGGAGCGAGACGAAGCGCTCCATCGAGGCCGAGAGGACCCACCCGTGCCCGGTGTCGATGCACGCGGCGAAGGGCGCCGGCTGGCGCTCGCGGAGGCGGAGGTACGCGGCGATGGCGTCGAACCCTTCGGGTCGGGGCGCTTCGAAGCGGAGCGAGAGGTTCGCCTGGCAGAGGTCGCCCGCGTGGATGTACTCGACGACGCGCCGGGCGCCTTCGACGTACCGCTCGCGCGCCTCGGCCTCCTCGAGCCGCACCGGGACTGCGGGCGGGAGGACGGCGTCCGCTCGCGCGTCGCGCGCCTTCGCGAGGATCGCGTTGAGCCGCTCGAGACGGGCGTATGCCCACGCCTGGCGGAGCTTCGGATGCGCCTCGGGGACACCGGTCGAGACGATCCAGGCCTTCCGGGCGGCGTGGTCGAAGGAGGCGACGACGTCGTAGCACTGCGCGCTCAGCCGGGGGAACCCGAGCGAGGCGCCGCGGTGCGCGGGGACGCTCTCGAGCGCCTGCCCGAGGTCATAGGAGAGCACACCGATCACCCCGCCCTGGAAGGGGGGAAGCTCCGGGTCCGGCTCCAGGCTCCAGCGGGAGAGATGTTCGCCGAGCGCGTCGAGATCGTCTTGCGGGAGCGGCACCTCGGGCTCGAACCCGAGGTAGCTGTATCGCCCGGTGTCGGCGTCGCGCCGCGCCGAATCGAGGAAGGCGATCCCCGGCTGATTGGCGAGCGCGGGGAGGAGGGTGGCCGGATCGGCCCACGGGATCTCGCGGACGAGCGGCGTGAGGTGGATCGGTGGCGGCGAGGAGAGGCGGATCATTCCGGTAGTGTAGTCCTCTTCCGGCTCCGTGTCGTTACCGGGCGCGCCGCCGCGC
>JAVVEY010000138.1:0-6320 GCA_032250675.1 Longimicrobiales bacterium | reverse complement strand
GCCGCACGCGCACCGTCTCACCCGCGCTGCGCCGCGCGCTCGAACTCCGCGATCGAGGCTGCCGTTTTCCGGACCACTCGCCTGCGGCGAGCGGTGCCCGCGCGTGCCGCTTCACCGACGCGCATCACATCGTGCACTGGGCCGACGGGGGGCGGACCGATCTGCAAAACCTCGTGCTCCTCTGCCGACGGCATCACCGCGCGGTACACGAGGGCGGGATGCGGGTGTGTCTCGATCGCGAGGGGCGCGTCGTCTTCTTCGACCGGAGGGGACGCGCGGTCTTCGACGCGCCGCGCAGGGGGATGCCGCGCAGGGGGATGCCGCGGAGGGAAATGGCGCCGAGGAAGGTGCCGCCGAGGGGACTGCCGCGAAGAGAGAGGCTGCGGAACGGCGGGCCGGTGACCTCCGGTTCGCCGACGCTCCCGGCGTCGCTGCCGTCGCCGATGAAGACCGCGTCGTCCTCCCCCTGGCCCGGACCGATCGTCCACTGGCGCCACGATCGCGACATCCCGTGGGCGATCGAGGCGCGCGCTCGCGAGGCGCTCGACAGCGGGTGAACGAGCCGTCCCGCTCGTGACGCCGGCGACCGTCGGTGAGCGGGTCGCCCCCCGCAGGTGAGGACCGGGCGCCCCCTCACTGCGCGAGGATGATCCGGCTGTCCTGCGCCTCCTCGATCCCCTCGGAGATCGTCTGGTTCACCTTCTGCAGCACCTTGTCGAAGTTGGTCTGCGCGGCCACGAGACGCTGATAGGTGGCGTTCGTCTGGAGCTTCTGCACGGACGCCTCGTACGCCTCGGCGTGCTCCTTCTCGGGCTCCTTCCCGGCTCGGAGCGCGGTCGATATCGGTCCTTCGATGCGCTCGAGTTCGGCTCGAAGCTCCGCGATCTCGCGGTCGTCGTCAGCCGCCTGGATGGCGCGCCGAAGTGCCTGATATTCGTCGGTACGCGCGAGCGCGTTGCCGAGCTGGCGGGCCTGGTCGAGGATCGCTGCCATGATGGGTCTTCTCCCTTCTTCGGATGCTGGGTAGAGGGTATCGGATACCGGATACCGGATGTCGGCTTCTCAGTTTCGTCGGATCGCGGTCACGAAACGTTCGCGACCCGGATAGTCCTTGTGAATCTCGACCTCTTCCCACGCGCCGTGCGCGAGGAGGGTGTCGCGGAGGTGTCGCGCCTGTCCGAGACCGACCTCGACCGCGAGGAGTCCACCCCCACGGAGCACCGAGGGCGCCTCGCGCACGAGTTCGTGCAGCACCTCCCGGCCTTCGTCTCCGGCGAAGAGCGCGACGGCAGGTTCGTGGTCACGGACTTCGGGGGCGAGCTGATCGGCCTCGGCGGGTGCGATGTACGGCGGGTTCGACACGACGACATCCACCTCCTCGCCGGCGATCGCGTCCAGGCCCCCGCCCTCACGCCACACCACCCGCTCTTCGGGATCATGTTCCGCGGCGTTCTCCCGCGCCAGGGAGAGTGCTTCGGTCGAGATATCGATGCCCCACACCCGTTCGAAGGGTCCTTCGGTGGCGAGCGCGAGCGCGATGCACCCCGAGCCGGTGCCGAGATCCGCGGCCACGAGCGCCCCCCGTCCACGCGCCCAGTCGAGCACGATCTGCACGAGGAGTTCGGTCTCGGGACGTGGCACGAGCGCGCGCGCATCGGTGCGGAGATCGAGTTCACGGAATCCGGTTCGCCCGATGATGTGCTGCAGCGGTTCGCGCGCTGCACGGCGCCGGAGAAGCGGCCGGTAGCGGTCGAGCTCTTCGGGGATCAGGGGTCGATCGTACTGGAGGTAGAGCTGAAGGCGCCCGAGATCGAGCGCGTGCGCGAGGAGATGCTCGGCATCGAGTCGCGCGCCTTCGACCCCCTTCGCTTCGAGGTAGTCGGTGGACCATCGAATCATCCGGAGGACCGACCATCGCTCCGTCTCGACCTCCGGGGTCATCCTCCCTCCTCGAGTCGCTCCGCCTCCTCGGCGAGTCGAAGGGCACGGATGAAGGTGTCGAGATCGCCGTCGAGTACGGTGTCGAGGGCGTGGCTCGTGAGCCCGATGCGATGGTCGGTGACCCGCGACTGTGGAAAGTTGTAGGTGCGGATCTTGGCGGAACGATCACCGGAACCGATCTGGCTGCGACGCACTTCCGCGCGCTCGGCATTCCGTTCGGCGATCTGACGGTCGAGGAGTCGGCTCCGGAGGACCTTGAGCGCCTTCGTCTTGTTCTTGAGCTGGGACTTCTCGTCCTGACAACTCACCACGATCCCGGTGGGGAGGTGGGTGATGCGCACCGCCGAATCGGTGGTGTTGACCGACTGCCCACCGGGACCGGAGGAGCGGAAGACGTCGACGCGCAGCTCGCCGGGGTCGATCGCCACGTCGACCTCTTCCGCTTCGGGAAGGATCGCCACCGTGGCCGCCGAGGTATGGATGCGACCCTGACTCTCTGTCGAGGGGACCCGCTGCACGCGGTGCACCCCCGACTCGAAGCGGAGCCGCCCGTACGCACCGGCGCCGTGCACGGTGAAGACGACCTCCTTCACGGCACCCGGAATCCCCTCGGAGAGGCTCACCTCCTCGACGCGCCACCCGGCGCGCTCGGCGTACCGCTGATACATCCGCGCGAGATCGGCAGCGAAGAGTCCCGCCTCATCGCCCCCGGTGCCCGCCCGGATCTCGACGACGGCGGGACGGTCGTCGAGAGGGTCGCGCGGGAGGAGGAGCTCACGCACCTCTTCGGCGAGTGGCTGGACCCGCGCGTCGAGCGCATCGAACTCCGCACGGGCGAGCTCCCGCATCTCCTCGTCCTCGGTGGAGTCGAGAATCTCGCGCGCACCCACTCTCTCCTCGAGCACACGCCGAAGAGCGCGACCCGCCTGCACGACGCGTTCGAGATGGGTGCGTTCCCGCCCGAGTTCGCGGAGTCGGGGAGGGTCGGAGAGCACAGCGGGATCGGTGAGCTGCTCGTCGAGTTCTCCGAAGCGACGCTCCGCCTCCTCGAGGCGTTCGAGCAGCCTCGGATCGAGGCTGTCTCCGTCCCCTCCACTCACGATGCTCATCGATCCCGCGTGCGCCCGCGACGGTCGGTGGGCCCGACCGCCCGAATCAGGACTCGGCCGCTTCGGCCTGCTCGCCGCTCTTCTTCCGGTACTTGCGGTTGAAGCGCTCGACCCGACCGGCGGTGTCGACGAGGCGCTGCTTGCCCGTGTAGAACGGGTGGCAGACCGAACAGATTTCGACGTGAATCTCGGGTTGCGTCGACCGGGTCTCGATCCGGTTGCCACACCCGCAGATGATCGTCGTGTCGATGTACTCGGGATGGATTCCCGGCTTCATGATCCCCTCTCCCTTCGGAACCGAAACGGGCCGCGGACCTGGCGAACAGGCACCGGAGCCCGGAGGAACACGCAGACCCCACTCGGAGCGCGTGCTGTTGTCTTTGTAGCCTCGAAAGCTAGTCAGGCACCCCGATGCGATCAACGGGGTGCGTCACTCTCGGCGATCTCGTCCTCGGCGACCGCGGCCGGCGCGAGTGCGGCGCGCGCGATCGCACCGGCCAGCCCGAGTTGCAGCGGAAGGAGGAGGACGATCAGCTCGAGGTTCGCCTGCGTGAAGGGAGGCAGCGCCTTGAGGAGGAGCCCGAGGAGGGCGAGCGCGGAGAGCCACCGGGAGAGGCGTACGGCGCGTGCCCCGGGACGCCGGCCCGCGACGAGGGGGAGGAGGAAGAGGACGAGGAGGAGGTGGAAGGGCGTCGCCTGCAGGATCCCCTCGTTGCGTGCGGCGAAGTCATGGTCGGTGAAGAACCAGAGGGCGGGCATGAGGATCCCGGCCACCCCGTAGAGGAGGGCCGTCGCCGAACCGAGCACACCGAGCACCACGCGCCCGGCGAGGGCGGTGCGGGCCCACCGGCCCACCAGAAGAAATCCCCCGCCGAGAAGGAGGCCCACAACGAGCCCGGAGAAGACGCGGTTCGGCTTCTCGAGCGGAACCCGCGCTTCGCCCGCCACGAGGAGGGTGTCGGCGCGTACGAGCGGACGCTCTCCCCCCGCCCCGTCCGAGACCACCATCTCGCGCACGGCGGCGCGCAGCCGGAGAGGGAGGAAGGTCTCCTCCCAGCGGTCGATCTCCCGGTCGGTGGGCTGCCCGAGGGCGAGGTGGATCCCGTAGTACGCCCACGGCAGCTCGCGCAGGAGGCGGAGGGTGTGCCAGCGCCATGAGCGCCCCGTCTCGACGCCCCCCAGCGCGCGGTGCAGGGCACCATCGAGCACCCCTGGCGCGTCGAGGGCGTCGCGCAGCCGCGTCGAGCAGTTGCGGAGATAGTAGTGGTAGATGTAGTCGCGGTTCTCGGGGCGCGCATTCTCGACGAGGAGCGCCACGAGCGCGGCCTCCTGTGCAGGCGTGAGCGCGAGTTCATCCGCCCACACTCTGCGTCCTCCGTACCGCACGAGCATCCCCTCGAAGGAGGTCGCCCCCATCCGATAGAGCATCTCCCCCCGGACGAGGCGGGGAACGAAGTCGACCTGTCCGAAGTCGAAGAGTCCCCACTCGAAGAAGAAGTCCTCGCCGGTGGCGTGATCCTTGATCCAGACGCCGTTGTGGGAGAAGCGTTCCCAGACCTCCTCGCCGGGCGACATCGTGACGAGGTGGACGGTGAATCGATCGAATGCGGCCTCCGAAGGGGGCTGTACCGCTGCGGCGGTGACGGGTCCGGCTCCGCAGACGATCAGCGCGACGAACGAGAGGGCGACGAGGTGGTCAGACCTCGACACTCCGGTCCTCCGCAGCCGAGGTGTAGGCGGCCTCGAGCACCTCGAGGAGGCGAATCTGTTCGGGGTGCCGGATCCGCGTGCCGTGTCCCCGCACCGCTCGCAGGAAGTGATCGTGCTCGCGACGGTGCGCGTGCAGGAAGCGGTTGCCCTTCCGCCGGCCGTCGTCCTGGTTCGGGGTGATCTCCATCGGACGTCCGCCCACGCAGTGGAAGAGCTCGAGCGGCTCGATCTGCCCCGACCCCTCGAGACCGAGAACGCGTGCGTAGTGTCGGTCTTCCGAAGCGAAGAGAGCCCAGCTCACCTCGAGCGTGAGCGCCGCGCCCTCCTTCGTCTTCATCATCAGATTCGCGGCATCTTCGGGGGTGTCGCCCTCGCTCGTGCGGATCGCGTAGACCGACGAGATCTCGGGATCGCCGAGAATCCACAAGAGGAGATCGAGGGCGCGCACCCCGAGGTCCGCGAGCGCACCCGCCGCGAGGGTGTGCCCGCTCGACCGCCACACATTGCGGCGACGCAGCGTCGAGCGATTCATCCACACCACCCGTGCCGAGTAGATCTCGCCCGCGCGTCCCTCGTGCACGAAGCCGCGCAGCGCGGCGACATCGGGACGAAATCGATGCCCCACCCCGACCGCGAGGTTCAACCCGCGCGCGTCGGCGAGAGCGACGAGATCACGCGCCTCCCCGGAGGAGGTCGCGAGCGGGCTCTCGACGAGAACGTGCTTGTCCGCCTCGAGCGCCCTCCGTACGAGCCCGGCGTGCAGGTGGTTCGGGGTGTGCACGAAGACGGCGTCGATCTCCTCGTCGGAGATCAGCTCTTCGTCGCTGACGAGTCGCGGGATCGAGAAGCGCTTCCCGAGCGCGTGGCACTTGACGTCGTCGGGATCGCTGAAGGCACGGATCTCCACATCGGTCCGTTCGGCGAGGAGCGGGAGGTGCACGAGTTGCGCGACCGCTCCACCCCCGATCATCCCGATGCCGATCGGTCGGTTGTCGTTCATCGCCTGCGCTCTTCCCCCGGTGCCGGCCCGGTAAAGAAGAGAGTCACCCCGCTCCGGAGTTCCGGGTAGCGCAGATCCGACCGGACCTCGTAACGCACCTCGGTGAAGAAGCGTACGCGGTCGGTGGCGAGGTACTCGAACCCTCCGTGCGCATTGACCCCGGCGGTGAAGGTGTCGATCAGGTCTTCGACGAAGGTACCGTTGATCCCCGATCCCGACCCGTTGGTGAGGTGCCCGCTGACGCCCGCGCCGACGTAGGTGAGGAAGTTGCCCGGCACGGCCCAGACGAACTGACCGTCGAGGCCGAGCACGAACTCGTCCCATTCGATCGGGCCCAGGTCCACGGAGACCGGGGGGGCGGCGGGATCCTGCTCGTCGACGAGATCCTCGACGCGATCCGAGAGTTCGCGGACCTCGCTTGCCTTCATTCTGGACGAGAAGTATCCGAAGGTGGGGACGATGCGGAGCCCCGGCCCGGCATACCCCAGATCGACGCGCACACCGAGCGCGCCGCTCGACTCGACGTCGTTGGGCCAGACCCCGCCACCCCACACCCCGAT
>JAVVEY010000137.1:1453-6326 GCA_032250675.1 Longimicrobiales bacterium | reverse complement strand
TCGTGGCGTGGATCGTGGCGTGGATCGTGGCGTGGATCGTGGCGTGGATCGTGGCATGGCGTGTCGGGTGAGCTTGGTCCGCACCTCGGCTTCGCTCGATTCTCGCCCGCCACTCGTCACCCGCAACCTCCCGCCTCCCGCCTCCCGCCTCCCGCCTCCCGACTCCCGCCTCCCGACCCCCTCACATCACCGGCCGCTCCCGCGGGATCAGCCGCACACTCCAGAGCCCCGAGTTGGTGTCGCTGAAGAATACGTGGCCCTTGTGGGGCTGTGCGCCCCAGACCATGGTGGCGTTCGGGGTGTAGCCGGCGGGGTGGGCGGACTTGAAGACGGCGATCTCTCGACCCTGTTCGTAGAGGTTGCCCATGAGTTCGCCGCTCACGTCGACGACGCGCACGCCGCCCTCGTAGTACGCCTGATAGAGGCGGTCGTCCTCGATCCAGAAGTTGTGGGTGCCGTACTCGGGGACCTCGTAGCGCGCCACCATCTCGGGGTGCTCGGGATCGGTGAAGTCGATGATCTGGATGTAGCCGGTGGTGGTGAGCGGAATCCCCCCGGTGCCGGTCTCGGGGTCGTACCGGCTGGAGTATGATCCCATGCTGCGTGGGTAGCCGGCCCAGGCGAGCCCGCGGCGGCTCATGATCTCGTCGCCGGTGAAGAGGTACATCTTCTGCGCGGACTCGCTCCAGTACGGGAAGGCGGCGTGGGTGGAGCCGGTGGGGAGTTCGTAGCTGGTGACGAGGACGGGGGTCTCGATCGTGCCTCCCCAGCGGCCGTTGCCGACATCGACGACGACGATACCGGTGCCCCACTCCGAGGAGTAGGCGATCCCGTCGTGGACCCAGACGTCGTGCAGCCGCGAGTCGGGGTGGTTGTACTCGCTCACGTAGCGGGGGTCGTAGATGTCGGTGACGTCGAGGATGACGTACTTGTCGCCTGCGGAGAGGGCGAAGAGGTGGTCGTTGGTGGCGAAGACGTTGTGCACGCCGCCGGTGAGTCCCTCGTCGTAAATCGAGGCGATCCGTGGCTCGCGGGGGTTGGCGAGATCGACGATCACGACGCCGTTGCGCCGGTCCGAGGCGCCTTCGCGGCTGATGACGCCGTAGCGCCCGTCGGGGGAGACCTTCACATCGTTGACGGTCCGGCCATTCACCTGGATCGAGTCGTACTTGACGATATTTGCGGGGTCGGTGACGTCGTAGAAGTAGGCGTGTCCGTCGGCGAGCTTGGAGCCGGTTATCGCGTAGTCGCGACCGTCGAGCCCCTCGAAGACCCAGAGGTCGGTGACGCGGTACCCACTGTTGATCGCGTGCCCGGTGACCTCGAGCTCCTCCACGACGTCGCGCTCCTCGACTTCGAAGACGCGGTCGGCGGTGTAGGGCCCGACGGTGGCGAGGACCTGATAGGTGCCGGGGATCTCGGCGACGAACTTCCCGTCGCGGATCAGCGCCCCCGCCGGGGCGCCGGCGTGCTCGAACGACTCACGCACGCGCCGGGCGCTCCAGGCCACGGGAGCGTCGGGGAAGGTGCCACCGTCTCCGCGGAGGATCGCCTCGAAGGTGAGGACGTCGCCGGTCCGGATCGGCTCCCCGGTCCGGGTCGGCCCCTCCGTCCCGCGCTGCGAGAGCTCGAGGGTGGCCCTCGGGAGCGCCGCGACGGTGACGGGGAGGGTGGCCTCGACGCCTCCGGCGCGGACGCGGAGTTCGGTCGCGCCGGCCCGCACTCCGCGCACCGTGCCGAGCGCGTCGACGGTGGCCACGTCGGGGTCGCGGATTGACCACGCGAGATCGGGGTCGGGGCGTTCCGAGCCGTCGGCGTGGAACGCGCGCGCCGCGTAGAAGCGGTGCGTCATCGTGTAGAGCGCCACCCCGGGGTCGACGGGCTCGATCTCGAGACGGGCGATCGCGGGCCAGGTGACGGTAACGGGGATCCGCAGGGTGAGGGGTTCGAGGCCCGAGCCGCGCGAATCCGCCCCGCGTGAGAGCGTCGCGATGACCTCGTGGTCGCCGACCCGGATCGCCGAGAGCGTCCCGTTCTGCCAGGCGAGCGTGCCGCGGGGAGCGACGACGGTGACGACGACCTCGGTGAGCACGTCGCCGTCCGCGTTGAGGGCGGAGACGCTCAGCGGCGTCGATTCTCCGACGGCGAGCGTCACCGAGGGCACCGAGGCCACGAGGCGGACGGCCTTGCGGGCCTGGGCCCGGACGGGCCCGGCCGTGATGGCGGCGAGGGCGAGCGCCGTCAGGGTGGTCGTCAGGAGAGCGAGGCGGAGCGGGCGAGGGCGCATGAGCGGTCTGGAGCTGGAGGTGCGATGGGGAGGGGTCGGTCACTCTCGCGGTCGTTCGACCACGAGCACGATCGAGGCGCCGTCGTCCGAGACCGCGAGCCTCGAGATGACGAGCGAAGAATCGGGGAGGGCGCCGGCGAGGTGGGGCGCGGCGTCTTCCGACGAGGGGTCGAAGGCCATCAGCCGGTGCCCCTGACCGTACAGCACCCACCCCGACGGGGTCCAGGCGTGGTCCTGCGGGGCGATCCCGGAGAGGAACTCGTCGGTCACCGATCCGGTGGCGGCGTCACGGATCCGGATCGTGACCTTGCCGTCGCCGCCGGACTTCGGATAGCTCACCGCCTCCCTCCCCGGTACGCGGTTGAGCGAGCGGCCGATCCCCTCGTCGAGGATCTCACCCTCCCCGGGGATCCCACCCCCCTCGGGCGTCGCATCGTCGCCGCTGAAGCTCGCACGCTGGAGGGTGGCGGGGCTTCCGAGGACGAAGAGGAAGGCGTCGGTCTCGTTCGCCCACGCGTGGTAGCCGACGGGCGCGATCTCGCGGAAGAGGACGACGGGGTCGGTGCCGTCGAGCGCGTAGCGCCAGAGGCGCTGCATCGAGTCGGGCTCGACCACGATCGCGCTGACCCCTCCGTCGGGGGTCGGGGTGGGGGAGTACTCGCTGCGGTCGGGGGTTTCGGTGACGGGGGTGTGGCGGTCGTCGGCCGGGTGGTAGCGCCAGATGTCGGTGCGCTCGTCCTCCTGCCGCGTGTAGAGCACGGTGCCGTCCGGAAAGAACTTCGGCTGGTTGTCGTAGCCGGGGCGGCGGGTGACGTTGCGGCCGCTCCCGAGGAGGGGCGCGCCCGTCTCGTCGGCGGCGAGTGAGGCGAACCAGAGTTCGGGGCCACCGGCCCAGAGGCTTTCGGGGCCGACCGCGTCGGCAGGGTCGGCTTCCGCGTCGCTCCCCTCGGCGGTGCACGCGCCGAGTGCGATCAGGGGAAGGAGCACCGGGAGGAGCGGGAGGGGGGTGGTGCGGCCGATTTGGGTGAAGACGCGGTCGTGCATCCGGGGCTCCGGTTGAAGGTTCGACCCCAATACGACACCCCGAGGCGGCCGGGGGCAAGCTTGGTGCCCTCCCGTTGCGTCCTATATTCCGGACACCCATTCCCCCGGCGGAGCAGACGCGATTTCCGGACAACCCCCCTCCTACGGTGCCCCTCCGGCGCTTTCCGACGTCGGGATGCGCCGGATCACGGTGCGGCGCGAACTCCCCGCGGGGGACCCCGGGCGTTTCCTGCGCGCGGCCGAGGGGCGCGCGCGCGGGTTCTGGGCGCGCGGCGCGCGGTGGGCCGCGCACGCCGGCGTGCTCGCGGCGGTCGAAGCCGGCGGCGAAGCGGGACGGATCGCTCGGGTCCGCCGCGCCGCCGCGCGGCTCGCGGGGGAGCACGACGAGCCGGACGGGTTGCGCCTCTACGGCGGCTTCGCCTTTCGCGACGACGCGACGACGAGTGGGTGGTGGCACGGCTTTCCCTCCGCGCTCTTCCACCTCCCCGAGGTCGAGTTCGACGGCGATGCGGACCGCCCGGCGACGCTGCGGGTGCGCGCGCTCGTCGCGCCGGACGACGACCCCGAAGCCGCCGCCGCCGCGCTCGAGCGCGAGGCGGACCGATGGCTGCGGCGGATGGCGGAGGTCGAGACGCCGCCGGTCGTGCGCGTGCCCGGGCGCACCGACGAGGGAAACCGGATCGCGTGGGAGTCGGCGGTCGAGCGCACACTCGACGCGATCACCCGCGGCGAGGTGCGCAAGGCGGTGCTCGCGCGCACCCTCGACGTCGAGCTCGAGCGCCCCATCTCGCCCGTCGATCTCGTCCTCGCGCTCTGGCGCCAGCACACCGGCACGCACGCCTTCCTCTTCGAGCCCGAGCCGGGGCGCGCGCTCCTCGGCGCCGCGCCCGAGGCGGTGGTGACGCTGCGCGGGAGCGACTTCGCGGCGACCGCGGTCGCCGGCTCGGTCGCCTCGGGGGACACCCGCGAGGAGCAGGAGCGCCTCGCGCGGGGGCTCCTCGAGAGCGCGAAGGACCGCGCCGAACAGCGGGTGGTGGCCGAAGAGATGATCTCGCGGCTGGGATCCGCCGGGCACGAGGTCGAAGCCGATCCCGAGCCGCACGTCCTCGCGCTCGCGCGGATCCAGCACCTCGAGACCGAGATCCGGGCGCGCGTGCGTTCGGGGGACGCGCTCGAGCTGGTCGAGCGGCTGCACCCCACGCCCGCGGTGTGCGGGGTCCCGCTCGGTGCCGCGCTCGACCTCCTCGCGCGCACCGAGCCCTTCGAGCGCGGGTGGTACGCGGGACCGGTGGGGTGGTTCGATCCGGGGGGCGACGGACACTTCGTGCCCGCGCTGCGCACCGCGGTGGGCGACGGCCGCCGATGGCGCCTCTTCGCGGGCGCGGGGATCGTGGAAGGCTCGGTGCCGAGCGCGGAGTGGGAGGAGACGGCGATCAAGTTCCAGCCGGTCCTGCGGGCGCTCGCGGAGTGTGGCGCGGAACTCGACGGATGAGCGACGCGAAGATGAGCGACGCGAATCGCAACCAGGTGTGGGCCCGCGCC
>JAVVEY010000137.1:0-1353 GCA_032250675.1 Longimicrobiales bacterium | reverse complement strand
GATGAGCGACGCGAAGATGAGCGACGCGAATCGCAACCAGGTGTGGGCCCGCGCCCTCCTCGACGAGCTCGCGCGCTCGGGGGTGCGGCACGTCGTGCTCGCCCCGGGCTCGCGCTCGACGCCACTCGTGCTGGCGGCGCACGCGCACGGGGGCCTCGCGCTCCACCTCTGCCTGGACGAGCGCTCGGCGGCCTTCTTCGCGCTCGGGATCGGGCGCGCCTCGGGGCACCCGGCGGCCGTGATCACGACCTCGGGCACGGCGGTCGCGAACCTCCTCCCCGCGGCGGTCGAGGCGGATCGCGCCGAGGTGCCCCTCCTCCTCGTGACGGCCGATCGGCCCCGCGAGCTTCGCGACGCCGACGCCAACCAGTCGGTTACCCAGCCGGGGCTCTTCGCGACGTGCGCGCGCGCCGCGTGGGACCTCATGCACGCCGAGCTCACCGACGACGCTCTCCGGCACCTCCGCGGCGTGGCGTGCCGCGCGGTCGCCGCCGCGCGCGGCCCGGGCGCGGGGCCGGTGCACGTGAATGTGCCGCTGCGCAAGCCGCTGGAGCCCGAGGCGGTCGAGACGGACCGCGCGGCGACCGCGGCGCTCGACGCGGAGGCGCGGGAGGGCCGCGCGGGGGGTGCCCCCTGGGTGCGGATCGAGCGGGCGCCGGCCACGCCGGCGTCGGCGAGCCTCGAGCGGGTGAGGGCGCGCGTGGCCGAGGCGGCGCGCCCGCTGGTCGTTGCGGGCCACCTCCCGGTGGGTGCGGGCGAAACGGTACGCCGCGCGGCCGCCGCGCTCGGGATGCCGATCCTCGCCGATCCGCTCTCGGGGGTGCGCTTCGGGCCGGGTGGGGGCGCGCCGCGCGTGACGGTGTACGACACGCTGCTGCGCGACGCGGAGCTCGCGCGCTCACTCGAGCCCGACCTGATCGTGCAGCTCGGGCGGACGCCCACATCGGCCGTGACCGCGCGGTGGCTCGCGGGGTGCGGCGCGGTGCGGATCGTCATCGACGACGGGCCGCTCTGGAAAGATCACCGGGCCACCGCCCACGAGGTGATCGACGCCGCGCCCGCCGAGACGCTCGCGGCGCTCGCCTCCGGGATCGGTGTGCGGGAGGCGGCCGGAGACGAGGCGCGCGCGACGTGGCATGCGACGTGGCACACGGTCGAGGAGGCCGCGCGTGCGGTGTACGCGGGCGACCTCGCCTCGGACGAGCTCGCCGTCGCGCGCGCGGCCGTCGAGCACACGCCGGCGGGCGTCCCCCTCTTCGTCTCCTCCTCGATGCCGATCCGCGACGTCGACACGATTTCGGGCGCCGACGAGCGCGCGCTGCCGATCTTCGGCAACCGCGGCGCGAGCGGGAT
>JAVVEY010000136.1:0-6370 GCA_032250675.1 Longimicrobiales bacterium | reverse complement strand
CCCCTCCATCCGTCCAAGTCACACTGCACCAACGAGATGCATGAAATATAATCGGCGATTTCACGGCCTCACTCGACGCCGTGAGAGCGCGATCGCGGCCTCCGGAGGTCACCCGAAGTAGCCCGCCTCCGCCACGCGCGCCAGAGGGCGCGGAAGCGCGCCTCAGGGTGGCCGGTGGGCGAGGGGGCGGATCGTCCCACCTCCTCCCACCCGAAATCCGTCCATGGCTGGATGGGACAGATTTCCGAGAAAAGGGGGTGGACGTCTGGAACGAGCGACGGTCGGGATGGGAACGGCCGGGGGCCGGGATGGGACGAGGCGCGAGCCGGAACGAGACGGGGAGGAACCGGACCGAGAATAGCCGAGATGTAGATCGACCGTACCGCACGCCGGCCGTAGCGAGAATCGCCCCGAAACGAGAATCGCCCGGCCCGGAAGCAGCCCGCCCCGGGCCCGCACCCAACTCGGAATCTGCACCGCCGACCTCGGCGCTCCGGGGGGCGGCCCGCCCCCCGCGTTACCGCGGTAACGTCTTCAGGGGATAATCTCCGCGCAAACGGTTCTGCGGGACCGCGCCCGCGAAGCGCGGGACGGCGTCCGCAAGAAGATGTCTACAGCAGGGTCGATCCGGGCCTTGAACCGGGTGTGACGGGTGTCCGAGGGGCTAAAGCGGAGCCGCGACACGACCGTCCCACCTTCAGACCGACGCGGAGCCTACCCCCCCGACCGGCTCGCGTCGCGGATCGCCCGGAACTCCGTGCCCTCGTGCCAGTTCGGCCACACCTCGGAGTCCACCACACGCGCCCCGACCTCGAAGAAGAGTCGGAGATCCTCGACCGCCCCGGCAAGGACCCAGCTCTCGTCGAACTCATCGGTCGGCATGTGGTAGCGTTCGGAGCGGTAGCGTTCGTCGGCCGCGTCGCCGACGGCGGTCCCTCCTTTCACCGCGTCGCGCCCCGCGTCGGGGTAGATCATCGGCACGCCGAACTTCGCCAGCTCGAAGTGGTCGGATCGGTAGTAGTAGCCCGCCTCGGGGGAGGGGTCGGGCTCGACCCGCCGACCCCTGGCCGCCGCGACCTCCTCCATGATCCCGTCCAGTTCGGACATTCCATGGCCCGTCACCACGATGTCGTGCGTGGGCCCGAAGGAGTTGAGCCCGTCCATATTGAGCCCGGCCACGGTCTGCTCGAGGGGGACCGCCGGGTGGGCGGCGTAGTGCGCGCTCCCGAGGAGCCCCTGCTCTTCGGCGGTGACCGCCAGAAAGAGGAGCGATCGCCTCGGGGGGGTGGGCCGCGAGGCGAAGGCCTCGGCGAGCTCGAGGAGTCCCGCCGTGCCCGAGGCGTTGTCGAGCGCGCCGTTGTAGATCCCGTCCTCCCCGGCGGCCTCGAGCGCGGGGTCGGTGCCCAGGTGATCCCAGTGCGCGGTGTAGACGAAGTACTCGTCGGGCGCCTCAGCCCCGGGGAGGAGCGCCACGACATTGCGCGAAGCGGACGACCGCAGCTCGTTTTCGACCGAGGCCGAGAAGGTGAGTCCCATCGGCACCGCTTCGAAGTCGGCCGAAGCGGCCGAGGCGACGAGTTCATCGAAGTCGAGCCGCGCCGCGTCGAAGGCGGCGCGCGAGGCCGCCTCGGTGAACCACCCCTCGATCGCCACTCGGCCCCTGTTGCCGTCTTCGGGCTCGAGACCGTACTGCGGACCCGTCCAGCTGTTGCGCACCGTCTCCCACCCGTACGAGGCAGGTTCGGTCTGGTGAACCACGATCGCCGCTGCCGCGCCCTGCCGCGCCGCCTCCTCGAACTTGTACGTCCACCGGCCGTAGTACGTCATCGCATTCCCGGTGAAGAGCGCGGGGTCGCCGGTGGCGAACCCGGGGTCGTTCACGAGGATCACGACGGTCTTGCCCTCGGCATCGATCCCGGCGTAGTCGTCCCACCCGTATTCAGGCGCGACGATCCCGTAGCCGACGAAGACCATCTCGCTCGCCTCCACACTCGACGCCTCGACCACCCGCGTCGTCCAGATCACCGCCTCCTCTCCGTAGGCGAGGTCGGTGGCCGTCCCCCCCCGGCGCGAGATCGAGATCGCCGCGGTGGCGGGATCGGCGGTGATGTCGACGAGGGGGACCTCCTGGAACCAGGAGTCCCCATTGCCCGGCTGGAGCCCCATCTCCTCGAAGCGTCCGGCGAGGTACTCGACGGTGCGATCTCCCCCGGGCGACGAAGGCCCCCGTCCCCCGAATTCGTCGGAGGCGAGGGTGGTGATGTGCCGCTCGAGATCGGCTTCGGTGATCGACGCCGCGCCCCCGACACCCGACTCACACGCGGAGACGGTCGCGACGAGGAGGAGGAAGGTGAGCGACGCGAGGGGACGATGCGGGTGACGCATGGAAGGCTCCAGGTGCGGAGTGCGGGGACCCCGTCGGGCGGGGCCCCACACTCTGCAACGCTCGGCGGGAATACGCGAGAGGCGTATGCTACTCCCGAAGCTACCCCTCCTCTCCGTGGATCGCGACATCGTCGAAGGTGAGCGAGAAGCCGTACCAGCGCGTGAAGACCTGCAGCGGGCGCTCGACCTCGGCCCGCTCTCCGGCCGCGTCATACACCACACCCTCCTCGATCCGGCTTCCGTCCGAGAGGTGAAGAACGTCGTCCTCCCATCGCACGCCGTCGGCGTCGGTGAAGATCGCCGTGAGCGCCTGAGCCGTCGGGTCGAGGTAGACGAGGATCCCGCGCCCGTCGTACTCGGTGAGGATCGCGTTGTCGGTGGTGACGACCACGTCGTAGGGGAAGTAGACCGCGCGCTCGCCCCCCCAGACGCCGAGCCCGAGGTCCATCGTCGGTCGGCGGGTGTCCTCCTCCTCGATCGTTCCGGCGAAGAAGCGGTTGAGACGCCCGCGCACCCCGCGCAGAAGCCCTTCCGTCTTCATCTGATCGTCCGAACGGAGTCCCCCGCGATCGCTGAGTGCGATCATCGCGTCGGAGTCCTCGGCGATGAGCTGCCGTACGCGCGTCTGCCGCAGCGGGGCGACCTCGAGCCTCGTGCCGACCTCGGGACCGTAGACCGCCTCACCCGTGAGGTGATCCCAGAAGGTGCCGCTCTCGCGATCGCGCATCAGGAAGAGCCCGTCGTAGAGCCCGTGCTCGCTGAACCACCGGATCTCGCCATCCACACTCGGCGTCATCCTGACGCCCGAATTGCAGACCACTCAGAAGGTGACCATCCAGGGCTCTCCGGCCATCTCGCCCTGCGCGACGTGGTGGTACGACATCTGGGACGAGACGAGCGCCAGGGTACGTCCGCCCGCCTCGAAGACGAGGATCGGTGTATCGTCGTCGACCGCTCCCCGGCTTCGTGCCTCCCGGAGCGGGATCCACTCCGGGTTGTACATCGGCTGGAAGAGAGGCGCGCGTCCGAGGTAGGCGCGCTCGACATCGAAGCCTTCCTTGACCGGCATCGTCGGGTCGACCGGGATGCTCGGGGGCATGCCGAGCTGCGCGGAGGCGAGCTGCGGCGCTCCGGCGGTGAAGAGAAATGCACCGAGGAGGGTAAGCGGGATCGATCGAGTCATTGTTTCATTCCTCATTTCGCTGCAGGGAGACAGCCGGCGGCGAGCGATGCGAGGCGTCCGCTGCCACGGTGGGACCTCCGGATCGCGCCCGCGTGTTGGGCGTTCGGTCCGTCACATGAACCCCGATTCGCCGCCTCGCGTTCCGCCGAACCCCTCGAACGACCCCGTTCCCCGATATCGGACTGCCGACATGATCTGGCTTCTCACGGCGCTCGGCGCTCTCGTCGCCGTCGTCCTCTACGACGTGACGCAGAAGCACCACGCCATCCTGCGGAACTTCCCCATCATCGGACACTTCCGCTACTGGCTGGAGGCGATCGGGCCCGAGCTCCGTCAATACATCGTCACCTCCAACGACGAAGAGCTCCCCTTCAGCCGTGACCAGCGAAGATGGGTCTACGCCTCGGCCAAGGAGGAGAACAACTACAGCGGCTTCGGCTCCGACAACGCCCTCGAGACCTCGCCGAACTACCTCATCATCAAGCACGCCACGCTGGGACTCCCGGACGACCCGCCGCACGACGATCTCTGGTCGCTTCCGGCGGCCAAGATCATGGGTGGACATCGCCGCCGGCAGCACGCCTTCCGCCCCGCCTCGGTCGTCAATGTGAGCGGGATGAGCTTCGGTTCGCTGAGCTCGGCGGCGGTCGAGGCGATCAATCGGGGGTGCCGGATCTCGGGGTGCCTGCACAACACCGGGGAGGGCGGGATCTCGCCGTACCACCTGCACGGCGGGGAGCTCACCTGGCAGATCGGGACGGGGTACTTCGGCGCGCGCGCGCCCGACGGCGGGTTCGACCTCGAACTCTGCGCGCGCAAGGTCGAGGAGCACCCGGTGCGCGCGATCGAGCTCAAGTTGAGCCAGGGGGCGAAGCCGGGGCTCGGCGGCGTCCTCCCGGGCGCGAAGGTGACGCGCGAAATCGCGAAGATCCGCGGGGTGCCGGTCGGCGAGACGGTCATCAGCCCGTCGGGCCACCGCGCCTTCTCGAATGTGGACGAGATGCTCGACGTCGTCGAGACGCTGGCGGAGCGCACGGGACGGCCCGTGGGGATCAAATCCGCGGTGGGCGAGATCGAGTTCTGGGAGGAACTCGCCGATCGGATGTCACGGGAGGATCGCGGCGTCGACTTCATCACGATCGATGGCGGCGAGGGGGGGACCGGGGCCGGGCCCTTCGTCTTCAGCGATCACGTCGCTCTCCCCTTCAAGATGGGGTTCAGCCGCGTCTATCGCGTCTTCGCCGAACGGGGCGTGCACGAGAAGGTGGTCTGGATCGGGTCGGGGAAACTCGGGTTTCCCGAGACGGCTCTCACGGCCTTCGCGCTCGGCGCCGACATCGTCAATGTCGGGCGGGAAGCGATGCTCGCGATCGGCTGCATCCAGGCGCAACGCTGTCACACCGGCCACTGTCCCACGGGGGTCGCCACCCAGAATCGATGGCTCGTCCGCGGACTCGACCCGACCGACAAGGGCGCCCGGCTGGCCAACTACGTGATCATGCTGCGCAAGGAGCTCATCCGCCTCACCCGTGCGTGCGGGGTCGCGCACCCGGCACTCCTCTCGGCCGACCAGATCGAGATCCTCGACGAGAACTTCGGGAGCCGGACGCTGCGGGAGGTCTTCGGGTACACCGCCGGGTGGGAGTTTCCCGGCGCCCACGACCGGGCGGCGATCCTCGACCTCATCGACGGACGGAGCCGCGTCCGCGCCTCGTGATCCGACGCTGACGGCTGTCGAAGAAAGGCGACGGCCGGCGCCGGGAGAGGACCGCGGCCCCGGCGGGGGAATCGGCGCCTTGCGCGCGCGCCTCGCCCTCCCCCTCTTCGGCACGGTCCACACGGCACCGCCGCCCTCTCCACGGAGTCTTCGATGTCGAGCCCCGTCAGGCGATTCACCCCGATCGCCCTCCTCTCCTTCCTCCTGGTGGGATGCGGCGAAGCCGATCCGGATCGCGCGGCACCCCCGGCTGGCACCCTCGCGCCCACCCCCGACCACGCTCCACCCGTGAACTCGATCGCCGCACTCCTGGACCGCGGCGAAGCGGTCTTCGGGATCTTCAGCGGACCGAAGTCGCGCGAGGGGGGTGCGGCGGCGTGGGGAGGTGTGCGGGCGGACTTCCAGCTCTACTCGATGGAGTCGGGGCCGTTCGACGTCGCCACGATGGGCGAGTACATGGCGGGGATGGCCGATGCCGGGGGAGAAGGCGCCACGGCGACCTTCCCCCTGACGGTGCGCACCCCGCCGATCCACACACGCCCCGACCAGATCACGGGGATGGTCGAAGAGGCGCGCGCGGCCGGGATCTCGGGCTTCGTCTTTCCGCATGTGACAACGGCGGCGGAGGCCGCGCGATCGGTCGAACTGATCGGCCGGCCGTGGCCGCTCGGGGGTGAGAGCGTCAACATCCTGATCATCGAGGACCGCGAGGGGATCGCGAACGCCCGCGAAATCATGCGGACCCCGGGGCTCAGCGTCGTCTTCGCCGGACCCGGCGATCTGCGCCGCGCCTACGAGGGCGATATGGAGGCGGTCGAGGCGGCGATCCAGACGGTGCTCGAGGCGTGCCTGGAGTTCGATGTGCCGTGCGGCGTGACCGCGGGCGTCGCGGATATCGCTCGGCGCCTCGACGAGGGGTTCGAGGTGATCATCGTGACCGAGCCCGAGGCCGTCGCGGTCGGGATGGAGTACGTCGGACGGATCGAGTGACCTGACGTCCGGGTCGACGTTGAGGTGGACCCACCGGCGCAGGTGTTCGGGCGGGGGGGAGCTCCCGAAGAGGTTGACTGCCTCATCCACCGGGA
>JAVVEY010000135.1:0-6378 GCA_032250675.1 Longimicrobiales bacterium | reverse complement strand
GGCGTCGGTCAGCGCGGCCCACCGCTCGCGCGTCTTCTGCGCCTCGCCCGCCGGGAAGGTGAAGAGCTCGCCCCCCCGCCCCGCCGCGGCGAGCGCGCGGGCCACCTCCTCGCCGTAGAGCGGGCCGACGCGGTCGTCGCTGATCACCGCCCAGCGCCGCACGCCGGGCGCCACCTCGACGAGGTGGTCGACCGCCTCGCCCCGCACCCCGTGCGCCAGCCGCACCGGGTAGTCGTGCGCCCCCGCCCGCACCCCCACCTCGATCGGGCTCACCCGTCCCCCCCGAGGGTGACGGTGACCTCGGACTCGATCCCCACGCGGAGGAGGACGATCGGTCGCCCCTCCACCGTCGAGGCGTCGAGGGTGGCGCGGCGCGGGAAGGCGTCGAGCCGGGGGGCGAGGAGCCCCACGAAGCGGTCGCGCGCCGCCGCGTCGTCGAAGACGGCGGCCCAGACGAGCCCCCGCGTGGCTCCCTCCGCCACGAGCGCCCACCGATCCCCATCCCACCCCTCCGCGCCCGCGCCCGCCTCGGGGCCGACGATCTCCCCGAGGAGGATGCGCACCTCGGCGTGGCCGAGGACGTCGTCGAGTTCGATACGCGCGGGTGGCGCGAGGGTGAGCTGCACCCCGGTCGGGAGATCGGGATCGGCCCGCGTGAATCGGTCGGGGTCGGCGACCTGCTCGGTGGACGCCGGGAGGATCTCGCCGAGCGGGACGCGGCTCCCCCGTGTGCGCCAGACCGACTGCACATAGCTCGCCCCATGCAGGTAGGGGAGGAGGAGCGACTCGCGGATGATGCGTGGGGCACCGCCGAGGGCCGGGTACTCGCTGCCGATTCCCTCGAGCGCCGGTCGCATCTGGCGGGCGAAGTCGGGGACCTCGAGGAGGTCGAGGTCGTGGGTGCTCATCCCGCGCATCACGTACTCGAGCATCACGAGGGTGGCGTGCCCCTCGATCGCCGCCTGCGCCGCGGCACGCCGGTCGTTGTCGAGCGTCGGCGCCGTGACCGCCGCGAGATCGACCCACTGGTCCTGGACGGCGTGAACGAGCTCGTGGAGGAGGAGCTCCTCGATCGCGCGCCCGGGTTGATCGTCGAGGACGTAGAGTGTGGTCGAATCGGGATCGTAGAAGCCCGCGACCTGCTCGGTGTAGACCTCGAGGAGTGTCGCGCGAAGATCGAAGTCCTCCGGAACGAGTCCGAGGAGGGCGTACGCCTCGGCGAGCCCCTCGGCGCGCGCCTCATCGATCTCCTCGTCGAGCTTGGCCTCGAGGAAGCGCTCGAGCTCGGCGCGCGACCGCCTCGCGAGGCGGATCGAATCCCGCACCTCGAGCCCCGAGCGCTCGGCGAGCCCCGGGAGGAGTCTCCCGGCGATCTCGCGGAGCTCGTCGTCCTCCGTCACGACGAGGGCGGCGACGCCCTCGGCAGCGGGGTCGTGAGCGGGCGCCTCGTCCGACGCGCACGCCATCAGGCCGCACCCGAAGATCATCACGACAGCGAATCGCACAGAGAGATCTCCTCCGAGAGGTGTGGGCCGGGGACGTACCTCGCCGGCCCCGACAGAGTGCAACGGGCCCGCCAGACGGCGCAGGCCCCGGCGGAGTGCCGGAGGCGTACCCTGCCACATCCGGGAGGCTCCGTCCAGTCGCGGCGCCGGCGCGCACCATTTTGCTGGCCCACTTCATGCAACGGGAGGGTGACGGGCCGTTGAGAGTCGGCCGACCTCCCTGCTACCTTGAGCGTGCCATGCTCAGACTCCCCAATCCGTTTGCCCTGCGGCTTCCGCGCATCGTCGCCCTCGCGCTCGTCTTCCTCCTGGCGGGCGGGGTCGGGGTCGCCTTCGGGTCGTGGCGAAACCTCTGCGCCACCTGCCCCTCGATCGCCCAGATCCGCACCTTCGAGCCGCAGCAGACCTCCAAGCTCTTCGACAGCGAGGGGGAGCTGATCATCGAGCTCGGGATCCAGCGCCGTACCCCGGTCTCGATCGACGCCCTCCCCGAGCATGTGGCGCAGGCGGTGATCGCGATCGAGGACAAGCGCTTCTACCGGCACAACGGCTTCGACCCGATCGGCTTCGCCCGCGCCGTCCTCGGTGTGGTGACGGGGCGCTACGCGGGAGGCGGGAGCACGATCACGCAGCAGCTCGCCCGGAACATGTTCGTCGACAAGATCGGCTTCGACCGCGCGTACGTACGCAAATTGCGCGAGCTGCAGGTCTCGTGGCAGCTCGAAGACGCCTATACCAAGGACCAGATCCTCGAGTCGTACCTCAATCAGGTCTACATGGGGCGCGGGTACGGGTACCAGACGGCGGCGCGCTCGTACTTCGGGAAGGACGCCTCCCAGATGAATGTGGCGGAGGCCGCGCTCCTCGCCGCGATCCTCAATCGCCCCGGGTTCTACAACCCCTACACCAACCCCGAACCGACCCGCGCGCGCCGCGACATCGTCCTCAACCTGATGGCCGAGCAGGGGTACCTCCCCGAGGAGGAGGTCGAACGGTGGAAGTCGCACCCCCTCCCCGAGAGCGATCACTCCTCGGATTCGGTGCACGGGATCGCGCCCTACTTCGAGGAGTGGGTGCGCCAGATCCTCGACTCGCGCTTCGGCAACGACGTCTACACCCGGGGACTGCGGGTCTACACGACGCTCGATCGCGAGATGCAGATCGCCGCCCGCGAATCGATGGAGTGGGGGTGGGCGCAGATCGAGGCGCGCGAAAACTTCGGTCACGAGCCGTACTCGGCGTACGACACCGTGGATGCCTTTCCGGGTGAGACGCCGTACCTTCAGGGGATGTTCATCGCGCTCGATCCCGCCACCGGAGGGGTGCGCGCGATGATCGGGGGCCGCGACTTCGAACAGTCGAAGTTCGACCGCGCGCGCCTCGCGCGCCGTCAGGCGGGCTCGGCCTTCAAGCCCTTCGTCTACGCGGCGGCGATCGCCTCCGGAATCCCCGCCTCCCACATCGTCGTCGATCAGCCGGTCGTCTACTCACAGGTGAGTGGGGAGGACTGGCGTCCGCGCAACTTCAGCCAGGAGTTCCAGGGTCCCATCACGATCCGCGAGGGGCTCCGGCGCTCGATCAACATGATCGCGATCAAGCTCGGGTGGGAGGAGGTCGGGATCGAGACGGTCGCGCAGACGGCGCGACGGATGGGGATCCAGACCGAGATCGAGCGCTTCCCCTCCACCACGATCGGCGCGGCCGAGGTGATCCCTCTCCAGCTCGTCGAGGCGTACACCGCCTTCGCCACCCTCGGCGAGAAGGTGCGGCCCTTCCCGATCGTGCGCGTGGAGGATGCCAGCGGCAATGTGCTCTGGGAGCCGCAGCCCGAGCGCACGCGCGTGCTCGAACCCGAAGCGGCGCGCATCATGGTCGACATGCTGCAGGACGCCGCCAACCGGGGCACCGGAGCCAACCACCGGAATATCGGCCTGCTTCCGTACGCCGTGCCGACCGCCGGGAAGACGGGCACGACCAACGACGGCACCGACACCTGGTTCATGGGCTTCACCCCGAACCTCACCGCCGGCGTCTGGTTCGGGATGGACCGTCCGATCCCGATGACCGACGGCACATCGCCGCAGGCCACGGGCGGGGGGTATTCGGCGCCGGTGTGGGGGCGCTTCATGAAGCACGTCTACTACGGGATGGGCGACCTCGCCGAAGAGGGGGAGACGGTCCCGCCCGGGTATTTCGTCGAACCGCAGCTCGAGATTCCCGGGCCGTGGCCCCTCCTCCCCGAGCTGATCACCCGCGAGGTCGACGCGAAGTCGGGACTCCTCTGGAGTCGGTGGTGCAGCGAGGAGAACCGCTACACCGAGATCTACATCCCGGGCACCGAGCCGACGGAGGTGTGTGACGACACCGGTCGCTTCCGGCGGGGTCGGGACCTTCCGGGGATCGGACGACGGCGGTGACGCCGGAGCGGGCCACCTTCCTCTTCGACACCACGCACCACGTGCTCTGGGGCGAGGAGATCGCCGCCGAGGCGGGGATCCCGGCGGAGGTCGTACCCGCGCCCCCCGACCGCGACGCGGCGCGCTGCGACCTCGCGCTCGAGACCTTCGCGCCGCGCGCGCCCGAACTCGCGACCCTCCTGCGCGAGGCGGGGATCATCTTCTACCGGGGCGTCTAGGGCGGGTCGGCGCTCAAACGTTCCAGGTAATGAAGGGGCCAGCCACGGCGGTTCCGGCTGCCGCGGCCGACCAGAGACAACCACTCTGGAAAGGGAGTCATGTGACGACAAGGATGTCGGCCGTTTCGGCGAGGAGCCGACAGCCGAAGTCAAGAAGCTGGAACAACGGCAGTACCGGATCGTGAGTGGCGTATGTGCTTGACCTGTCGGCGGACGGTGTGCGCGGCGGGCGCGGCGATGTTGTTGTCGGCCGCTTGCTCATCGGCCGACCCATTGCCAGAGAATGTTCGGCGGGACAGCTCGGATGTGTCGATTGTCTACAACGAAGTGCCGTCTCTGCCAGTCTTGACCGTTTCCTCTCGAAGCTATCAGAGTCGTACCGTGATCGGCGGTGCGCTTCCCGGCGAGGAGTACGTGCCACTCTTCGGCGTGGTGGCGGCAAGGCGTCTTGGTGAAGAGCGCTTCGTCGTGGCGGATCGTGGCCACCACCAAGTCAAGATCTTCCATGCTGACGGAAGCTTGGCTGTCGGTCTTGCTCAGCGCGGCGAAGGACCCGGCGAGATCCCGGAAGTTCTCGACGTCCATGTATGCGACGGCGACACACTCGCAGTCGTGGGGCGGTTCAACCTCATGATCTTCACCGCAGACGGGAAATTCGTCCGGCAGATCAACTATCGACGTGGTGGGTCGCAGTCGTCCCTCCTCGGGGTATCCTCCGGCTGTAGTCGCATGCTGCTGAGCGATGTCGCTCGCGTGCCGGAGCCCGATGCGATGGGCGTGGTCGAGGATGTGATCCACTGGTGGGATCCCCGCACGGGCAGGCGCGATACGATCGCGACGGCCGGGCTGGTCGAGACTTGGACACGCAAGCTGTATGGCTCAGCGCGCCCTTTCGTTGTGCCCTGGGGCACGGAACGCACGGTGGCGCTGGTGGGGGACGAGCTGCTGCTGGGAGTTGGTCGTAACCCCGAGCTGCGACGATATGGAGGAGACGGTGATGTCGAGGTCCTCATGCGCTGGAATGCTCGAGCAGAACGTGTGACAATGCGGGATCACATGCGTTATTCCCGGTCTCGCAGGTCATGGCTGGAAGGAATGCCGTCGGATCCCGAAGTTGAGTATCTCTTCCCTGGTCTGGACGAATACCCGCACGTGGCCGAGATGAAGCCGATATTCGTCGAAGTGCTCGGTGATCCGGCGAGCTACTGGGTCCGGCACTTCGATGAGGAGTCGTTCGGGTCGTTTGACACTCGAATGCCGGACCTCGTTCCTGGACCACAGGTCTGGTCCGTCTTCGATTCAACCGGTTCCTGGATCCGGGATGTGGAGCTGCCTGCTCGGTTTGAGTTGCTGGACGTGTCGCAGGAGTTCCTGACAGGGGTTGTGAAAGACACGTTCGATGTCGAAACCGTAGAGGTACTGAGGATGGGATCAGGATCGTGGTCGACACGATAGGGAGTACCTGGGTTGATCCGACGCGTTCATCGCGGGTGTCGTGGAGGCGGAGCTGTGGAGGCGGAAGAAGTCCTGGTCACGGTAGCCGCAGGCCTGACGATGCAGGGGCCTGGGCGCGCTCGACCCAGCCGTCGAGGAAAGTCGAGGCGGTGGGCAGGCGGAACGGACCGCACGGATGCAAGCCTGCGGACCTCTCGATGACCACCGCTTCGATCCGCCCGCCCGCTGCTCCCTCCACCGCACCGGCGCAGCGGAACCGCGCGATCGTCTGGTCGCTTTTTCGAGAGAGGGTCCACACTGTGTGACCAGAGGCTCTCCGCAGCGAGATCGTCCGCATCGCCATCACCTGCCATCCCTGGGGGCTTTCATGCGCAGAAGCACCTGGACACCCCTCCTTCTCCTCGCCCTCACCTCGCTCCCGGTCTCGGCCCAGGTCGTGATCGGCGAGGTCACCGAGGCCGGCACGGGCCGCGCGCTCGCGGGCGCGTGGGTCGCGCTGGTGGACTCCGCGGGTGCCGATATCGACGCGACAGTAGCGGACTACGACGGTCGCTTCACGCTCCGCGCCGCGACCCCCGGCCGCTACGACGTGATCGCCTTGCTCCCCGGCCTCGCCCTCTTCGGGGTCGCGCCGGTGTCGAGTCCCGTCGAGCTCGTCGACGGCACCACCCGCCGTCTCCCGATCGAGCTCGATCCCCGGGCGGGGCTCGCCGCGGCGTGCGCGGGCATATCCGACCCGATCGCGGTGCACGGCACGGTGCGCGACGTCGCGAGTGGGGAGGG